>NZ_JBOIBY010000047.1:0-28897 GCF_050739655.1 Pseudomonas sp. | reverse complement strand
CGATGGAGGGCGATTCGTCGGTCATCGGGTACGCAATTCAGTCGTCTAGTGGCGCAGGTTGCGGATTGTCGCAGATTTTACTCCTCACCGTGATCGTTCCCACGCTCTGCGTGGGAATGCAGCAAGGGACGCTCTGCGTCCCAAAAGCGGACGCGGAGCGTCCAGGGATGCATTCCCACGCGGAGCGTGGGAACGATCATGTGAGTTATTCGCTACCGAGGCCCTTGCGCCGATACGGAAACACATCAATCACCTTTCCTCCCCGAATCGCCTCCTGCAATCCCTTCCAGTAGTCGGCGTTATACAACTCGCCATGCAACTGATCGAACAGCTTGCGCTGCCCCGAATCGGCAAACAGGAACGGCGGAAACTCTTCCGGGAACACATCCAGCGGCCCAATCGAATACCACGGCTCCGAGGCCATTTCGTCTTCGGGTGTACGCGGTGCCGGAATGTGGCGGAAGTTGGCTTCGGTCAGGAAGCAGATCTCGTCGTAGTCATAAAACACCACGCGACCGTGACGGGTGACACCGAAGTTCTTCAACAGCATGTCACCGGGAAAAATGTTCGCCGCCGCCAGTTGCTTGATCGCCAGGCCATAGTCTTCCAGGGCCTCGCGCACTTGCGCTTCGTTGGCGTTTTCCAGATACAGGTTCAACGGCGTCATGCGCCGTTCGGTCCAGCAGTGGCGAATCAGTACGGTATCGCCCTCCACCGACACCGTGGAGGGCGCGACTTCCAGCAGTTCTTCCAGGCACGCCGGGTCGAACTTGCTCAACGGGAAACGGAAGTCGGCGAACTCCTGGGTATCAGCCATGCGTCCGACACGGTCGACGCTTTTCACCAGGCGGTATTTCTCGATCACCGTCGCACGGTCGACGTTTTTCGACGGTGAGAAACGGTCCTTGATCATTTTAAATACGGTGTTGAAGCCCGGCAGGGTGAACACGCTCATGACCATCCCGCGCACACCGGGCGCCATGATGAACTGGTCGTCGGTGTTGGCCAGGTGATTGATCAGCGCCCGGTAGAACTCGGACTTGCCGTGTTTGTAGAAGCCGATCGAGGTGTACAGCTCGGCGATGTGCTTACCCGGCAGGATGCGCTTGAGGAAACCGATGAACTCCGCCGGTACCGGCACATCCACCATGAAATATGAACGGGTGAACGAAAAGATGATCGACACATCCGCTTCGTCAGTGATCAGCGCATCGATCTGGATGCCGCGACCCTCCAGGTGAATCAGCGGGATCGCCAGCGGCCATTGCTCATCGGCGGTGTAGATACGCCCGACCAGATACGCGCCTTTGTTGCGGTAGAGCACCGAGGAAAACAGCTCGACGCTCAGTTCCGGGTCCTTGCACACCCAATCCGGCAGGTTTTCGCGCAGTTGCGCTTCGAGGCGTTTCAGGTCGCCGGGCAGGTCGGCGTATTCCTCGCTGAAGCGATAGTCGGCAAAGATGCTCGCCAACATGCCCGACAACTGGCCCTGGGGCTTGTAGGTGCGGGTTTGCGCGGCGCGCGCCCGGCGCAGGCTTGGCCGGGTGGTGTGGATGAACATGCAGCCGTCGCTGATCAGGTCATGACTGAACAGGCCACAGAAAATCGAGTTGTACCAAGTCTCGGACAGTTCGTCGTCGAAACGCAGGTCGATCAGCGTGATGTAGGCGCTCTTGACCAGCGGCCAGCAGCTGACATCCAGCGTGTCTGCGTCGAACGCCGTGCGCAGTCGCCCCACCGTTTCGCTGACTTTCTCTTCGTACAGATTGATCCGTGCCGCTGACGCCGACTGCGCCTCCTGCCACTTGGCCTGCTCGAAGCGAGCCCGGGCGCCGTCGGTGATCTGGCGGAAATGCTCGCGGTAATCGTCAAAGCCATCGAGGATCAAGCGGGCGATGTCGGCGGCTGGCCATTGCTGCGGCATGGTGAGACCTCTGCGGGAATTCATGAGCCCTGAGCTTAGCCAGTGAAGCGGGTGCAGGAGAAGTGTAATTTTCGGCTGGAATTGAATGCCCGTTTTCCGGTTGCCATCGATCGGTCGCTCGGCAACACTCTTGTCCCGATCAAGCCTGGAGCGCGCAGTGAACCCCGTCGATCTATTCCGTTTACTGTCACTGGCGGCCATTTGGGGTGCGAGCTTTCTGTTCATGCGCATCATCGCCCCAGTGATTGGCACGATTCCCACGGCTTTCTTTCGCGTATCTATCGCGGCGGTCGGGCTGTTGGTGATTCTCGGACTGATGCGCATCAGCTGGGATTTCAAGGGCAAGCTGAAAACCGTGATGCTGCTCGGGGTGATCAACTCCGGACTTCCGGCGACGCTTTATTCGGTAGCAGCCCAGGTTTTACCGGCCGGTTACTCGGCGATTTTCAACGCCACCACGCCATTGATGGGGGTGTTGATCGGCAGTCTGTTCTTCCATGAGCGGCTCTCTGGCGCCAAGCTCGGCGGTGTGTTCCTGGGGTTGTTCGGCGTCGGCATCCTGACCCGCGCCGGCCCGGTGGCCTTCGATCTGCAACTGTTGATGGGCGCCCTCGCCTGTCTGCTCGCCACCACCTGCTACGGCTTCGCCGGATTCCTCGCCCGCCGCTGGCTGGATCAGGCCGGTGGGCTCGACAGCCGTCTGTCGGCGCTGGGCAGCATGCTCGGCGCGACCCTGTTCCTGCTGCCGCTGTTTGGCTACAGCGTCGCCAGCCAGCCACCGGCCAGTTGGGGCGGTTGGAATGTCTGGTTGTCGTTGTTGGGACTGGGCCTGGCATGTACGGCGTTCGCGTACATCATCTACTTCCGTCTGCTGACCTCGATCGGCCCGGTGAAATCGTCGACCGTGACCTTCGCGATCCCGCCATTCGGGGTGTTGTGGGGGGCGATGTTTCTCGATGAGCCGCTGTCGATGGCGCATATCTATGGCGGGGTGTTGATTGGGTTGGCGTTGTGGTTGGTGTTGAGGCCGGCTGCAGCCAAGTAGGTTGCGGTGAGGCTGAGGACGCCATCGCTGGCAAGCCAGCTCCCACAGGGTTTGGTGTTGCACACAAATTCCGTGTACGACATCAATCACTGTGGGAGCTGGCTTGCCAGCGATAGCGGTGGCCCAGACAGCAAATCTACAAAGCCAGACTACTTACCTCCCCATCCACCAACCGCCGAATCCCCAGTGGATTACTGTCCTGCAACGCCTCGGGCAGCAACGCGTTCGGGTAATTCTGGAAGCACACCGGCCGCAGGAAGCGGTCGATGGCCAGGGTTCCGACCGAGGTGCCGCGTGAGTCGGACGTCGCCGGGTACGGCCCGCCATGAACCATCGCCTCGCACACCTCAACGCCAGTCGGATAGCCATTGAGCAGAATCCGCCCGACCTTCTCCTGCAGCAACTCAGCCAGCCAGCGGTACTCCACCAACTCGTCGGCCTCGCCAATCAGCGTCGCCGTCAACTGCCCGCGCAAGCCCTGTAATGCCTCGGCCAACTGCGTGCGGTCCTCGACTTCGATGACGATGGTGGTCGGCCCGAACACTTCCTCCTGAAGCAATGGATCGCCCTTGAGCAGCAGACTGACATCGGCCTTGAACACTTGCGGTTGCGCCTGATTGCCCTGTTGCGGCTTCCCGGCCAAATGCGTCAACCCCGGGTGTTCGTGCAGCTCACCCAAGCCATGGCTGTAACTGGCCAGTGCGCCGGCATTGAGCATGGTTTGCGCCGGTTGCTGGTTCATGTTGGCGCAAAAGGTTTGCACAAAGGTGCTGAACTGCGGCGAACGCAGGCCGATGACCAGACCGGGATTGGTGCAGAACTGCCCGCAACCCAGGGTCACCGAGCCGGCCAGTTGCGCAGCGATCTGCTCACCGCGTACCGCCAACGCTTCGGGCAGCAGGAACACCGGGTTGATACTCGACATCTCGGCAAACACCGGAATTGGCTGTGGTCGGGTGGCAGCCATATGACTCAGGGCATTGCCGCCCTTGAGCGAACCGGTGAAACCCACGGCCTGAATCGCCGGATGCTTGACCAGCCATTCACCGACGCCGCCGCCATAAATCATGTTGAATACGCCGGCCGGCATTTGCGTGCGTTCGGCAGCGCGAATGATCGCGTCTGCCACCCATTCGGCGGTCGCCATGTGCCCGCTGTGGGCTTTGAACACCACCGGGCAACCAGCCGCCAGCGCCGAGGCGGTATCGCCGCCAGCGGTGGAGAATGCCAGCGGAAAGTTACTCGCGCCGAACACCGCCACCGGTCCCATGGCGATGCGGTACTGACGCAGGTCCGGGCGTGGTAACGGCTGACGGTCCGGCAGCGCGCGGTCGATACGCGCACCATAGAAGTCACCGCGACGCAGCACCTTGGCGAACAGTCGCAACTGTCCGCTGGTACGCCCGCGCTCACCTTGAATGCGCCCGGCAGGCAACGCGGTTTCGCGGCACACGGTGGCGACGAACTCATCACCCAAGGCATCGATTTCGTCGGCGATAGCGTCGAGGAACGTCGCGCGTTTTTCCGCGCTCAGGTTGCGGTAGATCGGGTAGGCCGCCGCTGCAGCTTTGGCGGCGGCATCCACTTCGGCTTCGGATGCTTGAAAGAAAAATCCGGGTAATGGCTCACCCGTCGTGGCGTCGAGACTTTGCAGCTGCACTGTGCCGTTGGCACTGCGGCGACCGCCGATGTAATTGTGTCCGAGTGGCAGGCTCATGAGGGATTTCCTGATCGTTTGTGTCGATACGGGTATACGACCTGTAGGAGCCGGCTTGCTGGCGATAGCGCCCACAAAGACGGCGCAAGGCCTTGGGGCCCCATCGCTGGCAAGCCAGCTCCCACAGGTCCAGTGGTGTTCCCGATCATTGCTTTTAAAGTGCGCGTATTTGGCCGATTGCCAACGGCTGGGCACTTTCGCCAATGCCGTTGACCAAAGGCGCACCGAATTCATCGAGGCTGATCTGGAAGCGATCTCCCGGCTGGGTCTTCACGCCATCGGCAAACGACAGCGTGGCGGTGCCGAAGTAGTGCACGTGAACATCGCCCGGGCGCAAAAACTGGGCGTATTTGAAGTGGTGGAATTCCAGGTTGGCCAGGCTGTGACACATGTTGTCTTCACCGCTGAGAAACTCTTTTTCCCAGATGGTTACGCCGTCGCGCTTGATCCGGCTGGTGCCGACCAGATGCCGGGGCAATTCGCCGACACGCAACTCGGGACCGTAGGAGCAACTGCGCAGTTTTGAATGCGCGAGGTACAGGTAGTTGCGCCGCTCCATGACATGGTCGGAAAACTCATTGCCCAGCGCATAACCGACGCGATACGGCAGGCCGTCGTCGCCGATCACATAGAGGCCTGTCAGCTCCGGCTCTTCACCAGCGTCTTCAGCAAACGGTGGCACGGGAAAGTCCGCGCCGGGGCGCACGACAATGCTGCCGTCGCCCTTGTAGAACCACTCCGGCTGCGCACCGACTTGCCCTGCTTGCGGCTTGCCGCCGTCGAGACCCCACTTGAACATGCGCATGGTGTCGGTCATGCCGGCTTCTACCTCGCCGTCATGCTGGTGCATTTTGTCCCGTGCCGAAGCGCTGCCCAGATGAGTCAGGCCGGTGCCGCTGATCAGGCAGTGGGCTGGGTCTTCATGGTCCAGCGGAGGCAGGACTTTGCCCAACTGCAACAGCTGCGCGTATTCCGGGCCTGGCTCGGTGCCGCGCTGCGCGACTTCTTCTTGCAGACTGCGTTGGGCACGGATAGCTGCGAGGGCCAGTTCACGGGTACTGCGAGTGTCACGCAGCACCTGGACGTGCGAACCCTCGACGAGTCCGACCTGGCGTTCCCCGGCAGTGTTTTCGAATTGAATCAGGCGCATGGCGGCCCTCCAGAAAGTCAGGGTTGGCGCCGCCCGCAAGCGGCGCCTCAAGGTCACTCGATGATGTTGAAGTCGCTCAGGTATTCATCGGAGATTTCCAGGCCCAGGCCCGGCTTGTTGTCGTCGAGCTGGATGTAGCCGTTGACCGGTTGCGGCTCGCCCTTGAACACGTAGTAGAAGAGTTCGTTGCCGACTTCGACATCGAACACCGGGAAGAACTCGGCCATCGGCGAGGCGGTGGTGGACATGGTCAGGTGATAGTTGTGCATCTGCCCCGCGTGGGGGATGACCGGCACCGACCAGGCTTCAGCCATGGCGTTGATCTTGCGCGCTGCAGTGATACCGCCGACACGGTTGGTGTCGTACTGGATCACGTCGACGGCGCGGCGCTCCAGCAGATCTTTGAAGCCGTAGGAGGTGAATTCATGTTCGCCGCCGGAGATCGGCATGATCCCCATTTTTTTCAGTTCGATGTAGCCTTCGATGTCGTCGGCGATCACCGGTTCTTCGAGCCAGCGCGGTTCGAATTCCGCCAGTTTCGGCAACATGCGACGGGCATATTCCAGGGTCCAGCCCATGTAGCATTCGAGCATGATGTCGACGTCTGGCCCTGCCAGTTCACGCAATGCTCGCACTTGTTCGATGTTCTTGCGCATGCCCGCCGGGCCATCTTTCGGGCCATAGCCGAAACGCATTTTCAGCGCGGTGAACCCTTGGTTCAGATAGCCCTGGGCTTCTTCGAGAAACAGGTCGAGGTTGTCGTTGGCGTAGAGCTTGGACGCGTAGGTCCAGATCTTTTCCTTGGTACGGCCACCGAGCAGTTTGAACACGGGCTTGTTGACCGCTTTGCCCATGATGTCCCAGATCGCGATATCGATCGCCGAGATCGCCGCCATGCCGATGCCCTTGCGGCCCCAGGCGTGGCTTTGGCGATACATTTTCTGCCAGATGTATTCGTTGTCGAACGGGTCCTCGCCAATGGCGATCGGTGCCAGATACGTGTCGATGATTTCCTTGGCCACACGTGGCGCCAGGGCGCAGTTACCGATGCCGACAAGACCGGTGTCGGTCTCGACTTCCACCACCAGCCAGCCGTGGAAACGGAACGAGCCCATGGCATCGCCGCGCTCGAACAGGATGTCACTGGCGTTGGTGCAGAAGTGCGCTTGAGGTGGGACGACTTTGCCTTTCCACTCGAACACGCGGGTACGGATTGCTTTGATTTTCATGAATACAGTTCCTTGCGCTGCCGGCTTCTTGTAGTTGTTGAGTCGTGTGCGCAGAACCCCTCGATGGGTCGGCTCCGGCATTCGATGGGGCGACTTTAGCCAGCGCCAAGGGGCTGCGGATAATCACTTATGCGTATCCGGCGATAACCTGGGGTGATAGCAAAATCGGCTTAATGCCTGATTTGGGTTATCAGCCAAAAACAAAAAGATCGCAGCCTGCGGCAGCTCCTACAGGTGTATGCGATCCCTGTAGGAGCTGCCGAAGGCTGCGATCTTTTGATCTAGCGCTTTTAGTGGCGGTTAGCGCCCATCCGGCACGCGATTTCGAACGCCTGGCGCGTGGCGCCAACGTTGGCCTTGCCCTGCCCCGCAATGTCGAACGCGGTGCCATGGGCCGGGGTGGTGATCGGGATCGGCAGGCCGCCTTGCACCGTCACGCCACGGGAGAAGCCCATCAGCTTGATCGCGATCTGGCCCTGGTCGTGGTACATCGTCACGACCGCATCAAAGGCACTGGCATCGCCCTGGACCTTGAGGAAAATCGTGTCCCCCGGATACGGCCCTTCCGCTGCAATTCCCAGCGCCTGTGCCGAGCGTACGGCCGGGCCGATGATGTCCAGCTCTTCTCTGCCGAACGAGCCGTTGTCGCCGTTATGCGGGTTCAAGCCACAAACGCCGATTCGCGGTTTCTCCAGGCCATTGCGCTTGAGAGCAGTGTCGATCAGTTGAATCGCTTCCACCACGCGCTGCTCACTCAGCAGGCCCGAGACCTCGGAGAGCGCCACGTGGGAGGTCACCCGTGACGTCCACAGGTTGTCGAGCACGTTGAACTCGCAGAACGGTCCGTGAAAATCCAGCAGCTCGGCAAACCAGTGCAGTTCGTCGTTATGCGCCATGCCGGCCATGTGCAGTGACGTCTTGTTCAACGGCCCGAACAGGATCGCGTCGGTGGTGCCGGCTTCGGTCAGGCGCAGCGCTTTTTCCAGGGTGTCGAGGCTGTAGCGACCGCCAATCACACTCGCTTCGCTGCGTGGAAACTCGCCAACGGTGTCTCCGCGAAAATCAAAGAACAGTGGCGTGTCATCGACAAACGACAGCTGATCCAGCGACTCGACGCGACGGTAGGGAAACTCCACGCTGGCAATGCGCATGCCACGACGCATCTGCGCCTCGTCGGCGATCAGGATCACGTTGGCCTTGCTGCGCACGTCGGGCTCGGCGAGCAGGCGTGCGATCAACTCAGGGCCAATACCTGCCGGGTCACCCAGGACCATGGCGATGGTGGATTTTTTCATGCTTCACTCCTCAAGGGTTCAGGCCACGCCCGGTCAATGGCGCATGGTTCGCAGCGATACACCCGCTGCGCGTTGCTGTAGAACAGTCGCTCCTGATCGGCCATTGGCAAATCGGCGACGATGGATTTGAAACCGCTGTAGATGTCATCGAACGAACCGCAGAGGCTGTCCACCGGAAAGTTGCTGGCGAACATGGCCCGGCCAGTTCCAAACATGGCGATCACTTCACGCACGATCCAGGCGTTGTCCTTGGCACGCCAACGTTGGCCGCCCTGCCCCAGGCCGGAAATCTTCACCTGCACGTTCGGCCACTGGGCCAGTCGCGCCATTGCCAACCGCCAGCCGGCCAGGCCTTCGGCGCTGCGATCGTTGGGCAATCCGGCATGGTTGAGAATCAGCGTAATGTTCGGGAAGTCTCGGGCCAGGCGTTCGGCTTCGTGCAGGTTCCACCAGGGCGTCTGCAGATCGAAATGCAGGTCAAGGCCTTCAAGGGCTGCGTAACTGCGGCGCCAGTGCTCATCGCTCATCAGGCTGCGCATGTGCCCGACCTGATCCGGGGCGGTCGGGCCTCCGGGCTTGTGGCGAACACTGCGCACGCACTTGAAACTGGCCTGTTCGGTCAGCACATCGATGGCGTCCGGATGATCGAGCCAGGCCTGCGCGACCACGGCATTCGGTACGCCGTAACGGGCGGCCAATTGTTCTATGAATACGGTTTCGCCAATCGGGTCTTGCGGGTTCCATTCGGTTTCGACGTACACCGTTTGCACCACCCGATGTTCACCGACATCGGCGAAATAGTCCTCTGGAAAATAGCGGCGCTTGATCGCGCTGTAATCGCCGTAGCGGAATGGAATATTGGCTTGGGGCGCCAACCACGGATGATCGTTGATCGATGGGTCCCAGAAGTGATGATGGGCGTCGATGATCGGACCGTCCCATGCTTTTTTCAGTGAGGGCTCAGTCATGGCGCACCTCGTCAAGGCTGATGAACAAGGTTGCCAGCACGAACACCGCCGAGCAGGCCGCGAAGAAACCCAGCACCGGCGCAAAGCCACCGGACATTTGCAGGATCACCCCCACCAGGATCGGCACCGCAATACCGCCGGTGCTGCCGGCCATGTTCATCACACCGCCGATCAAGCCAACCCGCGCAGGTGCTGCCAGCAGCGCCGGGAAACTCCAGTAGAGGCTGCCCCACATCAGGAAAAACGCAGTCATCGCCAACAACGCCACGGCCGCAAAAGGGTTGCTAAGCGTTGGCAACAGCAGGAACGCACCGAGGGCCACCAGGCCGGAGAACGCCAGCAGGCTCTTGACCGCCACCGGGCGACTGACGCCCTTGCGGATCAAGCCATCGCAGAGGAATCCACCGGTCAACGAACCCAAGGCGCCGCAGACGAAGATCACAAAGGTCGCCGCACCAATGCCCTTGATATCAAACCCGCGAGCCTGAGCCAGGTAGCTCGGCCCCCAGGTCAGCAAGCCGAAGTACACCATCGCCCAACTGGCCCGCCCGATCAGCAAACCGCTCAGGGAGCGCGCGGCGATGCCCAGGCCCTTGACCGGTGCGCGGGCGGCTTCGGCGGCAGGCGTAGCGCGTCCAGCGTTGATTTTTTCCAGTTCCAGTTCATTGACCTGTGGATGGCTGGCCGGATCGTCACGCAGATAGCGCCGCGCCAGCCAGGCCAATACCAGTGTCGCAACACCGGCGATGACAAACGCCAATCGCCAGGAGTCCAGCGAGGCAATCAGGTAGGCAATGATCAACCCGCCCAAGGCCACGCCGAGCGGGCTGCCGCTGTCCATCAGTACCGCGCCGCGACTGCGTTCGCTGGGCGCCAGCCACAGGGAAATCAGCTTGCCGCCGGACGGAAACAGCGGAGCCTCGGAGGCCCCCAATGCCACGCGGGCAAACAGTAATGACAAACCACCGGTGGCAAACGCTGCCAGCACCTGGAACGTCCCCCACAACCCGGTGGACCAACTGATGACTCGATGCGGGCCGAAACGATCGATCATCCAGCCCCCTGGAATCTGCAACAGCGCATAAGCCCAGAAAAAACTGCTGAGGATCAGCCCTTGCATGCTGGGCGACAGGGAAAACTCATGGGCAATCGTCGGCATCGCGATGGACAGTGACACCCGATCGATCAGGTTAACCATGGTCAGCGCGAAGATGATCGCGAAGATGCGCCAGCGCACATTGCTGGCTTTGGCGGTGGTGGCCTGCGGTACAGCGGCGTTGGACGGATCGTCTGCGCCGGACAGCTGCAGGGAAGCACTGGGACGAGCCATGGTGCGTACCTCGTTTTATTATTTTTGTGGAGATGCAAACGTCGACCCACAGGGCTGACCTGTTGAGCACTATCGAAGGCTCACTGATAACCGTCTAATCAAAACTTGAGATAAGGCGATAGCCTCGGGTTATGTCATGCCGTGCTTTCACCAGGCTTTCAGCGAACCCCACTGTTTCCACTTGTTTCTAAAATCGCTCTGGCGCGGGGCTTTGCACAATTGAAACGGCGTTGCCGTTGCCGAGCGATAACCCCAGGCTATCGGTGTATGTATTGTTTTGACTAGACGCGGCGACGGCACGTTCCCACACTCGGCCCAGGCTTGCGGCTTTACCGCTCAGACAAGTCGCTCATAACAATTACAAGAACATAAAACGAGGCTCTTCCATGCGAAATGCATTCGTCCGTCGCACATCCCGTCTGTTTCTCGGTTGCACCCTGCTCGCTGCCGGCGCCCTCCCTGCTCTGGCTCACGCCTGGCAACCGGACAAGAATGTCGAAATCGTCGTGGCCGGTGGCCCCGGTGGTGGCACCGACCAGCTCGGTCGCCTGATCCAGTCGATCATCACCACGCACAAGTTTCTCGACGTTAATACCATCGTCCTCAACAAGGGCGGCGGCAATGGCGCCGAAGCGTTTCTCGACATGAAAATGAACAAGGGCGATGCCGAGAAACTGGTGATCGGCACCAATAACATTTACCTGCTGCCGCTGGTGTCCAAGCTGGGCTACCAATGGCAGGAGCTGACACCGATTGCCGCCGTGGCCGAGGACGACTTCATCCTCTGGAGTTACAAAGGTGCTCCGTGGAAAGACGCGAAAAGCTTCTATGAAGCGGTCAAGGCTGATCCGTCGAACCTGCGCATGGGCGGCAGCCAGTCCAAGGACGTCGACCAGACCCTGACCCTGCTGCTCAATCAAACCAACAACAGCAAACTGGTGTACATCCCGTTCAAAAGCGGCAGTGAAGCCGCAACCCAACTGGCCGGCAAACACATCGCCGCCAACGTCAACAACCCCAGCGAAAGCATCAGCCAATGGCGTGGTGATCAGGTCGAGCCGCTCTGTGTGTTCAGTAAGGAACGCATGAGTTACA
Organism: Pseudomonas sp.; assembly: GCF_050739655.1. Lineage (GTDB taxonomy): Bacteria > Pseudomonadota > Gammaproteobacteria > Pseudomonadales > Pseudomonadaceae > Aquipseudomonas. The sequence goes on along the minus strand of NZ_JBOIBY010000047.1, from coordinate 17,144 downwards.
CAGAGAAAGTCGCGGGCGACAAATCCTGGGCCGACGTGCCGACCTGTCACGAGCAAGGCCTTGGCATCGACCAGTATCGCTTCCCGCGCACCGTGTTCATGCCCGGCGATATCAGTGCCGAGCAACGGGCGTTCTACGTCGAGTTGATGCGCAAAGTGACCGAGACGCCGGAGTTCAAGGCCTACGTGAAGCAGAACGCGCTAGTGCCGACCTTCCTCGAAGGCGAGCCATTGACCGCCTACATCGAAAAAGACACCGCCCGCGTCACCCCGGTATTCAAGGAAGCCGGCTGGCTGAAAAACTGAAGTTGCCAGGGCCGCTCACCAAGGGCGGCCGTCACCTGCTGGAGGTTCTTTCATGTCCCAATCTACGGATTCACCGGCTTTGGTCGGCACCCGTTGGGTCGAACTCGGCCTGACATTGTTCACCGCGCTGATCGGCGTAGTGGTGATGTTCGGCAGCATCGAACAAGGGATCGGCTGGGGCGATGCCGGCCCTGAGCCGGGCTATTTCCCTTTCTATATCGGCCTGCTGCTGAGCGCCGCGAGTGTCGCCAATGGCGTGCTGACGCTGGTGCGCTGGCAAGCTTTGAGCGTGGCCTTCGTCAGTCGCGACGCGTTCAAGCAAGTGTTGTCGGTGTTCATCCCGATTGCCCTGTTTGTCGGCGCCATGCCGTTCACCGGCATCTACCTGGCATCCGCGGCGTTCATCGCGTGGTTCATGTGGCGTGACAAGGTCCGCGCCAAACCCTACGGCAAGTGGATGATCGCCTGTGTGTCACTGGGCGCGGTGCTTGCCAGTTATCTGATTTTTGCATTGTGGTTCAAGGTGCCGCTGGATGCCGGCCCACTGGGCGACTTGATTGCCGTGGTCGGGAGATATTTCAAATGAGCGAATTCGATTCCCTGTTGCAAGGCATGAATTTGATCCTGACCCCAGGCCACATCGGCCTGATGGTGGTCGGCGTGCTGCTGGGCATTCTGGTCGGCGTGTTACCCGGCCTCGGCGCCCCCAATGGCGTGGCGTTGCTGCTGCCGCTGACGTTCACCATGTCGCCGGTGTCGGCGATCATCCTGCTGTCATGCATGTATTGGGGCGCGCTGTTCGGCGGCTCGATCACCTCGATCCTGTTCAACATACCCGGTGAGCCCTCATCGGTGGCGACGACGTTCGACGGCTACCCGATGGCCCGCGAAGGTCGCGCCGCCGAAGCCCTCACCGCCGCGTTCAGTTCGGCACTGATCGGCGCGCTGTGCGGGGTGTTGCTGCTGACCTTCCTGTCGACGCGGATTGCCGAGTTCGCCATGTCGTTCAGTTCGCCGGAGTTCTTCGCGGTGTACCTGTTGGCCTTCTGTACCTTCATCGGCATGAGCAAGAACCCGCCGCTGAAAACCGTGGTCGCGATGATGATCGGTTTCGCCATGGCGGCAGTTGGCATGGACACCGTCTCGGGCAACCTGCGCCTGACCTTCGACCAGCCGATCTTGATGACCGGCATCAGTTTCGAAGTGGCGGTGATTGGCCTGTTCGGCATCGGCGAAATCCTCTGCACCGTGGAGGAAGGCCTGGTGTTCCGTGGCGAGCATGCGCGCATCACGCCGATGGTGATCCTGCGCACCTGGGCGAAATTGCCGCGCTACTGGTGGACCATCGTGCGCAGCACACTGGTCGGTTGCTGGATGGGCATCACACCCGGAGGCCCGACCGCCGCCTCGTTCATGAGCTACAGCCTGGCGCGGCGCTTCTCGAAGAACCGCGACAAATTCGGCCAGGGCGAAATCGAAGGCGTGATCGCACCGGAAACCGCCGACCACGCTGCCGGCACCAGCGCACTGCTGCCGATGCTGACTTTAGGTATCCCTGGCTCTGCGACGGCAGCGGTGATGCTCGGCGGCTTGATGATTTGGGGCCTGCATCCTGGGCCAACGTTGTTCGTCGAACAGCACGATTTTGTCTGGGGCCTGATCGCCAGCATGTACCTGGGCAACGTGGTGAGCCTGATCGTGGTGCTGGCCACCGTGCCGCTGTTCGCCTCGATCCTGCGCATACCGTTCTCGATCATCGCGCCGATCATCATCATGGTCTGCGCCATCGGCGCGTACTCGGTACACAACTCGTTCTTCGACGTGGTGCTGATGCTTGGTTTCGGTGCACTGGGTTATCTGTTCAAGAAACTCGGTTACCCGATCGCGCCGCTGGTGCTCGCAGCGGTCCTGGGTGACAAGGCGGAAGATGCGTTCCGTCAGTCGATGCTGTTCTCGGATGGGCAACTGGGCATCTTCTGGTCCAACCCATTGGTGGGCAGCCTGACCACGGCGGCGCTGCTGATGCTGTTCTGGCCGCTGATTTCCAAAGCGCTGCAAAGCATGCTCGGCCTGCGAAAGGCATCAGTCGCCAAGGCAAAATCGGTGCTGTGATACAGCAATGCTGGCAACGCCTGACATTTGTTGTCAGGCTTGCCGCAGACTTTCTTGCGAGCGCGGCCCATGACCCGAATTCCTGTTGCCAATGTGATCCACAGTCGACTGCGTCTGCGCCAACTGCGGCTGATGCTGGCGTTGCAGGAATTCGGCTCGCTGCGCCGCGCCGCCGATCATATCGGCATGACCCAACCGGCAGCCACCAAGATGCTGCACGAAGCCGAGGACTTGCTCGGTGTCGAACTCTTCGAACGCCTGCCTCGCGGCATGCGCTCTACCCCCTTCGGTGAAACCGTCATCTATTACGCGCGCATGGTGTTTGCCGAGCTCAGCGGCATGCGCGAAGAACTGGTGGCGCTGGAGTCCGGCAACCTTGGCCGGGTGGCGGTCGGCGCCATTCCGGCACTGGCCTCGGGCCTGCTGACCCGCACCATCGCGACCTTGAAACAAAGCCATCCACGGTTGTCCATGAGCATCCAGGTCGATACCAGTGATGTGCTTGTGCAGGCGCTGCTACAGGATCAATTGGACATCGTACTGGGGCGGATTCCGGCGGGTGCTCGTGCCGAAGAATTGCTCTTCGACAGCCTCGGTGAAGAGGCGTTGTGTGTGATTTCCGGTGCGCACAATCCGTTGGCGAAGGCGACCCATCTGAGCTGGGCGGAATTGCAAAACATGACCTGGGTGCTGCAACAGCACCCAAGCCCGATGCGCTCGATCATCAATCAGGTGTTCCACAATGCACGGGTCGACATCCCCAGCAGCATCGTCGAAACCACCTCGATCATGACCTTGCTCTCGTTGATCCAGCAGACCGACATGCTCGGTGTCACACCGCTGTCGGTGGTCGAGGACTATCCCGGCCGAGATTTGCTGGCGGTGCTGCCCATCAAATTCGAAGCACGATTGCCGCCGTATGGCCTGATCACCCGGCGTCATCGCATACAGTCGTCGGCGATGCAGGCATTCATGAACTCGGTGCGTGCCGAGCATGCGCTGAGTAAGTAAAAAGGCGCGGGCCTCTTCGGGTTTACGCCGCCTTACGGAATACAAACACCAGACCGACGATGATCAACAACATGCCCAGCATGCTCAACATCGCCAGGCGATTGCCGAAAATCACGTACCCCATCACCGCCGTCACCGCTGGCATCAGGTAGAACAGGCTGGTGACATTCACCAGATTGCCTCGGGAACCCGCGCGGGACATGAATTGCAATGACTTGGAAAAAGGGCCAGTAACGACAGTTTGGTGATGGGTGCATAGGCTTGGGATTCACTGCGACGGCCAACGAAGGACATGGAATGCACGGGATCACATGCCAAGGGAACGGACTTATCTTCGGTATCAGTTGTACAGATCAAAAGCCAGACAAGAAGCCAACTCCACTCTTACTCGGCACGACGAAGACTTGGAGCCGGCAGGCAAGAAAAATATCTTCTCAAAAGTTCGATTCGAGGCAATCACCGCCGACGCACTGGAGGCCTATGGTTTATGGGCCGCTGAATCGCACTTCACGTGGGATGAGGTCGTTGTTTGGAAAGACAAGGAGCCAATGTCTTTCGACCTTTCGATCTGGTTTGATTTGGAACTCTGCGGGTTGTGCTTTGCAAACCCGAACCAAAGTCGACTTCGGTTGAAAATTGTCCGTCTTGAAGGAAAGCCAGACTCAACTCATCCATTGAAGACTCGGATCGCAGCGCTGGCATTGATCGCTGTTAGCGAGTATGCACGGACCATTGGTAGCAAAACGATTGAGATACAAGAGCCTGTAAAAGGGGCTATCGCGCTTTACCAAAAACTTGGTTTCAAATTCGACACCGAAGGTCGACTTGTGATGGCTTTGGAGAGCGACTAGTATCGAGCCAATTGTTCAATTAACGATCAACGCTGGAGGCCCAATGAAAGCTCTCGTTGAAGAAAGCATCAGCATGAGAACTTCAAAGACAAACAAAAAGCGCCCCGCCAGAGCGCTGCCTGCCAATCAATTACGACTACTTAAAGCGGCATTGGAAGGTACCGGTGCCGATGAGCCTGTCGGCGTGCTGGCAGGCGCTTCGTTTAAATTCACTTCATAAAAAACCGCTCCCAAAGAGCGGTTTTTTTTGTTCCTGGTCCGGCCTCAGCCGAACAACCAATACCCCAACAACGTCAACACCACCACCGCCAGCACCGGTCGCAACACGCGATAGGCCTTGGGATTACGTCGCTTCCATTGTTTGACTACACCACTGACCTTGTCGCTGGAGTTCTTGCTCCAGGCGTAGGCCTGGTTGATCCCGCCCACACGTTCGCCATCACAGTTTTGAGGTGCTGTTGCACGGCCCAACAGGCCGCTGATGCAACGATTGATGCGCGTCATCAGTCGATTGCTCAATGGTCGCTCGATGTCGCAGAACAGAATCACTCGGGTTTTGTCGGTTTCATTCTTGACCCAGTGCACATAAGTTTCATCGAACATTACGTCTTCACCATCACGCCAGGCATATACCTGGCCATCGACGAAGATGCGGCAGTCGTCGGAATTGGGTGTCGAGAGCCCCAAGTGATAACGCAGGGAACCGGCAAACGGATCACGGTGCGGGTTCAGATGACTGTCACCCGGCAGCAGCGCAAACATCGCCCCTTTGACGTTGGGAATGGCGCTGACCAGTTCCACGGTTCTTGGGCACAGCAGCTCGGCCGATGGCAACGGTTTGTCATACCACTTGAGGTAAAAACGCTTCCAGCCTTTCTTGAAAAACGAACCGAAACCGGCGTCGTTATTCTTCTCGGCGGCGCGAATATAGCCCTCGTCGAACAGGTGCATCGCTTCGTCGCGAATGACCTCCCAGTTGTCCTTGAGCACGTCCAGCTCAGGAAACTTGCTGCGGTCCAGATAAGGTTTTGAAGGCACGCTGGAGAACAGGTACATCAGGGCGTTATAGGGGGCAAAGAGCGCCGAATGGTTGACGAATTGACGCAGGACCGGCAAACGCGCCTTGCCACGCAGATGCACATAGAGGGTACTGCCCAAAAACAGCAGCAACAACGACGCCTTCGCGGCAAAGGAAAAGGTCATCAACAACTCCTTGGTAATAGACACTTTGCACAACGCCATTTCCCCGACGTCGCGGCTGGCATGATAGACGCTGGCAACTACGGGAAAAACCGCCTGGCTCAATATTCAGTATTAACGATTGCGCAATAACGCAACTGTAAACACGAGGCGCCTGAATGCCGGCAGGCCTCAATCCTTCGAGGGGGAGAAGGCACTTGTGCCTTCTCCACCATATCCCGAGACCTGTGGGTTACTGCTGGTTTTCCTGTTCGGTGAAAAGATCGCTGAACAGCATGCTCGACAAATAACGTTCACCCGAGTCAGGCAGAATCACCACGATGGTTTTACCCTGCATTTCCGGGGTCTCGGCCAAACGCACGGCCACCGCCATCGCTGCACCGCAAGAGATGCCGCACAGAATCCCTTCCTCCTGCATCAACCGCAGGGCCATGGCCTTTGACTCCTCGTCGCTGACCAACTCCACCCGATCAACGATCGACAGATCCAGGTTCTTCGGCACAAAACCTGCGCCGATACCCTGGATTTTATGCGGGCTTGGCTTGATCTCTTGACCGGCCAGCGCCTGGGTAATCACCGGCGAAACTGCTGGCTCGACCGCCACCGACAGAATCGGTTTTCCCTGGGTATTCTTGATATACCGCGAGACGCCGGTGATGGTTCCGCCTGTTCCGACGCCCGATACCAACACATCCACCGCCCCGTCTGTGTCGTTCCAGATTTCCGGACCGGTGGTTTTTTCGTGAATGGCGGGGTTCGCCGGGTTTTCGAACTGCGCCGGCATGAAGTAGGTGGAGGGATCACTCGCGACGATTTCCCCAGCCTTCTCGATAGCGCCTTTCATGCCTTTGGCCGGTTCGGTCAGCACCAACTCGGCTCCCAGCGCCTTGAGCACCTTGCGTCGTTCGATGCTCATGGACGCCGGCATGGTCAGCATCAACTTATAACCCCGTGCGGCGGCAACGAATGCCAGGCCGATACCGGTATTGCCCGAAGTCGGTTCAACAATGGTCATGCCTGGCTTGAGTTTGCCGGTGCTTTCGGCGTCCCAGATCATGTTCGCGCCGATGCGGCACTTGACCGAATAACCAGGGTTGCGACCTTCGATCTTGGCCAGGATGGTTACACCGCGCGGAGCGATACGGTTGATCTGCACCAGCGGCGTATTGCCAATGGAATGGGCGTTGTCAGCAAAAATGCGGCTCATGGCTGGGTCCTTAACGACAGCATTGAAATAGGGCATCAAGGTATGCCTCTTGCCCGTGGGCGTCCAGTTTGGTCGAACGTCCAGGTATCAGCGCAGTCAATGGCTTTAGAACGCCAGAGATTTACCATTATGAAACGTCGATTCAGCTGGCCGCTATGGACCCTCGCCGGCATCGTTGTGCTGCTGATTGTCCTGCATTTCGCCCTGCCCTACCTGGTGCGCAATTACCTGAATGACCGGTTGGCAGACATGGGGGATTATCGCGGTCAGATTACCGACGTGGATTTGGCGCTGTGGCGTGGTGCCTACAAAATCAATGGCCTGAAAATCGTCAAGGTCGACGGCAAGGTACCAGTGCCCTTCGTCAATGCACCGCTGATCGACCTCTCTGTCAGCTGGCATTCGCTCTGGTACGACCACGCGGTGGTCGCCAAAGTACAGTTCATCAACCCCGAAGTGAATTTCGTCGACGGCGGCGCCAACAAGAAAAACTCTCAGACTGGGCAAGGCACCGACTGGCGCGCCCAGTTGGGCAAACTGCTGCCGATCACCCTGGACGAGGTGCGGATCCATGACGGCAAGATCAGCTTTCGCAACTTCAATTCCAAGCCCCCTGTGAACATGAACGCCACGAAGGTCGATGCCAGCATTTATAACCTGACCAATGTGGTCGACAAAAAAGGTAAGCGTGACGCCCGTTTCGAAGGCAAGGCCCTTTTGCTGGGGCATGCACCACTGGAAACCAATGCGACGTTTGACCCTCTGAGCAATTTCGAGGATTTCGAATTTCGCATGAGGGCCAGGGACATTGAACTCAGGCGCATGAACGACTTCGCTTCTGCCTATGGCAAGTTTGATTTCAATGCCGGCCACGGTGATGTTGTGATCGAAGCCAAAGCCAACAAGGGCCAACTCAAAGGCTATATAAAGCCGCTGCTACGCGACGTCGATGTATTCAATTGGCAGCAGGACGTGGAAAACAAGAACAAGGGCCTGTTCCGCTCCGTTTGGGAAGCCTTGGTCGGGGGCACTGAGACCGTCCTGAAGAATCAGGGCAAAAATCAGTTTGCAACACGGGTTGAGCTCAGCGGCAATGTTCACCAGCAAGATGTCAGCGCGTTCGAAGCGTTTTTGCAGATTTTACGCAACGGTTTCATCGAGGCGTTCAACGCACGCTACGAGCGACCGAAACCTGATGCCGGTTAACCCTTTACGCTTGGCGCCGAGACTGGGTCAAGATGTGACGCTCCATTCAGAGACTGAATAAGCCGTCTGCGTTCACAGTCGACCGGGCACCGCGTTATAGTCGGGGCTGACCATTTATTGCGCCCCGCCCTGCCTCGTTCAGGTCGGCGTTACCGTTCGAGGATTAGCAAATGAAGTTCGAAGGCACCCAGGCCTACGTCGCCACCGATGACCTGAAGCTGGCAGTCAATGCAGCCATCACCCTGGAGCGGCCGTTGCTGGTCAAGGGCGAACCGGGCACCGGCAAGACCATGCTCGCCGAACAACTGGCCGAATCCTTTGGCGCCAAGCTGATCACCTGGCACATCAAGTCCACTACCAAGGCCCATCAAGGCCTCTATGAGTACGACGCGGTCAGCCGCCTGCGCGACTCGCAACTGGGCACGGAAAAGGTCCACGACGTTCGTAACTACCTGAAAAAAGGCAAGCTCTGGGAAGCGTTCGAGTCCGAAGAGCGGGTGATCCTGCTGATCGACGAAATCGACAAGGCCGACATCGAATTCCCGAACGACCTGCTGCAAGAACTCGACAAGATGGAGTTCTACGTTTACGAGATCGACGAGACCATCAAGGCCAAGAAGCGCCCGATCATCATCATTACCTCCAACAACGAAAAAGAGCTGCCTGACGCGTTCCTGCGCCGCTGCTTCTTCCATTACATCGCGTTCCCGGATCGCACCACGATGCAACGGATCGTCGACGTGCACTACCCGGACATCAAGAAAGACCTGGTCAGCGAAGCGCTGGACGTGTTCTTTGACGTGCGCAAGGTGCCTGGCCTGAAGAAGAAGCCCTCGACCTCCGAACTGGTGGATTGGCTCAAGTTGCTGATGGCCGACAACATCGGTGAAGCCGTGCTGCGCGAGCGCGATCCGACCAAGGCCATCCCGCCGCTGGCCGGTGCGTTGGTCAAGAACGAACAGGACGTGCAATTGCTGGAGCGTCTGGCGTTCATGAGCCGTCGCGGTACCCGCTAAGAGGCTGATGCCATGCTGCTCAACCTGTTCAATGAGATGCGCGCAGCCAAGGTGCCGGTTTCGGTGCGCGAGCTGCTGGACCTGATCAACGCGCTGAAACAGCGCGTGACCTTCGCCGACATGGACGAGTTTTACTACCTGTCCCGGGCGATTCTGGTGAAGGACGAAAAGCATTTCGACAAGTTCGACCGGGCCTTCGGTGCCTACTTCAATGGCCTGGAAAAGCTCGACGATCACCTGCAGGCGCTAATCCCCGAAGACTGGCTGCGCAAGGAGTTCGAGCGTTCGCTGACCGACGAAGAACGGGCGGCGATCCAGTCCCTCGGCGGCCTGGACAAGCTGATCGAAGAGTTCAAGAAACGCCTGGAAGAACAGAAGGAACGTCACGCAGGCGGCAACAAGTGGATTGGCACCGGTGGTACCAGCCCGTTTGGCTCCGGCGGTTTCAACCCGCAAGGCATCCGGGTTGGCGATGCCGGCAAGCGCCAGGGCAAGGCGGTCAAGGTCTGGGACCAGCGCGAGTACAAGAACCTCGACGACTCGGTGGAACTGGGTACGCGCAACATCAAGGTCGCCCTGCGTCGCTTGCGCAAGTTTGCCCGTCAGGGTGCGGCGGAAGAGCTGGACATCGATGGCACCATCGATCACACCGCTAAAGATGCCGGGTTGCTGAATATCCAGATGCGCCCGGAGCGCCGCAACACCGTCAAGCTGTTGCTGCTGTTCGATATCGGCGGCTCGATGGACGCCCATGTAAAAATTTGCGAGGAATTGTTCTCGGCCTGCAAGACCGAGTTCAAGCATCTGGAGTACTTCTACTTCCACAACTTCATTTATGAATCGGTGTGGAAGAACAACATGCGCCGCACGTCCGAGCGCACTTCCACCATGGACCTGCTGCACAAATACGGCGCCGATTACAAAGTGATCTTCATTGGCGATGCCGCCATGGCGCCGTATGAAATCACCCAGCCGGGTGGCAGCGTCGAGCACTGGAACGAAGAAGCCGGCTACGTGTGGATGCAGCGGTTCAAGGAGAAGTACAAGAAGCTCATCTGGATCAATCCGTATCCGAAGGACACCTGGGGCTATACCTCGTCGACCAACATCGTGCGGGATTTGATCGAGGACCAGATGTATCCGCTGACCTTGCGTGGGTTGGAGGAAGGGATGCGGTTTTTGTCCAAGTAATTGCGTTGTTTGATCTGACGCCATCGCGGGCAAGCCCGCTCCCACAGTGTTTAGCGTCGTACACAGATTTTGTGTTCACCGCGAAACCTGTGGGAGCGGGCTCGCCCGCGATGCTTTTAGCGGTTCAAAAACCGCTGCAAATACTCAACCTGCTCCCGATGAGCCACCTCCTGCACCACCGGCCGCAACCGCACCTGCGCCCCCGGCAGGCATTGCGCCAACCGGGCCAGGGCCAACGGTGTCAACGCCCCCAATCGCGGATAACCGCCAATGGTCTGCCGATCATTGAGCAACACAATCGGCTGCCCGTCTGGCGGCACCTGGACGGCCCCCAGCGGTATGCCCTCGGAAATCATCGGGTTGCCCTGATACTGCAACGCCGTACCCAACAAGCGAATACCCATCCGGTCGGCGCGACTGTCGAGGCTCCAGACGCTGTTGAACGCATCGAACAGACTCTGCCCGCTGAACTCACTGATCTGGGCACCAAGCACCAGATCCAAAGGTGCATCAAGGGCCAGGTCGGGTTGCTGACCTGCCGTAAGCTCGCGCATCCGCATCACCGGATTGCCTGAGTAGCCCAAACACGCGCCTTTGTTCAGCGCACGGCCCATGCCATCCAGACCGCCAAGCTCCTCACGAACCACCGTCGCGCAACTGCCCAACACTTTCGGCGCATCGAAGCCGCCGGGTGCGGCCAAATAGGCGCGAGCGCCGAGCAATGGCTGGGTGAACTGCAAACGCTGACCTTTGTTCAGCCTGAAACTGCGCCACGGTGCCAGCATTTGTCCGTCCACCTGCGCGCCAAGATCCGCGCCCGCCAGCGCCAGTACGCAATCATCCTCGGCCACCACGGCAAAACCACCGAGGGTGATTTCGATCACCGGCGCATCCAATCCATTGCCCAGCAACCAGTTGGCCCACGACATCGAACGCCAATCGGCCGCGCCGCCCTGGGTCACGCCCAGATGCCGCACGCCAAACCGACCGGCGTCCTGCAACAGGCACAGCGGCGTACTCGCCTCAATCGTCAGACGGCTCATGCCAGGGCCTCCAATGGCGTGTCATCACCGCCCAAATTGATGAACTCTGCGTGGCCAACCGCTTCGAAGCGCACGGTGTCACCCGGTTGCATCAAGCTGTAGCCCTCACGGTGGCGATCGAACAGCTTGGCCGGCGTTCGGCCGATCAGGTTCCAGCCCCCCGGCGACACCACCGGATAGGCCGCCGTCTGCCGTTCGGCGATGCCGACACTGCCAGCGGCGACCTTCTTGCGTGGCGTGTTCAGGCGCGGCGCGGCGAGTACGTCTTCCACCAACCCCATGAAGGCGAACCCCGGTGCGAAACCCAAGGCAAATACCTGGTATTCACGCTCGCTGTGACGACGGATCACCTCTTCCACCGCCAGCCCGCTACGTTGCGACAACAGGCTCAGTTCCGGGCCGACACTCAAGTCGTACCACACCGGCAACACGTGGCAAGTGCCGCCAGAACGGGCGTTGGGCGACAGGTCGATCAACGCCTGGACGATCAATTCCCGGGCCTGGCTCGGGCTCAATGCGGTGAGGTCGTAATGCACCATCAAGGTCGTGTAGGAAGGCACCAGATCGATCAACTGCGCGCCAAACGCCGCTCGCAGGCTTTCACTGGCTGCCAGCATCCACGGCATGTTGGCCTCGGCGATTTCATCGAACAGGCGCACCATCAGGCAATCGAGCGCTACCACTTCTACCCGAAGCTTCATGATGCGCCCTGCTCATTCAGGGCTTGGCGGATGCGTTGCACGGCCGCTATCGAACTGGCGTTGTCGCCGTGCACGCAGAGAGTATTGGCTTGCAGGTGCAGTGCGCTGCCGTCACTGGCGGTGAGATGATCGCCACGGGCGATGGTCAGCGCCTGCTCGATGATCGTTTCCGGATCGTGATGCACCGCCCCTGGCAGCTGCCGCGAAACCAGCCTGCCGGCACTGTCATAAGCCCGATCGGCGAAGGCCTCGAACCACAGGGTCACGCCATATTCATCGCCCAACCGCTGCGCCGCGCTGTTGTCTTTGGTCGCCATCAACATTAATGGCAGATTCCGATCATAGGACGCCACCGCCTGCAGCACCGCGCGCAATTGAGCCGGGTTAGCCATCATGTCGTTGTACATCGCGCCGTGCGGTTTGACGTAACTGACACGACCGCCCTGAGCCCGGCAGATACCGTCCAACGCGCCGATCTGGTAATGCAGGATGTCCTGCAGTTCCTGGGCGGTGTAGGCCATGGAACGGCGGCCGAACCCTACCAGGTCCTGATACGCCGGATGGGCACCGATCTGCACGCCGTGGCTGAGGGCCAGGCTGACGGTCTTGCGCATGATGCTCGGGTCACCGGCATGGAAACCGCAGGCGATGTTGGCGCAATCGATGAAGGGCATGATCTCGGCATCCAGACCCATGGTCCAGCTGCCGAAGCTCTCGCCAATGTCGCAGTTCAATAGCAGGCGGCTCACGATGAACACTCCTGTAGGCTTTATTCTTTTTAGCTGCGGGAAATATCTATAAAAAGCCCCGCAGGTTATCAGTTACTGGGCGTCGAGTTGCTTGCCACGGGTTTCCGGCAGGCTCAGAGCCGCGAGGATCACCACGCCGTAGGAAACTGCCGCAAAGGCACCGATTCCCACGCTCAAAGGCACCGTCTGACTGAGCAAGCCGATCAGCAGCGGGAACAACGCCGCCAGCGCCCGACCGATGTTGTAGCAAAAGCCCTGGCCCGAGCCCCGAATGCGCGTAGGGAACAACTCGGTCAGGAACGCGCCCATGCCACTGAAGATCCCGGAGGCGAAGAAGCCCAAGGGGAAGCCCAACCACAGCATCACGCCGTTGCTGACCGGCATTTGCGTGTACATCAACACAATGGTGAACGAGCCGACTGCGAACAGGATGAAGTTCTTTTTGCGTCCCAGGATGTCGGTCAAATAGGCGCTGATGACATAGCCGACATAGGACCCGACGATCACCATCGCCAGATAGCCACTGGTGTTGAGTACGCTCAGGCCGCGTTCGTTCTTCAGAAAGGTCGGAAGCCAGGAGGTGATCGCGTAGTAGCCGCCCAGCGCACCGGTGGTCAGCAGCGAAGCGCGAATGGTGGTGAACAGCATGCCTGGGGCGAAAATTTCGTAGAACTTCGAGGGATTGGCCGGAGCTTCCTTGGCTTTGGCTTCACGGTAGATTTCAGGGTCCTTGACCAGACGGCGGACAAAGATCACGAAAATCGCAGGGACAATGCCGAGGATGAACAGTGCGCGCCAGGCGTCTTCCGGCGGCAACACCGAGAACAGCAGCGCATACAGGATCGCCGTCAGGCCCCAACCCAGCGCCCAACCGGACTGCACCATGCCCACCGCCTTACCGCGGTCCTGGGCACGAATCACTTCGCCGATCAGCACAGCGCCTGCAGTCCACTCGCCGCCGAAACCAAAGCCCATCAAGGTGCGCGCGATCAGCAATTGTTCGTAGCTCTGCGCGAAGCCGCAGAGGAAGGTGAAGAAGGCAAACCACAGCACGGTCAGTTGCAAGGTGCGTACGCGACCGATGCGGTCAGAGAGAATCCCCGCCACCCAGCCACCGATGGCCGACGCGATCAGGGTGCTGGTGTGAATCAGCCCGGCTTGACCGGTGGTGATGCCCCACATGGCAATCAGGGTCGGCACCACGAAGCTGAGCATCTGGGTGTCCATGCCGTCCAGGCCATAGCCGATCTTGCAGCTCCAGAAGGTGCGGCGTTCCTGCTGATTGATATTGCGATACCAGTCGAAAGGTCCCGGGCGAGCCGTGGATTTCTGAATGGCGGTGGTGTCGGGCGCACTCATGGCAAATCTCCGCGCTGATTTTATTGGTATTGTTCTGAGCCCCGACGACGCCTATCGTGGGAACTGTGTCGATTTTTGGACGCACCGCCCTGCTGCGTCCAACTAATAAAAACCCGCCTTAGCCATAAGAAATCTTTATCCCATGAACCTGAAGTTTCTCGAGACCTTCGTCTGGGTCGCCCGACTCAAGAGTTTTCGCCTGACCGCAGACAAGCTCTTCACCACCCAGGCGTCGATTTCCAGCCGTATCGCAGTGCTTGAAAGTGAGCTGGGGGTGAAGCTGTTTCTGCGTGATTCACGGGGTGTGAGCCTGACCCCTGAAGGCTTGAAGGTGCTCGACTACGCCGAGCAGATGATGGACACCATGCAGGCGCTCAAGCAGTCGATCGAAACCCGTTCAAGCAAAGCGGGACGCGTACGTATCGGCGTGATGGACACGGTGATCCATACCTGGCTCAGCCCGTTGGTGGCGCAGATGACCGATCACTATCCGTTGGTGGAGATCGAACTGGTGGCCGATACTTCGCTGAATCTCTGCGATCAGCTGCAAAAAGGCTTTCTCGACGTCATTCTGCAAACCGACTTGCTGCGTCAGGAAAGCGTGCGCAGCCTGGAGCTGGCCAGCCACCCCATGGGTTGGATCGCCGCCAGCAACTCCCTATACAACCGTGAGTATTCAGGCATCGCCGACCTGGCCAGGGAACGGGTCATCACTTACTCGAAAAACTCCCACCCGCATCAGGAAGTGCTCGCGTTGATGCAGGCCAACGGCGTGATGGCGCCACGGTTGAACTGCGTGAATTCGGTGTCAGCGATTACCCGATTGTTGCGTGACGGCTTTGGCATTGGTGCTTTGCCGCCGGTGCTGGTGGCCGAGGAGCTGGCCAGGGGTGAATTGACCTTGCTGGACATCGATCAACGCCCGCCTAACTTGCAGGTGGTGGTGTCGTGGCGGGTGGGCGTGGAATGGGTCGAGGAGATTGTGGCGTTGTGTCAGCAGGTGCTGGAGGGGTACGCACGCAAGGTGGGTGAGCATTACATCGTTTTGAATCGCTGAGTCAATGATCGTTCCCACGCTCTGCGTGGGAATGCAGCCTGGGACGCTCTGCGTCCCATCCACAGCTGAACGCGGAGCGTCCGTTGAGGCGTTCCCACGCAGAGCGTGGGAACGATCATTCTTAGTGATTACTGCAACCCACGTACATCCCGCTCTTCAATCGGCCGACTCTGGCGCAGGCGCTTGCCGCCCAGCACCACCCAATCGATCAGCCGGAACAGGCACTCGAGTCCGAATGACAGCAGCATCGCGCCGCTCATGCCCCAGATCATCGCTTCAGGCGTTAACAGGATCTGGTAGCTATAGCCATTCCAGGTCTCCTTGCGAATGTCCGGATCCGCCGCCAGCACCACCTGCAGGAATCGGATATACCAAGGGCCTTGCATCGCCTGGAACTGCTTGTCCAGCGCCACTTGGCGGGCCAGCAGGTTGCTCAGACTATCGGCATCACTGCGAAAGATCGGATCTTCGCTGGCGCGATAATGAGCCACCAAGGCCTGCATATCGCCTTTGAAGAACTGGTTGGCCGTGCCTTGGAAACCACTCAGGCCGGTTTGCGCCTCAATCAGGTGCGCTTCGACCCGCTTGGCGTAATCGTTGATGAAGCCCGGCACCTGAACACCGATCAACAGTCCCGCCGCGAACAACACCAGCCGTAGATAACTGAGCAACATGGGGAATGAATCCTTAAGAGGTCTGGCCCTGGCTGACGCATTCACCACGTCGCCACAGGCTCCATTGACCCGGTTCGTAACGGGTCCAGGTTTCGTTTTCGGTCAAGGGTTCAGTGGCGATCACGGTCACCACGTCGTTGGGCGTGGTTTCGGCCTGGAAATCGACAATGACGTCGACGTCCTTCAAGCGCGCTGGGCCGAACGGTGCCCGACGAGTGATCTGCGCCAGTTTGGTGGAGCAATAACAGAACAGCCAATCGCCATCGCTGAGCAGGCAGTTGAACACGCCTTTGCTGCGGTATTCGGCGCAAGCGGCCACCAGATCCGGCAACAGCTCTTCAACCTCTACCGGCTCTGGGAACGCTGCGCGCACACGGTTGAGCAAATCGCAAAATGCCGCTTCGCTGTCGGTATCGCCCACAGGGCGGTAGAAGCTGGCAGTTGGCTGGAAGTCCGCCAATTGGCCGTTATGGGCGAAACACCAGTTACGGCCCCACAGCTCACGGACGAACGGATGGGTGTTGGACAGGCAAACCTTGCCGACGTTGGCCTGGCGGATATGCCCGATCACCACTTCGCTCTTGATCGGATAACGCTGCACCAGATTCGCCACTTCCGACTCGCAGCTTGCCGCCGGGTCCTGAAACAGGCGCAGACCACGCCCTTCATAGAAGGCGATACCCCAACCGTCGCGATGCGGTCCGGTTCGGCCACCGCGCTGCATCAGCCCGGTGAAGCTGAACACAATATCGGTCGGGACATTGGCGCTCATGCCCAATAACTCACACATGCTCGGACTCTCGCTCAATGGCAGGGGCAAGGTTACAGACGGGGCTCGACTCGCATCCGCTGGGGATTGCTCGGCACAGGCGGACGACCGTAACGATCATCGCCGGCACCGCCGAATGGATGATCTTCTTCCGGCTCATCGGCAAGGGCGGCAGCCTTGGCGTCGGCAGCCTGCTGCTTACGCGCCTTGGCGGCGCGTTCGATGGGGAAGCGGATCGCCACGAACACCAGGTAAATGCCGAAAGCGATCATGCCGTACATGAACAGGTCGGAAATCGCCCGCCACGCGTTATTGCCGACCTTGAACAACAGGTCCAGGGCGGTAATGGCAATCGCCGGGGCGACCTTTTCCTTCACAGGGTCGATGATGGTCGGGCTGAACAGCAGCACCGCCATCAACAAACGTAGCGGCTCACGAAGCCAACGCCACATCCAGCGGGTGATGCGCATCCACACCAACAGGCAGCCCAAAGCGGCAAAGGCGTAAAGGCCCCAGGCGATCAGATAGTCGTTCTCGGTCATGGTGTCCATGGCAAGGCAGGCAAAGAGGCGCTTATGATAACGGCTTTTCGCCCGTCAGGCTGCACCAATGCCGGCCAGGCCAACGCAATACCTGTGGGAGCGGGCTTGCTCGCGAAGGCGGAGTGTCAGTTCAAATCAATGTTTCTGACAC
>NZ_JBOIBY010000046.1:0-11105 GCF_050739655.1 Pseudomonas sp. | reverse complement strand
GCTCCCACAGGGAGGGTGGTGAGCCCTCCCTGCCCGCCCCCCTTAGGGCACTGGCGCCGGTTCCGGTTCGTTGGTCACCCGCAGCAATCCCCACAACCCGGAGGTGTTGCCATAGGCGCCGTAGTCTCGGTACAGGTAATCCCCCGGTATCGCATTGATCCCCCCGGCGCTCGGCATCATGAAGCTGAAGTGCGCCGCCGGCAGTACGCTTTCGTGGGCGCCGATGTACATCGACATCGGGTTGTAGCCGAACTTCACCGACCCCACGCCTGGTGCACTCATTGGGTAGCCACCGGTATCGCTCTTCTCCGACAGGAACGGGTTGGTCGACCAGACGTGCCCGTCAAGCTGGAAGGTGGTGCCGCGACTGCCGCCCGTTGGCATCAGGATGTGGGTACGGAACGGCTGCCCCGGCTTGGCGTACAGCACCGGCGTCTGCGGATCGCCCCCCACCAACGCGTTGCTGTAGGCCATGTGCGCGTTGACCATGTCGCCGTAACCTGCGCCCTGGGCATGGCCGAACGGTGCATCCGGCGCCAGGCCGAAGCGATACCACAGCGGTTCGGACTTGTAGTTGATGGCCATACTGGAGTTGTCCTGCGGATCGGTCGGCACGCCGAAACCTTCCGCGGCAATTCCTTCCACCGGCCGACCATTGGCCCAACGCATGTTCAACGCTTTCTGCCAGACCATCGCAAAGTCGCGGTAGCTGGTTTGCCCCGGCGCAGTCACGGTCGCATTGGCCTTGCGCGCATCCTCAACCCAGGTAGCCCCTGCCGGCACGATGCTCATCGCCGCCGCCAGGCCTTTTTGCCCCTGCTTGATTACGTCCGCAGGGGTGAAGTTCAAGCCGCCGAACTCGACCGCCGTGGCGTTGATGTTGTCGACGTTGCGCCCCAGTTGGGTGATCGGTTTGCCCTCACGCTCCAGGTGGCCGGCGTAGTACTGATAGGTACGGCTTGGGTAGGCGCCAGTGTTGCCGACCCGTGGCGGCACGGTCTGGGTCGGGTTGGTGCCGACGTTGGTGCCGTCGGATTTGGTGATGTCGTACGCCAGCAATTGTGCGTGCAGACCCACATGGCTCGAAGGCCGCATCAGGTTGTTGCTGAAGGTGGTCGAACCGGTGCCCGTATTGCGGTCGCGCTTGACCATGCCGTGCATGACCGCGGTCTGGGTCAGGTCCGGCATCACGCTTGGCAGACGGTTCTCCAGGGTGATGTTGATGCAATCACCGGCCGCTGCGCGCAGTACCAGCGGTTCGACAGGCACACCGGGTTTGAGCTTGCCGGTGGTTGGGTCGAGGTCGGCCTTGCGTACATACAGGATCGCGGTCGGGTCATGCAGCGGCCCGCTCTGACCACCGATGGTGACGGTTTCACCGTCCTCAGGGTCGGTCACGGTGACCTGTGGAATGCTCACCGTCCGCGAGTTGAACACCAGGGTGCCGCCCGCCGGATTGAGCGGTCCGCCCACGTGTTGCCCGAGCCCTGCCGGGTCACCGATGGTCAGGCCCAGCGGATTGGTCAGGATGTCGTTGGCCAGCGCCGCGACCACTTCGTAGTTGCGTTGCACGGTCGGACGAGTCCCGATGCCATTGGGGTTGGCGCCGATCCGTGGGCAAACACCATCGAATGCCACGGTGTTACGCATACCGGTCGGTTTGGCATTGTTCGGCAAGGCGAACAGGTCGTTGCGTTGCGCGGTGTAGTTGCGCATCACACCCCAGATCCCGCTCCAGTAGCCCTCGATCGAAGCGTCCATGGAGTACAGGTAGTCACCCGTGGTGGCCGCCGAACTGGACAGCATCGAGACCGGTGCAATGAAGCCCATCTGCTCGGAGATCCCGATCATCTGCGACGCGCGCCAGCCGGAGTTGGTGCTGTTGCCGAAACCGGAACCGCTTTGCAGCCATTTCACGCCGTGCAGCGTGACGTTGTGCTCCTCTTCGTGACCGCCGGCGTGCACCCGCAGGCGCACGTTATCGCCGGTGTAGGTACGCAGCATCGGGGTGAACGGGTCACCCGCCTCCGCGCCGCCTTTGTTGATGTGTGGCGGGAACAGCGTGGTGCCGCCGGTTGGGCCGGTGGCCGAGGTGATCAGGTTTGGCGCCAGGTTCATCGCCGGGATTGCACGGTCGGTACGGCTTTGCATGGCGTACGCCAGGTCGCCGCCCATGCCATCGGCCTGCATACCGCGCTTGCCATCCGGGCCGACCTTGTTCGGGTCATACACCCGCAGGGCCAGCGGCTCGTTGCGGTAATTGACCACGAACATGCCAGGGTCATCCACCGAGATTGCCTGTGGGCATGGCCGGGTTGGGCAGCCAGGAACCATCCCGCCCTGGACTTCGAGAGCACCCTCCAACAGCGAGCTGGCGTTATTGCGCACCGGTGGGTTGATGGCGTAGCGGAAGCTGTCCGCGGTGGCCGGGAAGGCTTGCGGGTTTGGCACGCCGTTAGGACCTGCGCCCACGTACACACCCGCTTCATAGGCGTGCTGGAAGTCGCTGTACTCAAGGAAGAACTCACGGAAGCTGTCGTTCTTGCCGTCGCCGTCCAGGTCACCGGTGGAAATCACCGCTTGCCATGAAGTAGGCCCGCCGTCCTGACGCGCGCCGCTGTAGAGCTGCTCGCCGGTCTCGGCATGGAACCAGGTGGAACCGGCCGGTTCAGCCAGGACGGTGGCGTACAGGCCAATCTGTTGGTGGGTCGATGGGCCGAGGTGGTCATGGGTGAAGATGGTGCCCAGGCCACGGTCGACACCTTTGGTATTGACCACAGGGTCGACGAACCAGCGCTGCATGGCCGTCCGCGCCCCGACCCAATCTGCCCGGCCGAACTGACCGAAGTACGGGTGGAGCTTGGCTTTTGGACATGCCGGAGTGCCGTCGCGCGGGTCGGTGCCTTCGCATTGGTTGTACTCGCGGATGGCGTGAATGCGCTCTTGCACCGCGCCAGGGGAAAGCACGCCGTCTTCGTAGTTCCAGCCGTTGGCCGAGCCGTCGGCCGACGTCAGGTCCCATTTGGGCAGGTGAATGTGCTGGCCGATCACGTCGGTCGGCGTGCGCACTTGATAGTCGTCCATTTCATAGGTGGCCGGTACCAGGTTGGTTTGCTGGTACTGCACGCAGTCGAAGGTGTTCATGCGCATCACCAGAGGCTCTGGCGGACGCTGCTTGGTGATCACCGGCCAAGCGTCTTCCCACAGCGCCAGGATGCGCGCTTGCGGGAAGTGGTAGCCGACCTTGTTGTACACCGCGTCGAACTGGATATTCGCCGCCTTGTAGATCCGTGGGCGGTCGGCAGTGAAGGTCGAGGAACCAGTAAAGGACATGCCGTCGACCCGCTCGCCACTGGCGAATTCACCGGTGCCGGCGCTGCTGGTCAGGCGTTTTTGCCGGTCATCCATGCAGGGTTCGTAGTACGGGGCACCTGCGATCGGCAAGGCGCCGTTGGTGCGGAAGTTACGCGCCACGATCTGGTTGCCTGGCAGCAAGGCATAGCTTGGGTGGTCTTTCTTGGCATGGAAGGCCATGGCCGCTTGCTCAACTTCGGTGCCCTCTTCCGGCAGGTACAGCGGCTTGGCGCGTTTTACTTCCTTGGAGAAATCCAGGGAGGTGGTCACCGTCTGAGCTTCACCGCCAGCGGAGAAACCGTCCAGGGAATGACGTCCCAGGCCACCGTCCCAGCCACCGGATTGATTAGGGTCGAGGTTGGCCCACAGGGCTTTGCCCGTGGCTTTCAAGTTCCTCGCGGTGTCCGCATCGAGCATGTCCAGCGGTGGAGTCGGTGGACGTTGGCCGACCGAACTTTCCATGCCGCCAATCCAGAATGGATAGCCAGGGTTTTTCAGGGTGCCGTCGGCATTGCGGTTGGCTTCGCTGCGATCGACCAATGCGAGGGAACCGATGGCCTGCGCATTACCGCCATGGTGTTCGACGTCGTCATCGTCTTCTTCATCGTCATTGGCGGCCATCAGGGTTTGGCCGAGTTTCGGTATAACGGCGACTTTGCCAGGCATCGGCGGCATGGCTTTGCCAGGCAGCGGTACCACGGCCGGGATCGGTGTACCGGCGACGATTTCGCCATCGGGCAAGGCCCGTGCGCCTGCGGCCGGTTTGCCGCTGCGCAGGGCATAGGGTTCGCTGTGGTAGCCGTCGTTGCCCTGTTGCGAAACTTCAAGTTTGGTGCCTTCTTCAAACACATCGTGCACCCGCCACATGGCCCACATGCCTTGGGCGAAGTGCGGGTAGAAGTGGCAGTGATAGATCGCATCGCCCGCTACCCGGTTACGGTTGCCCGAGCCACCGTTGGCGATTTCATAGGTGTAACCGGCACCCGGCCCGATGCCCTGGGCATCGACGTAGTCGGAGTTGTCGTCATTGGGGTTGAACAGCCACTGATGCCCGTGCAAGTGGAAGATGTGCTGCTCATGGCCGTTGTGGGTGTTGCGGAATTTTACGAAGTCACCGATGTAGCTGTGGTTGACGTTGGAAGGCTCGGACGGATACAGCGCCATAGTCGCCTTGACCCCGATCTGATCGGCCCTCGGCGTCTGGCCAGGGGTGATGCCTTCCAGGCCTGCGTTGGCAGGTACGTCCACCAGCATCGCCACGTCACCGACGGTGTGGGAGCTCAGGAAAAATTCTTCGTAGGCGCACGACAGGCAATCGTGCATCGGCCCGACGCCCAGGCGATTGGCGACCACCTCGGCGCCCATGCCGCCTGAGCCGTAGTTGATCATGAACGAATCGCGGGTCGGCTCCAGCACGTGGGCCATGACCGGGTCAGCCCAGTAGGCCGGGAAGGCTTGGGTTGCAGCGGTTTCATCCTGGAATTGCGAAGCGAAATCGCGGAACGGTTCCAGACGATTGGGAATGGCCGGGTTGCGTTTCCCCACGGCTTCCAGCGGATAAGTCGATGGCGGGAAGCTGCCGTCGGCATAGCTGCCCATTACGATGGCATCGCTCTCGCTGGAGATGATTTCGTTGCCGTCGACCATGTTGATGATCGGTGTGCCGGCTTTGCCTTCGCGGATCCACGGCTCGCGTTGCGGGTAGCGTGCCTGGTAATCGACGATTGGCTGGCCCGCCGGGGTGCGCCCGGTGGTGGCCAGACGCATTTCTTCTTCGGTTACGGTGTTGCGATAGGTGCGACCGCCCTTGGGCACCACCGCCACCAGGCCAAACAAACCGTTGGCGACGTTGCCGGCCGCACCTTCCCCACCAAAGGTCGCGCCACGGCTACTGACGGCAAAGACCCCTTCGCGCTCGGCGTACAAGGTATAGGAGCGGCTGGCGCCGGGGGCGACCAGGGTGTTGGCGTTGCGCCCGGTGAACGACGAGATGTCATCGATGCTGTTGACCGCCTGCAGGCCGTTGACCTGGAAGCCGACATGGCGGTCAGCGACCTGCTCGTCGACCTTGTATTGATCGGTGTTGCCAGCTGGAACTTCGACGCCTTCTCCCGCTGCGCCATCCTCGTGGGAACCCGGGTTGGCCTGGTACGCCAGCAGGTTCTGCAAATTGACGGTCAGGCAGTCGCCGGCAGCGACCCGTAGTGCCAGCGGACGCGGACGCTTGTCGGCGCGCAGCGAAACCTTGCCTGGCACCGCCGCGCCACCTTGCGCCAGCGAGACATCATGATCGTCGACCACATCCCGGCGCAGGGCATACATCATGCCGTTTACGTTCTGCGCACCGAGGCGGTTGAACATCAGCGGCTGGTCCAGCGCCACGACGTTAGCCACCAGGTTGCGCTCACAGCGTGCAGAGGCTTCGGCGAATTCGATGCCGAGCACCGATGCGGCTAATACAAGCCAGGGGAGAACGGATGGAACATGGAAAATGCCGGTCATGATCACGGGCCTCGCTGTGGGCGCTCACAGGGAATAATTCTCGTCAAACCCTTTGAGCAATCTGCATGCCATAATAAATATTGTTGTTTTTCAATGCCTTACAATCAGCA
The DNA here is from genome assembly GCF_050739655.1 of Pseudomonas sp. Taxonomy (GTDB): domain Bacteria; phylum Pseudomonadota; class Gammaproteobacteria; order Pseudomonadales; family Pseudomonadaceae; genus Aquipseudomonas. The sequence continues at coordinate 5,139 of NZ_JBOIBY010000046.1, read as the reverse complement.
CTTCACACGTCGGGGGATATTCCCCACTTTTCCCCCACTTTTTTGCCGGGGCCACCCTCCCCCAATGTTGGGGAAAACCGCCCGGGGCGTCCGATCACAACGGGGCATCCGCCGCCAGCCCCTGCAAACGCCGGTACTGGTTCAGGACGTTGGGCACATAACGCTGGGTTTCGGCGAACGGCGGAATGACGCCCCCACGGCTGAGCACGGCCTGCGGCCCCGCGTTGTAGGCGGCCACGGCCAAGGCCATGTCGTTGTCGAACATCGTCATCAGGCGTTTGAGGTAGCGGGCGCCGCCCTGAATGTTGGCCTTGGGGTCATAGACGTTTTTCACCCCCAGCTCGCGGGCGGTGTCGGGCATCAACTGCATCAGGCCACCAGCGCCCTTGGGCGATACAGCGCTGGGGTTGTAGCGGGACTCAGCCTGGATCACGGCATGCAGCAATGCTGCCGGCAACTCATTGTCCGTGGCCGCCTTGGCCACGATCTCTGCGTAAGGTCGCGCAGCAATCATTTGCGGCTGCTGGTCGAGGTTGACCGCCACTGCCGGGACCTCACGAATGACCCGTTCATAGTGGCGGCCCGGACGGTGGACGTTGGACAGGACGAAGTTGCCCTTGGCGTCCACGGAAACGAACACATCGGCCTGTGCGGCGCTGGCCAGCAGCGTCAGACCAAGCAGTCCTGTGGTGAGAATTTTCATTGTTATGTCTCCCCTGCCCGGACCCGAAAAATGGGGGTAATGCCCCAATGGCCGGTGGTTTATGAGCCATACGCAAGCACTGTGCCGAAAGTGCGAGAGGCCGTATGACGGGGGTTGCAGGGGGATGGCAAAACCCTCACCAGTCATGTGCATGGCAATTGCATGTACGTTCCTTGCGACCCTTCTGCCGACTGTGTGAGGTCATCATGAAACAGCGTCTGCGTAATTCTTGCCGTGCCCAGCGCGGGTTCACATTGCTTGAACTGTTGGTGGTGCTGGTGGTGCTGGGGCTGTTGGCCGGTATCGTGGCGCCGAAGTACTTCGCGCAACTGGGCCGTTCCGAAGTGAAAGTGGCCAAGGCGCAAATAGAAGGCCTGGGCAAGGCCCTGGATCTGTATCGCCTGGAGGTCGGCCACTACCCGTCGACCGAACAGGGTTTGCAGGCACTGGTCACCGCGCCGAGCGACGAAGCCCACTGGACCGGCCCTTACTTGCAGAAAAAGCTGCCGCAGGACCCATGGGGCCGTAACTACACCTACCGCTACCCCGGCGAAAATGGCGAGTACGACCTGTTGTCGCTGGGCAAGGACGGTCAGCCCGGCGGCGAAGGCGAAAACGCCGAAGTCACCAGTTGGCAGTGACGGACATGGCGACCATGCGTTTTCACCTCAAAGCGGTAGGCAAGGCCGGTGTGGTTTCAATGACCGTCGAAGCACCGGGCCACAGCGAAGCGCGGCGCATTGCCGAAGACCAGGGCCTGCGGGTGGTCAGCCTGCACGCCGAGCGGCATTGGCGGGCGATGCGCCTCGCCAAGCGCGAGACCTTCAATCTGGTGTTGTTCAGCCAGGAACTGACCACCCTGCTCAATGCTGGCCTGCCGTTGATCGATGCGCTGGAAAGCCTGGCGGAAAAGGAAAGCGCGCCCCAGGCCCGCAAAACCTTGAGCGAGCTGGTGCGCCTGCTTTATGAAGGAAAGTCGTTCTCCCAAGCCCTGGGTCAGTTGTCGGCGGTTTTCCCGCCCCTGTACGTGGCGCTGGTGCAGTCCAGTGAGAAGACCGGCGCCGTGGGCGATGCCCTGGGCCGCTATGTCAGCTATCGCCAGCGCATGGACGAGGTCCGGCAGAAGATCGTCAGCGCCTCGATCTACCCCATGCTGTTGCTGGTGGTGGGCGGCGGCGTGGTGTTGTTCCTGATGGGTTATGTGGTGCCGCGTTTCAGCCTGGTGTTCGAAGGGTTGGGGTCGAACCTGCCGTGGTTGTCGCAGATCCTGATGAGCAGCGGCATGTTCCTGCACGCCCATCAGGGCGAATTCTTCGGCGCCTTCATGGCCATGATCGTGACCCTCGCCCTGCTCCAGCGTCAGCCGTCCTTCCGCCGAGGGGTGGATCGCCTGATCGAAAAACTCCCTGCGGTGCACCAGCGCATCTTCATGTACGAACTGGCGCGTTTCTACCGTTCCCTGGGAATTCTGCTGCAAGGCGGCATTCCTCTCGTCACCGCCATGGGCATGGTGCGCAACCTGCTGACGCCCGCCTCCCGCGTTCGCCTGGACCAGGCCTGCGAACGGGTGCGCGAGGGGCAATCACTATCGGCTGCGCTGGAGCTCAATCACCTGGTGACTCCGGTATCCCTGCGTCTGCTGCGCGCCGGCGAACAGTCCGGCAACCTCGGACAAATGATGGAGCGCAGTGCCGACTTCTATGACGAAGAAATCAGCCGCTGGATCGAATGGTTCGTGCGGTTGTTCGAACCGTTGCTCATGACCTTCATTGGCTTGCTGATCGGGGTCATCGTGATCCTGATGTACATCCCGATTTTCGAGCTGGCCTCAAGCATTCATTGACCCCCGGAACAGGGTCCGCTGCCCGGTGCAAATTTTTTTCTGCGTGGCGACTGAATAAAACCGGACGCAGATGTGTTTGCCGACTGAATCAGGCAGCAAGTTGCGCTGTTCATCAACGTTCCAACCCGATTTACAAGACGGAGAACGACATGCACATCAACAAGCTTTTACTGGCAGTAGCTATTGGCGCGGTTTTGTCGGCGTCTACCGTATTGATCCCGGACAGCCTGTCCGGGGTATCGAGTGCTCAGGCTAAAGAGGGTGGTGGGCATGGTGGCGGCGGAGGCGGCGGTGGCGGAGGCCACGGCGGTGGCGGTGGCGGTGGCAGCGGTGGTGGTGGCGGTGGTCACGGCGGCGGCAGTGGTGGTGGTGGCGGCAACGGCGGTGGTCACGGCGGCGGCAGTGGCGGTGGCAGCGGTGGTAGTGGAGATAGCAGCGGCGGCCGTTCGTCAGATCATTCTGGCAACACCGCCTCGTCCAGCTCCGGACGCAGCGGCACACACTCCGAACCCGGTGACGACCATGGCGTGCATCGCTCGGGGGAAGTCGGTGATGACAACGGCGTGCATCGCTCGGGGGAAGTTGGTGATGACAACGGCGTGCATCGCTCGGGGGAAGTCGGCGATGACCACGGCGTGCATCGTGCCGGGGAAGTCGGTGATGATCGCGGACTGCATGCCGCTGGCGAACAGGGTGACGACAAACGCGCCAACTGATTTGCTTAGGTCTCACTGGGGTTAGGTTAAATCTGTCGCAAAGCAGACCCCTGTGGGAGCTAGCCTGCTAGCGATAGGGCCTGCACATCCAAAGAAGATGTCGAATGTGCCGCCGCCATCGCTAGCAGGCTAGCTCCCACAATGTTTTCGGTTGATCGTAGATTCTGTGACCGACCCGCTCCCACAGGGGATCATCGCTGTTTTGAAGGCCGCGCAACATTTCACCATTAGCCCGCCCCAAGGCATAATTGCCACCCTTCGCAATCCAGAACCCGAAAGCGCCCCATGCGTATCCACGTCAGCTTCATCGACCGCGTCGGCATCACCCAGGAAGTCCTGGCACTGCTCGGTGGGCGCAATCTCAATCTGGATGCGGTGGAAATGGTCCCGCCCAACGTCTACATCGACGCCCCGACCCTGAGCCCGCAAGTCCTCGAAGAGTTGCGTGATGCGCTGTTCAGCGTGCGCGGCGTGCAGGCGGTGACGGTGGTCGACATTCTTCCCGGCCAGCGCCGTCACTTGCAGCTCGACGCATTACTCGCGGCCATGACCGACCCGGTCCTGGCACTGGACAGCGCCGGCAAGGTGTTGCTGGCCAACCCGGCGCTGATCGCCCTGTACGGTCGCGAACCGGCCGGTGAAAGCATCGCCGAGCTGTTTGGCGATCCGGCCTTACTCGATGCCTTGCTCGAACATGGCTTTCGTTTGCCGCTGCGAGAAATTACCGTCAACGGCCAGACCCTGTTGCTGGACGCCACACCGATCACCGATGCCGGCGCCCTGCTGACCCTGTATCAACCCAATCGCATCGGCGAGCGTCTGTCTGCGCTGCACCATGATCACGCCGAAGGTTTCGATTCACTGTTGGGCGAGTCGCCGGTGATTCGCACACTCAAGGTTCGCGCGCAACGGGTGGCGGCCCTTGATGCACCGCTGTTGATCCAGGGCGAAACCGGGACCGGCAAGGAACTGGTCGCCCGGGCCTGCCACGCGATCAGTACGCGGCACAACTCACCGTTTCTGGCGTTGAACTGCGCGGCTTTGCCGGAGAACCTCGCCGAAAGCGAGCTGTTTGGCTACGCCCCCGGAGCCTTTACCGGCGCACAACGGGGCGGCAAACCGGGGCTGATGGAACTGGCGAACCAGGGCACGGTTTTTCTCGACGAGATCGGCGAGATGTCGCCGTACTTGCAGGCCAAATTGCTGCGTTTCCTCAACGATGGCAGCTTCCGTCGCGTGGGTGGTGATCGCGAGGTCAAGGTCAACGTGCGGATACTCAGTGCGACCCACCGCGACCTGGAAAAAATGGTCAGTGAAGGCCAGTTCCGCGAAGACCTGTTCTATCGCCTCAACGTGCTCAATGTCGAAGTCCCGCCGCTGCGCGAACGCGGCCAGGACATCCTGTTGCTGGCGCGCTACTTCATGCAGCAGGCCTGCGCACAAATCCAGCGCCCGGTCTGTCGCCTGGCGCCGGGCACTTACCCGGCCCTGCTCGGCAACCGCTGGCCGGGCAACGTTCGGCAACTGCAAAACGTGATCTTCCGCGCCGCGGCGATCTGCGAAAGCAGCCTGGTGGACATCGGCGACCTCGACATCGCCGGCACTTCGGTTGCTCGCCAGGGCGACCACGATGTCGATAGCCTGGAACAGGCCATGGACGAATTCGAGAAAACCCTGCTGGAAAAACTCTACGTCAGCTACCCCTCGACCCGCCAACTGGCCACCCGCCTGCAAACCTCCCACACCGCCATCGCCCATCGATTGCGCAAGTACGGGATTCCCAGCAAGGCCTGAACGCCATGATCCCCTGTAGGAGCTGCCGAAGGCTGCGATCTTTTGATTTTAAAAAACAAGATCAAAAGATCGCAGCCTTCGGC
>NZ_JBOIBY010000045.1:0-2104 GCF_050739655.1 Pseudomonas sp. | reverse complement strand
TGGGTGAGCTATCACCATGATCTGATGCGACATGCAGGAATCGTGGCGGCCATGACCGACACGATGGCATGTCGAGGCCCAATGCCACTAAGTTAGGCGATCCGGCGTAGTTCGACGGTTGGTGGTCCATCGTGTTTGGTGCCGGTATCCGTAGCGCGTTTGACTCGGTAGGAGTTATGGCGGGCTCGTTTGACCACGCGCGGGTAGGTGCGGTGTCGGCGGTGGTTTAGTTTTTCAAGGATCTCCGCGATGGTGGCTTTGATCGCTTTCTTCAGTCTTCGAGGGGGAAAAATCCGCCTGGTCGGTGACCTGGCGGCGGATGACGCGAAGTGAGCGCGTGAAAGAGAGGCGGTCGGGATCGAGACCGGCTTCGTCCGCGGCGTGGCACATGAGTTTTCGGATTGCGTAGTGGGTGAGCAGCAGCGCCCAGATCTCTTGGCGTACCATCTCCGGGGACTTGGACCTCAACACACGTCCCGACCTACGAAGGTAGGTTTTCTTTTCACGGAATCCGGTTTCACTTTCCCAGCGTTCGTGGTATGCAGTGGCAAGCTCGGTGGCAGTCACGTCGGAGGGATCGAGGATCGAGGTGATCAGACAGATCAGCTCTCCTGTACTGTTTCCTTCTCGATCAGGGATCTCGTACTCGATGACGCGAACCGGTATCGCCGCGCTCGCGGGGACTGTCTGGCCATGGCGAACCTGATCAATGAGTTTCGCACGCCGCGCTCCGGTGATTTTTGGGTTGATCACGAGAGAGCGGTAAGACCCATCGGGCAGGGATTGGATCACTGGGAGCGTCACTGTGGCCGAGACCCTCCACAACAGGTCGGCTCCGGTGCTGAGGGCTTGGGTCCAGAGTTCGAAGCTGTAGAGGTTGCGGTCGGCGATGACCAGCATGTCTGGCTCGAGAGCACCCAGTATGCCAGTCAGGAGGGCACGTTCATCGGTCTTGCACGGGCCAAATGATGCGGCAATATCGGCATGGGAGCCGCATTCGGCGAGAGTCACCACACGGGCTTGGGGAAACGCGCTCGCTTTCGGTCCTTCGTCCAGACGGCCGAATTCTTTGACGTTGTCCGGAGTGTCGGCGATGTCGAGCATGAACCCATCGACCGCCATCAATCGCCGTGATCCCAACCAGGCTCCTTTTGTCCCTCTTCCGGCGACCGGAACAGCGGTTCTCTGGAACAGCACTCGCAACGGATCCACTTTCAGTCGTTGCCGGGCTTGGGTGATAGCCGACGTCGAGGGAACGGTCCATTCATCACGCCACGACCCCATGTCCTTCAACGACCCGACGAGCTGGCGCATCACTTCCTCGTAATCGTCATCGTAGAACAGGCACATCGCGAGACAGAAACGCACCATGACGTGGGCGGGAAGACGTCGGGACCGCTGCTCGCGTCGGCCTGTCTCGTCCAGCACCTCCTCGATCAGATCCCGCGGAAGAATGTCCGCCAATACCCCGAGTGAGATTGAATCGGTCAACCGCGAAGAACCACCCGCCGACCCCAGCTCCAACACATTCACCATACCGAGAATCCTAAAGCAATCACCACCCACATGACCGCTGATTCAACGCGCGTGTCATCTCGCCGCAGAGCCACCGAAACGCCTCGGGCCACCGAATCACCTTACTCGGAACCGCGAAGCACGTGCGGAGCGGTTCGAGGGCAGCATCAGCCTGTTTCCCCAGGTCGAGTCCTTAACTTAGTGGCATTGCCCTTAGGGGCCGCGCTGACAATAGCAAAGGTCCGACCGAGCACGAAAGCGACTTTCATATCGCGACAAACAGCTAATATAGAGGATGTGCAAGCAGTCGGTCTCTATATGGTCCTATTTAAAGTAGAATCGTGCTGCCGCCACAATCTACATCGCCGCCGAGCCTTGGGATTCGATGATCTTGACGGCGATGTGGGCGACCAGGCGGTCGTCGGGATCATCGAGGTCCAGGCCGGTGATCGCCTCGATGCGGGCAGCGCGGTAGGCGACAGTGTTGGTGTGCAGGTGCAGCATCCGGGCGGATCGCTTGTGACTGCCGTGGTGGTGCAGGTACACCGACAGGGTGTGCACCAGATCCGTGCGGTGCTCCTCGTCATAG
>NZ_JBOIBY010000044.1:0-8694 GCF_050739655.1 Pseudomonas sp. | reverse complement strand
CGCAAGAAACCCGATCACCCTCGCAGGCATGCAAGAGGCCACAAAAAATGATTCTGCGATCACCGTCCAGAACCTCGCCGCCGCAGCTGGTTTTATCGCCCAAACCTATGAAATAACCCTTGTTCATCGTTGCATCTCCTGTTTCGAAATCATTCCCACAGCCCGCGCCCGGCATGTGATATGCAGTGCAACGCCCCATGGCTGAGCGCTCCATAGAATGCGGCGCACGCCAACAGCGTTGCCACGCCTAAAGCTGGGCCATCTGGACGAACAGGAAATTTCGCAAACAGGAAACGTATTTTTCCTACAACAGTTTTAGAAGGGAGCTTTTATGGATGACAACAACTGATGGCGTTGATGGGCTGAAGCGCTCTTTCTGTCTGTAGAGCGCAAACATACGCCCCGAACAAGTCAGGACGTCTGCCTTTTTCATGCTCAAACCTGTCGCTGCAATCGTCTGCCGACGACGTCCAACAAATCGCAGCCATCACGCAGTGAAATCACCAACGCCCGCGCCAGCTCACTGTGGACACCCTCGCCAAACGCAAACACCTCCAGCAACTGCGTTGCAGTACGAATGCGATAGGCTGCGGCTTCGTGCAACACGTCCAGTGGTGCCTGCGTGTCGATCAGCAACGATGGAATGCTGCAGTCGTTACCGGTGACGGGCATGTATCGATCCATGACGTAAAACCTCCTTTGGGTAAATAAACGTAGCGGTTCATCGTTGGCTGTTGGGTGATGGTTCACCCGATTCGCCAGGTATTTCCAGCTCATCCAGCGCTCGATTGACCAGCAACTCGCCCAGCGCAGACATTTGCTGAATGGCCAAAATCAAATGCCGGCGCGGGCCTTCGAGTTCACGGGCAAGGTCGGCAACCATAACGCCCACAGAAGCGAGGGTTTCAGAGGCTTGGCAGAGCAGGGATTCCGTACCGTGGTCCGGGATGACGGCAAAGAAATGGTTGTCGGGTTCGGGGCGGGTGTGATTGCGCACGTGCACGGTGACCATGTGTTCGGGGGGGTTGGGGCGATTGGGTGAAGATACAGTGTCATCTATAGAATGGTTATGTGACTCCGAGGAATTGAGATCTTTTTTCATGCCAAAGCTCCTTGCGAATTCAATGAACAGAACTTTAGGTAGTTCACAGGACCATACTGACAACTCTACGCATATTATTAACGAGATAAAAACAATAAAAACAAATCAGCTTTAATCACTCAAACAAGTGAACATCTGTTAAGAAAAATGATTAATAGTGATTAATGTTTGTGCATTTCCCGAGTTCGGCCAGCTGAAAAGAAAGACACGGTATTGGCCGATTTGAAATCGCCATAAAAAACAGGCTGTTTTCTGTAAGAAAAATCGCTATTTTTCCATGCATTCGACGCCGAAACATCTTCTAACGTTTGCACGCCGTGACTTAGACACAAATTTGTACATAATTTTGGCATATCGAACTCAAAATTCGAAATAGCATCTGGCCCGCTTTCTAACGGCGCCAGGGAGCTTCCAACGACAACCTTATGGCAATTTCAATGCACAAACACGAAAAAGCTAAAAACTTGAAAAACAACATAAAATATCTAATTAAAAGCCGAGGAGAAACCCAACTATCGCTATGCAACTCCACAGGTTTAACCAGAACAACCATATACAACATACTGGAGGGAAGAGTTTCAAATGTTCAACAATCCACAATTCGTAGAATTTCCGATTTTTTCGGCGTTTCCTATGAAGAAATAGAAAGAGTGGATTTTAAGGAGAGAGAAACAATAGAAAGTAGTATCTCGCCAGACGGGAACATGAACCCCGCCGCAGTCCCAATAATAAAAGAAAGTTTACTTATACAAAGCCTGGACAAACGGATTGGCGAGTTAGCGACACTCCATCCGTTGACATATTATTTTGGCGTAGCATGTAACCTCATCGGAGTTCTTTTGGAAAGGGAAATCAGTGGTTCCAATGAACCTGGTGATTTACTGATAATAAGAAAAGGCATATCACAAAGCGATCGAGAAAAACTGATGTACGACAAAGCGACAAAAAAACTATTTATTACCACTGCAAACCTTTTTAATTCGGAGACTACGTTTGTAGTAGGAGAAGTCATAGAGGAAAGGTTTAATGGTTAACAGGAGCGAGACAGAAAACAGCAAATACAAACTATTAGGATTCGAAAACGATAAAGAACTTGCAATAATAATGATTATCTCTACCGGGAAAATCATAAAAATAAATTTAGGCGAGCTTCTGAAATGCGAAATACTAGACAATCTTAACAAATCAGAAATAAAAGATATTTATAGAAAATTCTATTCTCGCGGCATTGCATTGACTGCGTACGAAATGACTGACCGACATGAAAGATCATGGATGATTTACGTCACCCTCAACCTTTTTCTTTTTTCACTTTATTTATTCAGCAACATCGCTGCGACAAAACTTATACACATAGAATTCTTCGACATAATTATTATATCAGGCGTATTTTTGTACCCATTAACCTTCCTAGTAGTTGACATATTAAACGAATATTACGGCTTTCGACTTGCAAGACGAGCAATATTACTTACGCTTGCAAGTAATGTTTTCATTACAACTTCGCTGAGCACCACCAGCTATCTTCCTGGTCTAGAAGGCTGGAAACTTGACGATCCGTACAGCGAAGTAATCTCTCACATATCATCTGTCTTGGTAGCGTCCTGCATTTCTTTCCTATTCTCCGAATATGTCAACTCGTACCTACTTTGCAAAATCAAAGAACTCACAAACTCCAAATTTCTATTTTTGCGCGTCTTCTTCAGCACCTTTTTCGCTGTAATAATAGACAGCTTCATATTTTGCTCTATTGCATTTTATGGAACGATGGAAAACAGCGACATCCTTAAGATTATTTACGCCCAAATAGCGATAAAAATGTGCTTCGCTGTTTTCAACATCCTGCCTGCCTATGGGGCAAGATCATTGTTCAAAAAGTATGTATCGCCCCAACCCGCGTAACGGTATTTTTTGCTCGATTCCTTTAAATGTGAAGCCCGCGATGAAGGTTTCACATTCAGATTTTTGTTGAATGTACCGGCCTCTTCGCGGGCAAGCCTCGCTCCTACAGTAGTTATGTTGCGAACATAAATCTGTGTACGACAACGATCAAACTGTGGGAGCTCGCGAAGGCGTTAGGTCAGTCAGCATCAATGTTGAATGTGCCGGCCCCTTCGCGGGCAAGCCCGCTCCCACAGGTTCTTTTGTCGCCCACAAGATCCATGGACAACTCCAAACCCTGTGGGAGTGGGCTTGCCCGCGAAGGCGTCAGGTCAGCCAGCATCAATGTTGGATGTACCGGCCTCTTCGCGGGCACGCCCGCTTGTGGTTTCTTCGCCCGGTATAAGACCTCCCCACCACCTGACCACCGGCACCAGAAACCGTTTGCAACAATATATTACCTACGTCATATTACGATCGTAATAACTCGGCGATTTCACAGGTAATCCTCCATGACCAGCATGTCCACCGTTGAACCCGACCTTGCCGTGCCGGTGAAGACCACCAAGACTCCCCTGCTCAAACGCCTGCTGCTGCCGACCGTCGGCATCGCTGCTCTGGTGCTGGCCGGTGTGTATGCCTCGCATTGGTGGACGGCCGGTCGCTTTATCGAGGAAACCGACGACGCCTACATCGGCGGCGACGTAACGGTAATCGGGCCGAAGGTCGCGGGGTACATCGACGAAGTGCTGGTCACCGACAACCAGCAGGTCAAGGCCGGCGACGTGCTGATTCGCCTGGACTCACGCGATTACCGCGCCAACCTGGCCAAGGCCGAAGGCGCAGTAGCGGCCGAGGAAGCCTTGCTCGCCAACCTCGATGCCACCGAACAACTTCAACAGGCCGTTATCGGCCAAGCCCGCGCCGGCATCGATGCCGCCGGGGCCGAAACCGCCCGTTCCCGGGATGACGATGCGCGCTACAAGAAGCTGGTGACCACTAACGCCGTTTCGGTGGAAAGCGCGCAACGGGCGAACGCCACTTTCAAGACGGCCCAAGCGCAAAGTAGCCGCGCTCAAGCAGAACTGCTGGCGGCGCAGCGGCAATTGAACGTGATCGCCACGCAGAAACAACAGGCCCGCGCTGCGTTGATCCAGGCCCGTGCCGAATGCGATCTGGCGCAGTTGAACGTCGGCTACACCGAGCTTCGGGCACCGGTAGATGGCGTGATCGGTAATCGCCGCGCCCGGGTTGGCGCCTATGCCCAGGCCGGGTCGCAAATGCTCTCGGTGGTGCCGACCCGTGGCTTGTGGGTCGATGCCAATTTCAAGGAAGACCAGCTGGCGCGCATGGTGCCGGGGCAGCGGGTGATCATTCACGCCGACGTGCTCAATGGGCAAGAATTCCACGGCCATCTCGACAGCCTCGCACCGGCCAGCGGCTCGCAATTCAGCGTGCTGCCACCGGAAAACGCCACCGGCAACTTCACCAAGATCGTGCAGCGGGTGCCGGTGCGTATTCACCTGGACCCCGCCGACAGCGTGCTCGGTCATCTGCGCCCTGGCCTCTCCGTAACTGCTGAAGTGGACACCCGTAAAGCGCCGGATGCCCCTGCCGTGGCCAGCGCACCATGAGCCGCGCCCTCGCCGCCCCGGCGCAACCGTTCGATGCCGCGAGTATGGCCACGGCGACCAAGGTCTTTGCCTTCGCCACCATGTGCATCGGCATGTTCATTGCGCTGCTGGATATCCAGATCGTCTCGGCGTCATTGCGTGACATAGGCGGCGGACTGTCCGCCGGCACCGACGAAACCGCCTGGGTGCAAACCAGTTACCTGATCGCCGAAATCATCGTGATTCCGTTGTCCGGCTGGCTCTCCCGGGTGTTTTCCACACGCTGGCTCTTCTGCGCGTCGGCGGTGGGTTTTACCCTGACCAGCCTGCTCTGCGGCCTGGCCTGGAACATTCAGAGCATGATTGCCTTTCGTGCCCTGCAAGGGTTTCTCGGCGGTTCGATGATCCCGATGGTGTTCACCACGGCGTTCGTGTTCTTCGGCGGCAAGCAACGGGTGATCGCCGCCGCGACCATCGGCGCGGTGGCCTCGCTGGCACCGACACTGGGGCCGGTTATCGGTGGCTGGATCACCGACATTTCGTCCTGGCACTGGCTGTTCTACATCAACCTGGTGCCGGGGATTTTCGTCGCCGTGGCCGTGCCGATGCTGGTCAAGATCGACCAGCCGGAACTGTCGCTGCTCAAAGGCGCCGACTACATCAGCATGGTGTTTTTGGCACTGTTCCTCGGCTGCCTCGAATACACCCTCGAAGAAGGCCCGCGCTGGAACTGGTTCAGCGACAGCACGATCCTCACCACCGCGTGGATCAGCGGCCTGGCCGGCTTGGCCTTCATTGGCCGCAGCTTGCACGTGGCCAACCCGATCGTCGATTTGCGCGCCTTGAAAGACCGTAACTTCGCGCTGGGTTGCTTTTTTTCGTTCGTCACCGGCATCGGCCTGTTCGCCACCATTTACCTGACACCGCTGTTTCTCGGTCGAGTTCGTGGCTATGGCGCGTTGGACATTGGTCTGGCGATTTTCTCCACCGGCGTGTTCCAACTCATGGCCATTCCGCTGTATGCCTTTCTGGCCAACCGTATCGATTTGCGCTGGATCATGATGACCGGCCTTGGGCTGTTCGCGCTCTCGATGTGGGATTTCAGCCCGATCACCCATGACTGGGGGGCAAAAGAATTGATGCTGCCGCAAGCCTTGCGCGGGATTGCCCAGCAACTGGCGGTGCCGCCAACAGTGACTCTGACCTTGGGTGGATTGGCCCAGGCGCGACTCAAACATGCTTCTGGGCTGTTCAACCTGATGCGCAACCTGGGCGGCGCCATCGGTATCGCCGCGTGCGCGACCATCCTCAATGACCGTACCAACCTGCACTTCACCCGGCTGGCCGAAAACCTCAACAGCACCAACGAGGCGCTCAACCAATGGTTGTCCCAGGTCGGCAATAACTTCGCCGCCCTGGGCCAGAGCGGTGACACCGGAGTCACTGCCAGCCTGCATCAGCTCTGGCTGCTGACCTACCGCGAAGCGCAGACGCAAACCTACGGCGATGCGTTCCTGATGATCATGGTCTGTTTCATCATCGCCACGGCGATGGTGCCCTTGATGCGCAAAGTGCAACCACCGGCCGCGCCGAGTGCCGATGCGCATTGAGCCTCGGCAACCATGTTTGATCGTTCCCACGCTCCGCGTGGGAATGCAGCTCGGGACGCTCCGCGTCCCCATCGGCGCCAGACCAGAAATCGGCATATAGGCTGGAACGCGGAGCGTCCCTTGAGGCATTCCCACGCAGAGCGTGGGAACGATCAGGGTGGAGGGGTGGCGGCGGCACTGCGCCAGAAAATCAGGCCTGAGGCGTCTTGCGGAAACCAACGGCCAGGCGATTCCAGCTGTTGATGGTGCTGATGGCCACGCTCAGGTCGACCATTTCCTTGGGTGTGAACTGGGCGGCGACCACTTCGTAGTCTTCGTCCGGGGCGTGGGTCAGGCTGAGTTGGGTCAACGTTTCGGTCCACAGCAGCGCAGCGCGTTCGCGGTCGGTGAAGAACGGCGCCTCGCGCCAGGCCGTCACGGCGAACAGGCGACGCGGGGTTTCGCCGCCCTTGATCGCGTCGGCGGTGTGCATGTCGATGCAGAAGGCGCAGCCGTTGATTTGCGAGGCGCGCAGCTTGACCAGCTCGATCAGGGTCTTTTCCAGTGGCAGCTTGGAAACGGCGGTCTCCAGGGCAATCATGGCTTTAAGGGCATCTGGGCTAGCAGTGTAGAAATCGATACGCGGTTGCATGGCATGTTCCAGGGCAAATGGGTGTGGAGCTACGTTAGACCCCAGTGCGATTTGTACAAATAGCCAATAATCCAGAAGTCGAGGAGACCACTCACGCCCGCTTGAGTAACCACTGCAAAAATCCTTTCTTGCGCACCACCACTGGCACTTCCTGGATCAGCGACTGCACCTTATGCAGGCGGAAATCCAGCAAGGTTTTCATCGCATCGTTGATGTCGTGACGGGCGTCCAGGCAGGGTTTGAGGTAGCTCTCTTCAATGCGATAAAGCCCACAATTGGTTTTCGCATTGAATTGCGCGAGCGACGAGCTGTCGGTCAGGATGCCCGCTTCGCCGATCACTTCCCCTGGCCCCATGCGCCCGGTTTCGATGGGGGCACCGTGGATGTTCAATGTCACCGACACCACGCCTGACTCGATGATGAACAAGTGATGGCTGACCTCTCCCGCTGCCAGGATCGTCTCGCCGGCACGAAAGTTTTGCAGGGTCATGTTCTGGCTGAAGGTTTCTTTCTCTTCGACGCGCAAGGTAGAGAAAATCGGCGAACTTTCGAGCAATGCCCGTGGCCGTGAGCAGTCGATCGTCGGATTGGGCTCCACACTCGACAGCAAATTGATCCCCGATGCGTTCAAGTGCCGAAACGCCAGATCGTAGAGTTGATTGCGCACCGTGCGTTTTTCGCTCATCGAGGCGACAAACCCGCTGATTTCATACTCCGAACCAGCAGGACTGGAGCTTTTGAGCGCGACTTTCGGACCTGGCGTGCTCAACAGAATTCGACACCCCTGCATCGCTCGCTCAAGGGCATCGATCACGGTTTGCGGCCGGACATGGGGGCTGACCTGCAAACTGATCGACACGCCAAACATGTCGCTGGGACGGCTGAAGTTGGTGATCTTGGCCTTGGCCGCCAGGGAGTTGGGAATCACGATCATGCTGCCCTGGGACGTCTGCAGACGCGTGGCACGCCAATCGATATCGATGACCCGACCTTCGGTGCCGTCGATGGCGATCCAGTCATCCAGTTGATAGGGTTTGGTGGTGTTGAGGACGATCCCGGAAAACACGTCGCTGAGGGTACTCTGCAAGGCCAGGCCGACGATGATCGCCAAAGCGCCGGACGTCGCCAGCACGCCTTTGACCGGAAGCTCGAGCACGTAGGCCAGCGCCGCGATCACCGCGATCAGGAAAATCAGCGCACCGAGCAAGTCTTGCAGCAAGCGCCCGGTATGCCCGACCCGTTGCATCATCACCGCGCCGATCAGCACCGTCAGGGTGCGCGCAGCGAACAGCCACCAGGCGATCTGCAAACCTGTCGCCGCCAGATGCAGCGGCACGTTGTCCACCCAAGGCGCCGGCACCATCGGGTTCATGCCCTCGTTGAACAGCAGGACGCTGTACAGCGAGAAGATCAGCAGCCGTGCAATCAGTTTCCAGCTGTAATGGCTGGCATCGATCAGGCGCCACAACACCAAATCGATCAGAAGCAGGATCAAGGCGCAAATCAGCGGGTGTTCAGTGAGCAACGACAGCATCAAGCAGCTCCGGCACAGGACAATGAGCGAAAGCGCTCACGGATTGGCCATAGTGTAGGAGTAATTGCGGTCTTCAGAACATCGCAAATCGCTGTGGGAGCGGCCGGCCTGATTGCTGAGTGCATGCGTCTGTAGGAGCTGGCTTGCCAGCGAAAAACCTGAAGGCGCCGCGGGGCATCAGGATTGACGCGTTATCGTTGACGACCATCGCCAGCAAACCGGCTCCTACTGAAGGCTGCGGTGTTCACATAGATGTAGGAGCTGCCGAAGGCTGCGATCTCTTGATTTTGTTTTTAAAAAATCAAAAGATCGCAGCCTTCGGC
>NZ_JBOIBY010000043.1:0-6066 GCF_050739655.1 Pseudomonas sp. | reverse complement strand
GAATAGATGACCATGGCCACGCTCGATCATTCCGGGCAATGCCTTGCGTGTCAGGTGCAAGGGTGCCTTCAGATTGATGTCAAACATGTTGTCGATTTCCGCCGGGTCCATTTCCTGGAACGAGGACCGGGTGGACAAGACTCCTGCGTTGTTGACCAGCACATCCACCGGGTAGCGCGCCAGGATTTCGGTGAATGCATCGACTTGCCGCACATCAGCCTCGACCACCGTCACGCCCGGTTGCGAACGCAACTCGGCCAACGCTTCGGGACTGCGACCGACTGCAATCACCTGTAAACCGGCATCGCGCAATGCCAGCACTACGGCCTTGCCGATACCGCTGGTGGCGCCCGTGACCAAAGCCCGACGGTAGATCGCCGGCACCGATACTGAATCAGGCATAGATGTAGCCCCCGCTGACAATCACGTTTTCACCAGTGGCATAGCTGTTGCGACTGCTGCCCATCATGACGATCCACTCGGCAATCTCGACAGGCTCGGCTGCGCGGCCCAGCGGGTTGGCCGCAGCCAGCTCACCGAGGAAGCCCAATTGCTTTGCGCGCTCGGTGGCGAAACCTGCAGGCGCCACCGAATTGACCAGGATCTGATCCTTGGCACAGGCCTGGGCAAAGGATTTGGTCAGGCTGACAACCGCCGCCTTGGTCGCTGCGTAGTGGGCGTTCTGCGGATGAGCCTTGAAAGCGTCGACCGAGGTGACATTGACGATGCGGCCGGTCACGGCAGGTGCCGCCACGTAGGCCTGCATGTGTTTCACCGCGGCGACCATCATGTGGTAAGTGCCTTTGATGTTCACCGCGTTTTCCAGATCCCATTCCTCGTCAGTGATCTCGAAAATGTCCTTGCGCGGATAAATCGCGGCGCTGTTGACCAGACAATGTACGCGTCCCAGCGCATCAACGATTTGCTGGAAAGCGCCATGGGCCGACTCCTGCCGAGAGATATCGCCCACCGCTGTGGCAACTTCGCAACCATCGGCGCGAAGCACTTCCGCCGCGGCAGCCATCAACTGCTCATTTCTATCGATGATGCCGATTTTCGCTGCCCCGCGTTTGCGCATCAGCTTGGCAGTTTCCAGCCCCAGACCCGAAGCGCCACCGACGATTACGACCGTTTGCCCATCCATAAAACACCTCCGCGATTAGTCTTTACGTAAGATGCCTGTTGTCTTACATTTGGTCAAACCGATTTTGTCCGACAATGGTCGGCAAGCCTCCAGATCAAGTACACAGGACAGAACAATGCCTGCGGCCACCGTCTCTTCGAAACTCGTACTCAGTAGTGCTCGCGACCGCCTGCTTGATGTGGCACTGAAGCTCTTTGCTACGCGCGGTTACCAGGCCATCGGCCTGCGAGACCTGGCCAGTCAGTTAGGGCTGCATGCCGGTTCGTTGTACAACCATATCGAGAACAAGCAGTGCCTTTTGTTCGAGCTGATTGAAGGCGCGGTATCCGACCTGCTCGCCGATACCAAGCGACGCATGCGCGGTGCTAGGACGCACCGCGATCGCTTGCAGCGCTTCGTCCACGCGTTCGTGATTTTCAACCTGGCCGAAAAACATCGGCTGCTACTGGTCACCCGAGAGTTCTTCAATCTGACCGATGAGCAGCAGCAGGAAATCAATCAGCTCAAGAGCAACTACTCCGCGCTGTTGAGCGCCATCATTTCCGCTGAGTGTGACGAAAGTGACTATGGCTCCATCAGTGACCATACAGGCCTGATCACAGAAGCCGTCATCGGCATGCTCTACGGACAGTCTCTCTGGCAAAGCATGGATGTCCCAGAACAAAAACTCACGGATATCCTGACCCACTTTGTCCTGGGCATCATTACCAGCGGCAAGGACTCAGCGCTTAAGGCATAGGCACCATGCACCCGCTACGACATACGCTGCACAACGAACTGCACGCCCGCCCTTCCCTGTACTTCAGCGAGCCGGCTCACGTGTTTCACCTGGCCATCTTGGGCAGCGATGGCGAACGAAAGGCGCTCCTCAAAAGCCTCTACAGCGAACCCATCGCTGATGAAACGCCCCAAGGCATCATCAAGCTGGATGAGCACTGGCTGAAATGGGAGCGGCACGCCGAGTTCTTTACCCTCACCTATGTTGTGACTACTACCAAGGAAAACCCGCACTGGATTCCCTTGCCTGAAGCCCTGACGGCTAAAATCAGCCCTTACACCCAGCTGCTGATCAACCGCGTCCAAATCGTAGTTCGCAACAAGCATTCCTGGAACGGAGATCATGCGGAATATGGGTTCAAGGACCCTTGCGGTTCATCCATTGGTGGCGGCGATGCGGCGGTATGGAGCGACTTCAGGCTCGGCGAATGCGGCGAAAACAAGTTTCTGTTCATCAATAATCATCTGAACGCCTACCGCCAGGGGCGAATGATTCGCCGGCTACTCGAGATTGAAACCTATCGCATGATGGCCTCGCTCTCGCTTCCTGCGGCCAAGCAGTTGAGCTCACAACTCAATATTTTCGATAAAACCCTGGCCGAGCTGTCGGAGCGAAATGCTGCTCCCGATACGAGCAATGCAAAGAAGCTGCTCACGGAAATTGCGGCCCTTTCGGCGAAAGTCGTCAGTCTTTCAGCCAAGCACAGGCACCGTTTCAACGCCACTCAAGCCTACGCGCAATTGGTCTTCGAACGGCTGGCAGAGCTGCGGGAGAACCACGCGGGTGATTGCCAGCGCATGGGTATCTTCATCGAGCGGCGCTTCAAACCGACGGTAAGGTACTGCGCCGTGACGGAACAGCGACTCGACGTGCTAGCCAAGAGCGTGGCCAATCTGGGTGAACTCTTGCAGGCCCGCGTGCAGGTAGAAATGGAAGAACAGAACGCCGAAATCTTGAAAAGCCTGAATGCCCGAGCCGACGCACAAATCAAGATTCAGCGGGCAGTTGAAGGACTGTCCATTATCGCCATCACCTATTACGTGCTGAGCCTGTTCAAATTGCTGTACTCGGGCATTCATCTAGTCGGAGTGGACTTGCCGCAAAGGACGGCAGTGATGATCATGGCGCCTGTCGCAACACTGGTACTGCTGAAGGTATTGATGCGGATCAGAGCCGTAAAACATCACTGAAATACCCCAGAGATGTTGGCGCTGATGCGATTTTTCCCCAGACTGCCGGAATTCATTGAGCCATCCCAATACTCCGCAAACGATGGCTTTGCGGGTGAATTCAGAGCCTGCATTGTAGGTCAATAAAAATCAGCTAAGGGGTGAAGGGTTAGGTCTGGGACTTTACATGGCCTCGCAGATTACCACCGCATACAACGGAACCTTGCACGTGATCTCAACGCCGGAGTTTCGAACGTGCTTTACCGCAAGATTCCCCGCTCAATTCAAGTGGGCGTGAGCATCCAGATTCAAACACAAAAGGTTTAGATATCCAGACCAAAAGCCGGTTATCGCCGAAAGCCTCCCATTACCTCGCGCGTATACTCCAACAACACTTCCAGCGGATGACGCAGTTGCCTGTCGGTTAAGCGCTTCACCTGGCTGCGGCAGGAATAACCCGTGGCCAGCGCTTCCCCCTTTTTATCCAGTTTGCCGGCCCATGACTGCTCGAAAATGGTCCGTGAGCTGCCTTGGTTGCGTGCTTCATGGCCGAAGGTTCCGGACATGCCGCAGCAGCCGGTTGCCTCCGTCACCAGCTTGAGCCCTAGCCGAGCGAATACGGTTTCCCATTGTGCAGTACTGGCCGGAACATTGGTTTTCTCGGTGCAGTGCGCCAACAAACGGAATGTCTCGGTCGCGGTGTGCGGGTTTTCGGGCAACGCGTCGACAAGCCATTCCTGAGGCAGCAAGACCTTCGGGCACTCGTCGAGCCCCGGTACTTGCTGATATTCCTGGCGGTAGACCAGCGTCATGGCCGGGTCCAGTCCTACCAGCGACACACCGCAATCGGCGAGCGCCTTGAGCTGAGTGGCGTTGCGGATCGCTGCCTTGGCGAAGACACCGAGGAAACCCTGTACGTGCAACGGCTTGCCATTGGCGCTATAGGGCGCAAGAAACACCCGATACCCCAACTGATGCGCCAACTGGATAAACTTCGCCAGCAACGGGGTTTCGAAGTACCGGGTAAAGGCGTCCTGCACCACCACCACGCTGCGCTCACGCTGCGCGACGGTCAGCTCGCGCAGGACTGACACGCTGGCGACCGCGACCTTGCAGCGAGTCAACGTGGCCTGCAAGTCATGGCGGTGGATCAGCGGGCTGTCGAGCATGCCGACCTGTCGCTCAAGCAGGCGGTTCACCCATTTCGAGCCCATCACTGCGTTGTACAGTCCCGGCGCATAAGCCATGTATGGAATGGTGAACTCCAGTGAGCCGATCAGGTAGTCACGGAGCGGTCGTTGATAGCGGCCGTGGTATAACTCCAGAAAACGCGAACGGAACTCCGGGACGTTGACCTTGACCGGGCATTGTCCCGCACAAGATTTACAGGCCAGACAACCCGCCATCGCTTCATAGACTTCATGGGAGAAATCCACCTCGCCGCGCGAACGCGCCAGGTTATTGCGCAGCCGCGCTGGCAACCCGCTCAACCACAACAACTTGCCCCGGGCCGCTTCCAAGACATCGATATTGGCCGCGCCTTGCAGACGTAACCACTCGCGAATCAACGACGCCCTGCCCTTCGGCGAATGCTGGCGCTCACGAGTGGCTTTCCACGACGGGCACATCGCATCGTTGGTGTCGTAGTTGTAGCAGGCGCCGTTGCCGTTGCAGTGCATGGCGGTACCGAAGCTTTGCCAGACGCGCTCGTCGATCTGCCGATCCAAGTCACCGCGCAGCGTCACTTCGTTGACCTTGAGCAAGCCTTGGGCGGCATCCGGCGGCGTGCAAATCTTGCCGGGGTTGAGCTGGTTATGCGGGTCGAACGCGCCCTTGAGCGATTGCAGGGCTGGGTACAGTTCGCCGAAAAATTCGGGCACGTATTCCGAGCGTAAACCCTTGCCGTGCTCACCCCACAGCAACCCGCCGTAACGCCGGGTCAGCTCGGCCACTGCGTCGGAAATCGGCTTTACCAGCGCAGCCTGGGCCGGGTCTTTCATGTCCAGCGCTGGGCGCACGTGCAGCACGCCGACGTCGACGTGACCGAACATGCCGTACGACAGGTTATAGCTGTCCAGCAACGCACGAAACTCGGCGATGTAGTCGGCCAGTTTTTCCGGCGGCACAGCGGTGTCTTCCACGAAAGGCTGCGGGCGAATCTCGCCGTCGACGTTGCCCAACAGCCCAACCGAGCGTTTGCGCATGGTGTAGACACGGCTTACCGCTTCGGCACCTTCGGCCAGTGTGTGACCGAGGCGCTCAATGGTCATGTCGACCTGCAAATGCGTCACGAACGACGCTACGCGCGCGTTGACTTCGGCCACGTCGTCGCCGCTGAACTCCACCAAATTGATCCCCAGCGTCCGGCGCCCGGCGTCGCTCGGGAAATACTCGGCGACGCTGTGCCAGACAATGTCTTTCATCGCCAGCAGCAACACCCTTGAGTCTACGGTTTCGATGGACAATGGTTTGTGCACCAATAATGCGTTGGCATCGCGTAGCGCATCCATGAAGCTGCCGTAGCGCACGTTCACCAGCACCGAATACTTGGGAATAGGCAGCACATTGAGCTTGGCTTCGACGATGTAGCCCAACGAGCCTTCCGCGCCGCACAGCACGCTGTTCAGGTTGAAACTCCCATGCTTGTCGCGAAGGTGCGCTAAGTCGTAACCGGTCAGGCAGCGGGTGAGTTTGGGAAACACCGTCTCGATCAGACCGGCCTGGGTCTCCTGAATATTGCGCGCCACCCGATACACTTCGCCGATACGGCCGGGCTGCGCGCAAGCCGCGTCCAACTGCGCGGCGGACAGCGGCTGGCTGTGCAGGTGCTCTCCGCCGAGCAGTACGCTATGCAGTTCCAGCACATGGTCGCGGGTCTTGCCATAGGTGCAACTGCCCTGGCCGCTGGCGTCGGTGTTGATCATGCCGCCGACGGTGGCACGGTTGGACGTCGACAGCTCCGGCGCGAAGAACAG
>NZ_JBOIBY010000042.1:0-5657 GCF_050739655.1 Pseudomonas sp. | reverse complement strand
AGCCTGCGGCAGCTCCTACACAGGATCGGATACACCGAGCTAGCCCAAGTTGCCGCAAAAAATATCCTGGTTCCCGTCCGCTGGGCTTTCACGCACCACCAGTGCATAACCACCCGCTCGAAGTGTTTCCACGGCTACCGGCGCGCTCTTCCAGAAATACTGGTGTGACGCCGATGAGTAGAACCGCGCATTCGGACCGTCATTCATGTCGTAGGCCGGTTTCGCACCCAGGTTCGTACAACTTCCAGGATAGATGTATGCCTGCAAACGGCCCGGTAAAGCGCTGCCCATGGTCTCGCCACTGACCGCGAACCAGAACACCGTTGCATTACCGTCGGACATCATGATGGGCCGGGCGATGTTCCCGGCATTGACGGCAGTAGCGTTCAAGGGAACGTTGGTGACCTGACGATCAGGCACTGTCGAACAACCAAAGATCGACCCAACCGCTACCACCAACGCCAGCGAAGATACGATTTTCATCGTGAAACTCCCGCTTTGTAAGGACACGTTGAAGTGATCCCCCAGTTGATTCTAGTTGCCCGGTAAATGTGGGCTTTTCTTCGGATAGTCGGTCACTTCTGTGTAATGACGCTGGACAGAAAACATAAGCAAGCTATCGAGCATGTTGTCCGTGACTGTATGATCGGCCCTCATACTCTGATATCGCGGTCATCGGCGAACGATCGGCACGTTCGTTATTCATTCCGCAATGGAATGACTGCTATCACTCCAAACACTCTTCCGCCGATACCGTCTGGCCATTAGCCTGCGCGCATTCCCTTCTGTACAGCGAGACACGTTATGAACCCAGCGACTCAGGTGCCCCACGGCGCTGCGACAATGACCCGAGGCATGGTGCTGCTGTTCGCCTTTTGCTGCGGCGCCATTGTGGCCAACATCTACTACGCCCAACCGATCATCGGCCTCATTGCTCCGGACATCGGCCTGACCAGCACCATGGCCAGCCTGATTGTTTCGTTGACTCAGATCGGCTACGCGCTGGGCCTGTTTTTCCTTGTGCCGTTGGGAGACTTGCTGGAGAACCGCCGGTTGATGATCATCACCACGCTGGTGGCGATTACCAGCCTGTTGGGGGCCGCGTTCACTGATCAGCCCAATGTGTTTTTGCTGATTTCGCTGTTGGTAGGGTTCAGTTCGGTCTCGGTGCAAATCCTGATTCCGCTGGCCGCGCACCTGGCGCCGGAAGAATCTCGCGGTCGCGTGGTCGGGGGGATCATGGGGGGGTTGTTGTTGGGCATTCTGCTGGCGCGGCCGGTGTCCAGCGTGGTGGCCGATCATTTTGGCTGGCGGGCGATGTTTGTGATCGCTGCGGTTTTGATGGCAGCGATCAGCATCGTTTTGGCGTTGACCATCCCCAAGCGCCAGCCGGATCACAGCGCTTCCTACGGACAACTGTTGGGCTCGTTGTGGACGCTGTTGCGCAAACAACCGGTGCTGCGCCAGCGCGCGTTTTACCAGGGTTGCATGTTCGCCACGTTCAGCCTGTTCTGGACAGCGGTGCCTCTGGAACTGGCGCGCAATCATGGTTTGTCGCAAAGCCAGATCGCGATCTTCGCCCTGGTGGGCGCCATCGGCGCCATCGCAGCACCCATCGCTGGTCGCCTCGCCGATGCCGGCCATACCCGCATCGCTTCATTGTTGGCGCTGCTGTTCGCCAGCCTGAGTTTCTTGCCCGCGTTCATCCATCCGGTCTACAGCGTCATCGGCCTGGCGGTGACCGGAGTGGTCCTCGACTTCTGCGTACAGATGAACATGGTCCTGGGCCAACGTGCGGTCTACGCCCTCGACGCCAAAAGCCGCAGCCGCCTGAATGCGCTGTACATGACCAGCATCTTCATCGGCGGCGCATTCGGATCTTCGGTGGCCAGTGCCGTGTATGAACACGGTGGCTGGTTGTGGATCGTGATTGTCGGCAGCGCGTTTCCACTGTTGGCGTTGGTGCGGTTCTTGAGTGCTTCGCAGAAGGTTTCGTTGGCGACGGCATGAAGCTTCGCGAGCAAGCTCTGCTCCTACAGGGGAATTGCCGCCTGCTCGCGATTGTTGACACTCATTGCCGAACCAGCTTCTCCATCGCCGCATCGGCCAGGAAGGACGAGCGGCTTTTGACATTGTGCTCACGCACGTAGCGGTCGATACGCTGGATCACATAGCCGGGGAGCGTGACATTGACCTTCTCGGTCTTGCCCATGTACGGCGAGATGTCCAGCTCCAGCATTCCCCACCCCATGTCGGCGAACTCCGGATTGTCACGATGCACTGCTGCCGAGGTCGGCATCGGAATCGTCTCTCCATCTGCCGCCATTTCCTGCAACATGATGTGGGCGATTTCAACGGCCGCGTTGTAGGCATCTTCGAACGTATCCCCGGCCGTGACCGCGCCAGGAATATCGGGGATCTGAATACCGATGGCGGTGTGCTCATCGCCCCATTCGATACAGATTGGATATTGCATTATGGATCTCCTGCGTAACTGGCGGGCGGGCAGTACAGCCCGGCTCGCCTCCTGATGCCCTTGACCGTCCCTATCGGTAAATCCTTTTTTGGATGAGGGACGGGAATGATGTATGGGTTGTAACGGTGCGTGAAGATGTGATGACTGCCAGTGACCCGATCCAGGGTCCAACCCGCCTCCATCAACTCCTTGATCAAAAGCCTGCTCTGCACCACCAGCCTCCTTGCCTTGGCTCGAATAAAAATAACCCTAGAGTTATCTTTACTCAAGCACAAAATCTTGTGGCTCGACGCTTGGTTGTTTTACAGAGTGTGCCGGAGCCTGAAACAATATTGCTCGCTCCCACAGGGATTGCCGATAACCAAGGAAATTCAAATGGACCGCCTCGCTGCAATGGAAACCTTCGTGTACGTGGTGGAAACCGGCTCGTTTTCCGCCGCTGCCCGACGCTTGAATATCGGTCAGCCCGCCGTATCGAAAACCATCGCGCAGCTCGAATCACGGCTGGCGGTACGGTTACTGCTGCGTTCGACCCGTGGCCTGACACCCACCGAGGCCGGGATGGCATTTTTCGAGCGGGCAAAACGCGCCATCGAAGAAGCCGATGAGGCTGAAAACGCCGCGCGCGGTGCGGCCAGCGGACTGACCGGGAACCTGCGGATCTGTGCCCCTGTGACCTTCGGCCGATTGCATATCGTGCCGCACCTGGGGCCGTTCCTTGAGCAGAACCCGGCGTTGAACATCGACCTGGTACTCGATGATCGCAACGTCAATCTGGTGGAAGAAGGCGTCGATATTGCCCTGCGCATGGGCGCCTTGAACGACTCGGGCCTCACCGCCCGCAAAATCGCTGAATCTCGCCGAGTGGTGCTGGGCACTCCCGCGTACTTCGATAAACACGGCGAGCCCACCAACCCCGCAGACCTGGGCAAGCATCAGGCGATCGTCTACACCCTCGGCGGCGGTGCCAATTGGCTATTCAAGAAAGCCAACGAAGAACAGTCCGTGATCATCAGTGGCCGAATACGCATCAACGCCGCCGAAGGTCTGCGTGAAGCCGTACTGGCCCATCAAGGACTGACCATGGCCTCTCAATGGATGTTTGCGCCGGAGCTGGCGGACGGGTCAGTCAAGGCAGTGATGACCGACTGGACACTGTCGAATCTGGACCTGTGGGCGGTGTTCCCGACTGGCAGGATGGCCAGCGCCAAGGCCCGGGCGTTTGTTGAGTATGTGCAGGGGTTGTTGAAGGAAAACGTCTGAAACGCACGAGTTTCGTTTATTGCGAATTTCGAATAATTCGAATAGCCTGCCGACATCGATTATTCAAAATATTGGAAACCATCATGTCGACAGTCGTTCATCCACCGATCAGCTTGCCCGCAGAGCACGAAATTCAGGTTGCCATTGAAGGGCAGCGCGCCCTGACTGCCTACCTCGCCACTCAATTCGAAACCCAGCGCATCCAGATCTTCGACGAGCAGAACAAAGCCCATAGCGTCGAGCTACCGACCTCCGCACTCCGACTATTAGTCGATATCCTTTCTGAGTTAGCGGCAGGCAATGCCGTCAAAGTGGTCCCCGTACACGCGGAGCTGACCACACAGGAAGCAGCAGACCTGCTCAACGTCTCACGCCCGCACCTGATCAAGCTGCTGGATTACGGCGAACTGTCCTACCACAAAACCGGCAAGCACCGACGTGTGCGCTTTGCCGATTTGATGGACTATAAAAACCGGCGCGACACCGCCAGCGAGCAGGCAATGAAGCTTCTCGCCGAGCAGGCACAGATGCTAAGGACAGGATACGAGTGAGGCACTCCTCTTTTACCGCTGTATATGACGCTTGCGTGCTTTACCCCGCGCCCTTGAGAGATTTTCTGATGTGGCTCGCGCTTTCCGGACGCTTCCGGGCGAGATGGTCTGCGCAGATTCATGACGAATGGAAACGCAATCTGCTGAAAAACCGGCCGGACCTGACCCAAGAACAATTGAATCGCACGTCCGAGTTGATGGATCAGGCCATACCCGACGCTTGCGTCAGCGGGTACGTAGAGTTGATTGCTGGACTGACATTACCCGACATCGATGACCGACATGTGCTGGCTGCCGCGATTCACTGCAATGCCAGCGTCATCGTGACGTTTAATCAAAAAGACTTCCCATGCTCGGCGCTGACCCCCTTCGGTATCGAAGCCCAGCACCCTGACGAATTCGTCGAAAACCTCTTTGATTTGGATCCGACGGCAGTAATCTCTGCTGCCGAACGGCAACGCAGCCAACTGAAAACACCTGCGATGGATGTCGGTGCCTACCTTGACCTTTTGTTACGTCAAGGGCTGGTTCAAACAGTCAAGGCACTGAACGGTTACCGAGCGATGCTTTGAAGCCAAATCAGGATGACGCTAAAGCACCTGTCCATCAAACCTAACGCTGACATTCTCCACGATGCCCCATCAAGCACTCATCGAAGGGGTGTCCTCGTCAATGCAGGCCAGCAAACGCTCGACCGTGCTTTCCAGCGGTCCGGAATTGTCGAGCACGAGTAATGCTGGATCGTTATCGGCCAGCACACGCTCATTGAAACGGGCATTGCGCGCCAACCGCAGTTCGATCTCGGCTGCAGGCTCACGCCCGCGTGCCAGCAAGCGTTGGCGTAATACGGCTTGATCCACGGTCAGCAACACCACCAATACGTTTGGATAGCGCTCGCGGGTTTGCGTCAGGTGTCCGCGCGAGCCGTTGACCAGCACGTCGTGCCCCGCCGCCAGCCAGTCGTCGATTTCTCGCGGGATACCATAGGCCAGGCCATTGGCGCGCCAGCTCAGGGCAAACGCTCCCTGAGCCTGCATCTCGGCAAACTGCTCGGCGCTGACACCTTGCGCGGCCTCCCCCACAGATTCCGCCGAACGGGTGATGACCCGCCGAACGATGCGGCAGCCACGCTCGGCCAACGGCACTCGCGCAGCAACCAGCAGGCTGTCCTTGCCCGAACCGGAAGGTCCGATGAGATAGATCAACCTGCCTGACATCAAAACACCCTGTTCGCTTCTCGCAACAATTGTGGGACCACTACTAATCCGTCCTGACAATGTTTGCACCAAAAAGACGACCTGAAGATTAATACCAGTCAGTTAAAGGGTCCCTGTAGGAGCGAGCTTGCTCGCGAAAAACCCATAGAC
>NZ_JBOIBY010000041.1:0-4178 GCF_050739655.1 Pseudomonas sp. | reverse complement strand
AGCAACCCGTGTTTCACCGGTCTGGGTTTCGAGAGGAACACCAATGTGCACGTCAAATCTCCTGCGTGATCTTATTGAGTAAACCCATGCACTACGGATGGTGCGGCTGGGGCGGCCGATCAGCACGATCCCGCCGAAAACAGGGCGGGGCGCGGCATTTTGCAGGCGAACTTTGCGCCCTTCAAGGGATTATGACGTGTGACGGAAAATTAACTACAAGTCACCCCGTGACCGAATGTCGCAACCCGCCTGCTCAATCCCTTGCAGGCCGTGCCTTGTGTGGGTTTTTATCAAAATTCAAGAATTTACACATCGGCCATATGAATGATGACGTATTGCTCCTGAATAGTGGCGCAAAGCCGCGTCTTCAGGCGCTTGTGGGACGTTTGTGCTGCTTTTGATACAGATTTCTTTTATGCGACAAATACTTATATCTGTAGGGTTCTGATGTTCCTGACTACGAAGTCAGTAAGCGGCGCAAGGCCTTTACTCTTCTAGGCTGTAGCTATGGGCCTGATGGATCAACCAATCTCGAAAAGCCTTCAAAGATGCAGATTCGACCTTTCGCTCAGGAATCATCAAGTAATACGCCTTGATACTGGAGAGGGCCTGGGGGTTAGCAATGACCAAACGTTTCTCAGCCAGTTCGCGCTGAATCAGGAAAGGTGGAATCAGGGCAACACCCATGTCGTGCATCGCCGCTTGGGCAAGCATGGAGAATAGCTCGTAACGCGGGCCTGTCATGTCGCGAGGGATGTTCAGTCGCTGGGAGTTAAACCAATGTCGCCAGGCGTAAGGTCGAGTGGTCTGTTGCAGGAGGGGTAGTTCAGAAACTTCAGCGGGAGATAGGCTGGTTTTTTTCCCCAGTAGGCCGGGGCTGCATACGGGCATCGGATTTTCGCCCATCAAGCGGTGGGATTCTGTGCCTGGCCAATCGGCATCGCCGAAGTAAATTGCGGCATCGAACTCCGTATCGGCAAACAGAAAGGGGCGCGTGCGATTGGTCAGGTTGACCGTCACTTCCGGATGTTTGTGCTGAAAATCCTTGAGCCGCGGCAGTAACCATTGGGTTCCAAAGGTCGGAACCACTGCCAGTTCGATGACATTGGCGCCTTGCTGGCCCATGACGGACAAGGTGTCCCGCTCAACCGCATCAAGCTGCGTGGCAACCCGGCGGCTGTAGGAGAGACCGGCCTCCGTCAGCTTCACTCCACGCCGGGAGCGTCGGAAGAGTTCCACGTTAAGGAACTCCTCAAGGCTGGCGATCTGCCGGCAAATCGCGCCTTGGGTCAGCGAAAGCTCTTCGGCTGCCTTGGTAAAGCTTTCGTGTCGCGCAGCCGCTTCAAAGCTGATCAGGGCCGTTGTGCTGGGTATCTTCCTACGCATGTACGTCAACCTCACTAATACATCGCCTCAAATGCGCTTTGCGACGTTTCGGAGTGAGAAATTAGCACAACAGTATGCGAAATCCTCGTTTGCCGAGATGAACGATCCCGGCCTAGGATCAGTCCACGTTATTTGACCTGTTTCGAGAGGACACACTCATGGCCGGTAAAGCTAGCTTCAACTGGATCGATCCTTTGCTGCTGGATCAACAGCTCACTGAAGAAGAGCGCATGATTCGCGACACCGCTGCGCAGTTCGCCCAGCAAAGCCTCGCGCCGCGCATACTCGAAGCATTCCGTCATGAGAAAACCGATCCGGCGATCTTTCGCGAAATGGGCGAAGTGGGTCTGTTGGGCGCCACTATCCCCGAGCAGTACGGTGGCAGTGGTCTGAACTACGTCAGCTACGGCTTGATCGCTCGTGAAGTTGAGCGCATCGACTCCGGCTATCGTTCGATGATGAGTGTGCAATCCTCGTTGGTGATGGTGCCGATCAATGAATTCGGTACTGAAGCCCAGAAGCAGAAGTACCTGCCGAAACTGGCCTCGGGTGAGTGGATCGGCTGCTTCGGTCTGACCGAGCCTAACCACGGTTCCGACCCAGGCGCGATGATTACTCGTGCACGTAAAGTCGAAGGCGGCTACAGCCTGACCGGTAGCAAAATGTGGATCACCAACAGCCCGATCGCCGATGTGTTCGTGGTTTGGGGCAAAGACGACGCAGGTGACATCCGTGGCTTTGTTCTCGAGAAGGGTTGGAAAGGTCTGAGCGCTCCGGCGATTCATGGCAAGGTTGGCCTGCGTGCATCGATCACCGGTGAAATCGTCATGGACAACGTATTTGTGCCGGAAGAGAACATCTTCCCGGATGTGCGCGGTTTGAAAGGTCCGTTCACTTGCCTCAACTCGGCACGTTACGGCATCTCCTGGGGTGCTTTGGGTGCGGCCGAGTTCTGCTGGCATACCGCTCGCCAGTACACCCTGGACCGTCAGCAGTTCGGTCGCCCATTGGCTGCCACGCAGCTGATCCAGAAAAAACTGGCCGACATGCAGACCGAAATCACCATGGCGCTGCAAGGCTGCCTGCGACTGGGTCGCATGAAGGATGAAGGTACCGCGGCGGTGGAAATTACTTCGATGATGAAGCGTAACTCCTGCGGCAAGTCTCTGGACATCGCGCGCATGGCCCGCGACATGTTGGGTGGCAATGGCATCTCCGACGAGTTCGGTGTTGCTCGGCACCTGGTCAACCTGGAAGTTGTGAACACTTACGAAGGTACGCACGACGTTCATGCGTTGATCCTCGGTCGTGCGCAGACCGGCCTCCAGGCGTTCTATTAATAGGAGAACGTCATGGGCGCGCTTTCGCATCTGCGGGTACTGGATTTATCGCGAGTATTGGCCGGGCCGTGGGCCGGGCAGATTCTGGCCGACCTTGGCGCCGAGGTGATCAAGGTCGAGCGTCCGGGCAATGGCGATGACACGCGCGCCTGGGGGCCTCCCTTTCTAAAGGATGCCTATGGCGAGAACACCAGCGAGGCCGCCTATTACTTGTCGGCCAATCGCAACAAGCAATCGGTGACCATCGATTTCACGCGCCCTGAAGGGCAGAAGCTGGTGCGCGAGCTGGCAGCCAAGTCGGACATCCTGATTGAGAACTTCAAGGTTGGAGGTCTGGCGGCTTATGGGCTGGACTACGAAACACTGAAGGAGATCAATCCCGATCTGATCTATTGCTCGATTACCGGATTTGGTCAGACTGGGCCGTATGCCAGGCGCGCTGGTTATGACTTCATGATCCAGGGGTTGGGCGGCCTCATGAGCCTGACTGGGCGGCCTGAAGGTGATGAAGGTGCTGGGCCTGTGAAAGTGGGCGTGGCGCTGACGGATATCTTGACCGGGCTTTACTCGACGGTAGCAATCCTCGCCGCGCTTGCTCATCGGGATCACGATGGTGGCGGCCAGCATATTGATATGGCATTGCTGGACGTCCAGGTGGCCTGCCTGGCCAACCAGGCGATGAACTACCTGACAACGGGCAATGCTCCGAAGCGTTTGGGCAATGCGCATCCGAACATCGTGCCTTACCAGGATTTTCCTACAGCTGATGGCGACTTCATCCTTACCGTGGGCAACGACGGGCAGTTCCGCAAGTTCGCGCAAGTGGCTGGGCAGCCGCAATGGGCTGATGATCCGCGCTTTGTTACCAACAAGCTGCGGGTCGCTAATCGGGCGGCACTCATTCCGTTGATCCGTCAGGCAACGGTCTTCAAGACCACTGCTGAGTGGGTGGCGCAGTTGGAGCAGGCTGGGGTACCGTGTGGACCTATCAATGACCTGGCGCAGATGTTTGCCGACCCTCAGGTCAAGGCGCGTGGTCTGGCGATCGAGTTGCCTCATGCTCTGGCTGGGTTGGTGCCTCAGGTCGCGAGCCCAATACGGTTGTCTGAGACGCCAGTTGAGTATCGTCGTGCCCCTCCATTATTGGGTGAGCATACGCTGGAGGTTCTGCAGCGAGTGCTGGGGTTGGATGCCGGTACGGTAGCTGCGTTTAAAGAGTCCGGTGTGCTCTGAGGTTTCCTTCTATATAGAAAGACTGGCTTTACTCCTCCCGGCAGGTAGGGGCATGCCGTTTTTCTACCATTCGTAACTTATTGAAAGAAACCTGAAATTAACGGTTGACGGCAGATTTCAGATCTCTATAATTCGCCCCACTTCCGGCGCAGTCGAAACGGAAAACTCCTTGGTAAACAATGAGTTACGCAGTTTTCGGCAGCAAGTTGCTTCAGGTCA
>NZ_JBOIBY010000040.1:0-6109 GCF_050739655.1 Pseudomonas sp. | reverse complement strand
CCTCCAGAGAGGCGAAACGCTGCTCTTCACGCAGCTTGTGGTGGAAAACCACCGTTAAACGCCGGTCATACAGATCGCCGGCAAAATCTAAAAGATGCACTTCCAGGTGGGCTTTGCCATCACCTTGGACCGTGGGCCGTACGCCGATATTGGCGACGCCGGGCCAGGTCTTGCCGTCGATCTCTACGTTGACCAGGTAAACCCCGGTGAACGGCACGCGACGACGTTTAAGTTGAATGTTGGCGGTGGGCGTACCCAGCTGACGCGCCAGTTTCTGCCCGTGCAGCACACGACCGGCAATCCGGTACGGGCGACCGAGCAACCGCTCTGCCAGGGCAAAATCGGCGGCCGCCAAGGCATTACGCACCTGGGTGCTGCTGACGCGAATACCATCGAGTTCGACGGTCTGCGCCGCTTCAACGGTAAAACCTTGAGTGACGCCCGTTTGTTGCAGGAAATCGAAATCCCCTGCCCGGTCGCAGCCGAAACGGAAGTCGTCACCGACTTCAAGGTGCTTCACGCCGAGACCGTCCATGAGGATGGTATCGACGAACTCACTGGCGCTGAGTTTGCTCAGGCGTTGATTGAACGCCAGGCACAGGACCCGGTCGACCCCTTCGGCGGCCAGTAGCTGCAGTTTGTCCCGCAGACGGGCCAAACGGGCGGGCGCGGTATCTGGAGCGAAAAACTCTCGCGGCTGCGGCTCGAAAATCACCACGCAGCTGGGTACGCCCAACTCAAGCGCACGCTCACGCAGCCGGGCCAGGATAGCCTGGTGACCACGGTGAACACCGTCAAAGTTGCCAATAGTGGCGACGCAGCCCCGATGCTGGGGGCGCAAGTTGTGGAGGCCTCGAACCAGCTGCATAACGCGCTTCTTGCTCATAAAGTGGTCGATTATAACCACACCCGACGGCTGACGACAGGCAACACCGTCACCCAAAGTAATCGAGCCGACAAAAATGCCGGCCCGCCCATGTGTATCGAGGATTGATCCTCAGCCCAGCGCCTTGCGATTGAAGTCGCGCAGACGAAAGCCCAGCAACATTAACATGCCGAAATACGCCACTACACCTGCGACTACCAGCGCACCCAGGCGCAGGAAGCGTTCAAGCATCTGCCCCTCGCCCCAGGCCGGCATGAAATGCATGCTGGCCAACAACACACCGGACATTACCGCTACCGCGATCACCAGCTTGAAGCCGAACTTCGCCCAACCGGGTTGTGGCTGGTACATCTGTTGTTTACGCAGCTGATAGAACAGCAAGCCCGCATTGAGGCAGGCGCCCGCGCTGATGGCCAGCGCCAGGCCTGCGTGAGCCAGCGGGCCGATCAGCACCAAGTTGAACAACTGAGTGACGACCAGGGTAAAAATGGCGATTTTTACTGGAGTCCGGATATTTTGTTGCGCGTAAAAGCCCGGCGCCAACACTTTAATCACAATAATTCCGAGCAAACCGACCGAGTAGGCGATCAGCGCGCGCTGAGTCATGGCCGCATCATGGGCATCGAATTGGCCATATTGAAACAGCGAAACCGTCAGCGGCTCGGCCAGAATCCCCAGTGCCAGGGCGCACGGCAATACCAGCACAAAGCACAGGCGCAGCCCCCAATCGAGAATGCGCGAGTATTCCTGGCGATCCTTGCTGGCGTAAGTCTTGGCCAGAGTCGGCAACAAAATGGTACCCAACGCAACGCCCAGCACACCCGACGGCAGCTCCATGAGGCGGTCGGCGTAGTACATCCAGGAAACGGACCCCGCAACCAGGAACGAGGCGAAAATGGTGTTGATGATCAGCGAGATCTGGCTCACCGACACCCCAAGGATCGCTGGCAGCATCTGCTTCATTACTCGCCAGACGCCGCTGTCACGCAGGTTGAGGCGAGGCAGCACCAGCATGCCGATCTTTTTCAGGTGTGGCAGTTGATAGAGCAGCTGAGCCAGACCACCCACCAAAACTGCCCAGCCCAGCGCCATCACCGGCGGATCGAAGTACGGCGTCAGGAACAGCGCAAAAATGATCATGCTGACATTCAACAAAGTCGGCACGAAGGCCGGCACCGAGAAACGGTTCCAGGTATTGAGGATCGCGCCGGCCAGTGAAGACAGCGAAATCAGCAATATGTAGGGAAAGGTCACCCGGAGCAGACTGGAAGTGAGCTCGAATTTTTCCGGTGTATCGGTGAAACCCGGCGCTGTCACCCATATGACCCAGGGCGCTGCGATCATGCCCAACGCGGTGACCAGCGCCAGCACCAGCGTCAGCAATCCCGAGACGTAGGCAATGAATGTGCGCGTCGCCTCTTCGCCCTGCTGGCTTTTGTACTCGGCAAGAATCGGCACGAATGCTTGGGAAAACGCACCTTCAGCGAAGATCCGTCGCAGCAGATTGGGCAATTTGAAGGCGATAAAGAAGGCGTCGGTCGCCATTCCCGCACCAAATGTACGCGCAATGAGGGTGTCACGAACGAACCCGAGAACCCGGGAAAGCATCGTAATAGAGCTGACGGCGGCCAACGATTTGAGCAGATTCATTGAAAGAGTTTGTGCCTGTCGATAAACAGCAGGCGAACAATGCGCCCACTTGTGCGATACTCCGCGCCGCAACAGCACAGAGCCAAAGCTCGCGAGTTTACAGGTCAAACGCCGGAAAGAAATCTCCCGCCTCTTTATACCTACCACTTAGCGGAACGTCTCAACTGCCCTTGACAACACATCAAGTCATCGGCATGATTCGCGGCCTATTTTGTTTGCTATTTCCTAAAAAGTCTTTCGAGGAGCTCGACGGTGGCCAACTCACCTTCCGCCAAAAAACGTGCAAAACAGGCTGAGAAGCGTCGCAGCCACAACGCCAGCCTGCGTTCCATGGTTCGTACCTACATCAAGAATGTAGTTAAAGCCATCGACGCAAAAGACGCTGCCAAAGCTCAAGCTGCTTATGTTCTGGCCGTGCCAGTTATCGACCGTATGGCCGATAAAGGCATCATCCACAAGAACAAAGCTGCTCGCCATAAGAGCCGCCTGAATGGCCACGTTAAGGCCCTGAACGTTGCCGCTGCTGCCTAAGCGACACGCTCATTAAAAAACCGACCTCAGGGTCGGTTTTTTATTGCCTGTAATTTCATAAATACACAAACATGTGGGAGCGGGCTTGCTCGCGAAAACGGTGTATCAGTCAACATTAATGCTGAATGACACACCGCTTTCGCGAGCAAGCCCGCTCCCACAATTGGATCTACGCGTGCCTATTGAGCGTTCGCCCACGGCAAAATCGGAATCGCCGTCACCGCATTCTGCGGACTGCCCTCGATCAAGCGATCGCTGTACACCAGGTACACCAGCGTATTGCGCTTCTTGTCGAGGAAACGTACCACCTGCATGGTTTTGAAGACCAGCGAGGTGCGCTCCTTGAACACCTCCTCGCCATCCTTCAAATCACCCTTGAAATTGATCGGCCCGACCTGACGACACGCAATGGAGGCTTCAGCACGATCCTCCGCCAAGCCAAGACCACCCTTCACACCACCCGTCTTGGCGCGCGACAGGTAGCAAGTCACCCCGTCGACCTTGGGATCATCGAACGCTTCGACGACGATCCGGTCGTTCGAACCAACAAACTTGAACACCGTCGAAACCTGGCCAATTTCCTCAGCTGAAGCCAACAGCGGCATAGCCAGGAGCAACCCCAAAAATCCTTTTGCCACGCGCATTCAGGTACTCCCTCAAACCAGAATCAGATTATCGCGATGAACCAGCTCCGGCTCCGCCATATAACCCAACAGACCGACGATCGCGTCAGATGACTGCCCTATGATCTTTTGCGCTTCCAGCGCACTGTAGTTCGCCAGACCACGAGCGATTTCACGACCGTCCGGCGCCACGCACACCACCATTTCGCCGCGACGGAAACTGCCCTGCACCAGCTTGACCCCAACCGGCAGCAAACTCTTGTTGCCCTGGGATAATGCTGTAACCGCCCCCGCATCCAGCACCAGCGTGCCACGGGTTTGCAGGTGACCAGCCAGCCACTGCTTACGCGCCGCCAGCATGCCGCGCTCAGGCGAGAGCAAGGTGCCGATGCGCTCGCCCGCCTTGAGGCGATCCAGCACCCGCTCGATGCGCCCACCCACGATGATGGTGTGCGCACCAGAACGCGCCGCCAGACGCGCTGCGCGCAGTTTGGTCTGCATCCCGCCACGCCCCAGCGCACCACCAGTACCACCGGCCACCGCATCGAGTGCAGGGTCATCGGCGCGCGCTTCGTAAATCAGCTGAGCATCCGGATTGTTGCGCGGATCGGCATCGAACATACCGTCGCGATCCGTGAGGATCACCAGCAAATCAGCCTCGACCAGGTTGGCCACCAACGCCGCCAGCGTGTCGTTGTCGCCAAATCGAATTTCGTCAGTCACCACAGTGTCGTTTTCGTTGATCACCGGAATAACCTTGAGCTCGACCAGCGCACGCAAGGTACTGCGGGCATTCAGGTAGCGCTTGCGGTCGGACAAGTCGTCGTGAGTCAGGAGAATTTGCGCAGTGTGCCGACCGTGCTCGGCAAAACTCGACTCCCAGGCCTGCACAAGCCCCATCTGACCGATTGCAGCAGCGGCCTGAAGCTCATGCATCGCACTGGGTCGCGAGGTCCAGCCCAGACGACTCATGCCGGCTGCCACCGCCCCGGAGGACACCAGCACCAGCTCGACGCCCGCCTCATGCAGGGCCACCATCTGCTCTACCCAGACACCCATTGCTGCGCGATCCAGGCCTTTGCCGTCCGCCGTCAGCAAAGCGCTGCCGATCTTCACGACCCAACGCTGCGCACCTGTCACCTTGCTCCGCATTATCTTCAACCTTAGCTTGAGGGCAGCACGACCTGGCACTGCCCGTGACGTTATTCGTGGTTATTAGTGACCAACAATCGATTTGCAGATACCAAAACGCCGCTCTATTGAGCGGCGTTTTAGTTTATCGCAACGAATCAGTCACGCACGTAAATGATTTCCGGACCGTCTTCGTCATCCACATCTTCTTCGTCCCAATCATCGTCACCGATGTCGTGAACCGACTTCACGCCGCTACGACGCAGAGCACGCTGATCGTCCAGCGCCTGCAACTGAGCACGGGCTTCATCTTCGATGCGCTGGTCGAGCTCAGCCAGCTCTTCCTTGTAGGCTGGATCGTTGGCCAGGCGATCAGCACGATCTTCCAGGTAACGCATGATGTCGTGGCACAGGCGCTCGGTGTTCTGCTTGGCGATGGCCGAGATCACGTAGACCGGACCAGTCCACTCCAGGCGATCAACGATCTCCTTGACGCGAGCATCGTGCTCTTCATCAAGAATCTGGTCACACTTGTTCAGGACCAACCAACGATCACGCTCCGCCAGGGACGGACTGAACTTGGTCAGCTCGCTGACGATGACTTCCGCGGCGTCCGGAGCACTGGTTTCATCCAGCGGCGCCATGTCGACGAGGTGCAGCAGCAAACGGGTACGCGACAAGTGCTTGAGGAAACGTATCCCCAGGCCAGCACCGTCGGAAGCACCCTCGATCAGACCCGGAATGTCCGCGACCACGAAGCTTTTCCAGCGATCGACACTGACCACACCCAGGTTTGGTACCAGCGTAGTGAACGGATAGTCGGCGACTTTCGGCTTGGCGGCCGACACCGAACGGATAAAGGTACTTTTGCCAGCGTTCGGCAAACCCAACAGACCGACGTCCGCCAGCACCTTCATTTCCAGCTTGAGGTCACGCTGCTCGCCCGGCTTGCCCGGCGTGGTCTGGCGTGGCGCACGGTTGGTACTGGATTTGAAACGGGTGTTGCCCAGGCCGTGCCAGCCGCCCTGTACCACCATCAACTTCTGACCGGCCTTGGTCAGGTCGCCGATGACTTCCTGAGTCGCGGAGTCGATCACCGTGGTGCCGACCGGCACACGCAGGATCAGGTCCTCACCCTTCTTGCCAGTGCAGTCGGTGCTACCGCCGTTGGAGCCACGCTCGGCATCGAAGTGCCGGGTGTAACGGTAGTCCACCAGGGTGTTGAGGTTTTCGTCGGCCATCATGTAGATGGAACCGCCGTCACCGCCATCACCGCCGTTCGGACCAC
>NZ_JBOIBY010000039.1:0-1411 GCF_050739655.1 Pseudomonas sp. | reverse complement strand
AACGCGAGCGCGTGCGTTCTGCTTTGTCCTATGACGAGGAGCAGGTCGGTGCACTGATGGACTTCGAGATGGTGACCATCCGCGAGGATGTCAGCCTTGAAGTGGTCTTGCGTTATCTGCGCCGTCTCAAGGAGTTGCCGGGCCATACCGATAAACTGTTCGTGGTCGATTACGACGGCGTCCTCAAGGGCGTGTTGCCGATCAAGCGTTTGCTGGTCAACGATCCGGACAAACAGGTTTCCGAGGTGATGGCCAGCGATCCGGTGAGTTTTCACCCGGACGAAGACGCTTACGATGCTGCCCAGGCATTCGAGCGTTATGACTTGATCTCCGCGCCCGTGGTCGACAAGAACGGCAAGCTGATCGGCCGTCTGACCATCGATGAAATGGTCGACCTGATCCGTGAAGAGAGCGAGAGCGAAGTTCTCAACATGGCGGGTCTGCGTGAAGAAGAAGATATTTTTGCGTCGGTCTGGAAATCCCTGCGTAACCGTTGGGCCTGGCTGGCGATCAACCTGATTACCGCGTTCGTGGCTTCTAGGGTCATCGGTTTGTTTGAAGGCTCGATCGAAAAGCTCGTGGCGCTTGCGGCATTGATGCCGATTGTGGCGGGCATTGGTGGCAACTCGGGTAACCAGACCATCACCATGATTGTTCGCGCCATGGCGCTGGACCAGGTGAGCACCGGTAATACCTCGCGCCTGATGCGCAAGGAATTGGCCGTCGCGTTGATCAACGGCGTAATCTGGGGCGGGGTGATTGGTGCGGTTGCCTACCTGCTCTATGGCAGTTGGTCATTGGGCGTGGTGATGACCGCTGCAATGACGCTCAACTTGCTACTGGCGGCATTGATGGGGGTTCTGATCCCTATGACCCTGGCGAAGATGGGGCGCGATCCGGCAATGGGCGCCAGTGTGATGATCACCGCCATGACCGACAGCGGAGGCTTTTTCATCTTCCTCGGGCTGGCGACAATCTTCCTGCTCTGATGTCCCGTTCATTAAAAACCCGCCTTTGGCGGGTTTTTTTGGGCCTGAATTTCAGGCAAAAAAAAAGCCAGCGATAAAGCTGGCTAGAGCTTTCTGCTTGAATCAGGACGCGTCGGCGGCCATTTCAGCATCATGCGCGATCAGCGAAACCAGGGCGTTCTGCTGTCGGTGGGAGAGTTGGCGGAAGCGTTGCAGCAGCTCCCGTTCGTGCAAGGAAAGCTCCGGGCTGTCCAGGCGCATGCTCAACTCTTCTCCCAGTGCGCCTTCCTGAATAAGACTCTGCTCAAGGCGCGCAATGATTTCGGAGTTCATGCTGCGATGATGATTGCGAGCCACCTCGGCAATGCGTTCACGCATTCCGTCTGGCAGACGTACGACGAACTTGTCAGCCGTACGGCTGGAATAAATTGCCTGTTTCAATG
>NZ_JBOIBY010000038.1:0-14861 GCF_050739655.1 Pseudomonas sp. | reverse complement strand
TCTGCCGCTTTCGCGGGCAAGCCCGCTCCCACAGGTTCGGCGTGGTGGCTGAGGGGTTTACTTCGGTATTTCGGCCTTCATGCCTTCCACGTAGTAATTCATCGAAGCCAGCTCCTCATTGGTCGCGCTCACCTTTGCGGGGATCTTCTCGACCCCGGTCTGGTCCTTGATCGGCCCGGTAAACGGATTGAACGCGCCGCTCTTGATGTCGGCAATGATCTGCTCGGCTTCGGTCTTGACGTTGGCAGGCACCAGGTCGCTGATCGGCAATTCCACCGTGCCTTCCTTCAAGCCGCCCCAGTAATCCTGGGATTTCCAAGTGTGCTCGATCACGCTTTGGGTCGCCTGTATGTAGTGCGGCGCCCAATCGTTGACGATGGAGGTCAGCACGGCTTTGGGTCCGAAATGCGCCATGTCCGAAGCGTAGCCCACTGCATACACGCCGCGACGCTCGGCCGCCTGGATCGGCGCCGGGCTGTCGGTGTGCTGGAACACCACGTCTACGCCCTGGTCGATCAGCGCGTTGGCGGCATCGGCTTCCTTGCCGGGGTCGAACCACGAGTTGACCCACACCACTTTGATCTCGGTGCCGGGGTTGTACTTGTTCAAGGCCAGTTGAATGGCATTGATGTCGCGGATCACTTCCGGAATCGGGAACGAAGCGACGTAGCCGATTTTCTTGGTCTTGGTCATCTTCGCCGCAAGGAAGCCGCCGACGTAGCGACCTTCATAGGTGCGCGCCAGGTAGGTGCCGAGGTTCTTGTCCTGTTTGTAGCCGGTGGCGTGTTCGAAGGTCGCGTTGGGGAATTGCTTGGCGACTTTAAGGGTCGGGTTCATATAGCCGAAGGAGGTGGTGAAGATCAGGTCGTACTTGTCCTTGGCCATGTTGCGGATCACACGCTCGGCGTCGGCGCCTTCGGCGACGTTCTCTACATAGTTGGTGGTGATCTGACCGCCGAGTTTTTCGGCCAGCGCCTTGCGCCCCTGTTCATGCTGATACGTCCAGCCGTGGTCACCGATCGGGCCGATATAGACGAAACCGACTTTCAGCGGATCGGCGGCAATGGCGGTCAAGCTGGC
Organism: Pseudomonas sp.; assembly: GCF_050739655.1. Lineage (GTDB taxonomy): Bacteria > Pseudomonadota > Gammaproteobacteria > Pseudomonadales > Pseudomonadaceae > Aquipseudomonas. Next base: position 13,781 of record NZ_JBOIBY010000038.1, on the reverse strand, counting down.
GCTAACACCAATGGCCGCTGCAACGGCGCAAAGCAGCTTCTTCAACGGACGTTTGTGCATGAATTCGAACTCCATTTTGTTGTGTGGTTGGCTGGGCTCTTCGGGCCTTGCAGGGCCAATGCAAATTGCTGACCAACAGGACAACAAACGACTTTAAATCGAGGTGAAGCCATCGCGGGCAAGCCCGCTCCTACAGGATTTGCGTAGACCCTGTGGGAGCTGGCTTGCCCGCGATGAGGCCCTGAAGGCCAATAAAAGTGCATGACCTCGCACAGCTGCCACCCACTGGTGCGCTAAGGTTTAACGAAACGTTCGCGCCGCCCCGCAGTCACTCGCATAACCGCTCCTCCACGGCAAAAGGCCCGACATGCTCACCGTCCTCAAGCAAGAAACCTTTCTGCTGCTGGCCTTGATCGCCGCCGTGATTGCCTTCCCGCTGGAACACTGGTTGTTGCACAGTGGCCAAGCAGTCGCGCTGATTGGTGGGCTGGTATTGATTGCATTCATCGTCGCCGCCTCAATGCGAGTGGCTCATCAGGCCGAACTGCTCGCCGAAAAAGTCGGCGATCCCTACGGCACGATGATCCTGACCCTGGCCGCCGTGCTGGTGGAAGTCGTGATCCTGGCAATCATGATGAGCAACGAAGCCTCGGCGACCTTGGTGCGCGACACGATTTACTCCGCCGTCATGCTCGACATCAACGGCATCCTCGGCCTGGCGGCGTTGATGGGCGGACTCAAGCATGGCGAGCAGTCGTACAACGATGACTCGGCGCGCAGCTACAGCGTGATGATCCTCACGGCCATGGGTGTTTCGATGGTGGTGCCGGAGTTCATTCCTGAAGCCAACTGGAAGCTGTATTCGGCCTTTACCATTGGCGCGATGGTGGTGTTGTACGCCTTGTTCCTGCGTATGCAGGTTGGGCCGCACAGTTACTTTTTCAGCTACAGCTACCCCGACAAGCGCCGCAAAAAGACGCCGCTGGACGACGAGCCAGCACCGGTCAACCTGACGCTGTCTATCGGTCTGCTGGTGTTCGGTGTGGTGGTGATTGGCGCGTTGGCCGAAGTGATGTCCAAGACCCTCGATCTGGGGCTGGAAGGGACGGGGGCACCACCGGTGGTGACGGCGATTCTGGTGGCGGCGATTTCCGCGGCGCCGGAGATTCTCACCGCGCTGCGGGCCGCGCTGGCTAATCGCATGCAGTCGGTGGTCAACATCGCCATGGGTGCATCGCTGTCGACGGTGATCCTGACGGTTCCGGTGATGGAAGCGATGGCGCTCTACACCGGCCAGCCATTCCAGATGGCCATGACGCCGGTGCAGACTGTAATGATCTTCCTCACCCTGATCGTCAGCGCCATCAACCTAAACGATGGCGAAACAAACGCCATCGAAGGCATGACTCACTTTGTGCTGTTTGCGACGTTCATCATGTTGTCGTTGCTGGGCCTCTAACAACACCACAAAACCAACTGTGGGAGCTAGCCTGCTAGCGATGAGGCCGCATCAGTCAACATGGACGTTGAATGTTGGTCCGCTATCGCGAGCAGGCTCGCTCCCACATTTTTATCGGTGTTGTATCAGGTGCCGGCGATCAGCTGCCGAGCCGCCTGAGTGTGATCGGCGATCAGACCTTTGAGGTCCAGCCCTTCAACCTGCCCGTCGATCACCCGCCACTTACCGCCGATCATCACCCGATCCGCCCGATCCGCACCGCACAACAGCAGTGCCGATACCGGATCATGGCTACCGGAGAAGCGCAGTTCATCGAGCTTGAACATTGCCAGGTCAGCCTGCTTGCCCACCGCCAGTTCGCCGATATCGGTGCGCCCCAGCAAACTGGCCGAACCTTTGGTCGCCCAACCCAACACGCGCTCCGGGGTGATCTTTTCGGCGCCATAGCGCAGACGCTGGATGTACAGCGCCTGACGCGCTTCGAGCATCATGTTCGACGCATCGTTGGACGCCGAACCGTCCACGCCCAAACCGAGCAGGGCGCCTGCATCGGTCAGATCGATGCTCGGGCAGATGCCGGAAGCCAGGCGCATGTTGGAACTCGGGCAATGGCAGATACCGGTGCCTGCGGCGCCGAGACGGGCGATTTCGTCCGGGTTGAAGTGGATACCGTGGGCCAGCCAGGTACGCGGGCCGAGCCAGCCGACGCTGTCCAGGTAATCCACAGTGCGCAGGCCGAAGCGCTGCAGGCAGAAGTCTTCTTCGTCGAGGGTTTCGGCCAGATGCGTGTGCAGGCGTACGTCGAGTTTGTTGGCCAGCTCGGCACTGGCGGACATGATTTCAGGGGTCACCGAGAACGGCGAGCAGGGCGCCAGGGCGATCTGGATTTGCGCGCCATCACCGCGTTCATGGTACTCGGCGATCAAGCGCTGGCTGTCGTCCAGAATCACCTGGCCTTCCTGCACGGTCTGTTGTGGCGGCAAGCCACCATCTTTTTCGCCCAGGCTCATGGAGCCACGGGTGAGCATGGCGCGCATGCCCAGTTCGCGAACGCTTTCGACTTGTACGTCAATCGCGTTTTCCAGGCCTTCGGGGAACAGGTAATGGTGATCGGCCGCCGTGGTGCAACCGGACAACAGCAACTCGGCCAATGCGACTTTGGTGGCCAGGGCGAGTTTTTCCGGGGTCAGGCGTGCCCAGACCGGGTACAGGGTTTTCAGCCACGGAAACAAAGGCTGGTTGACCACCGGCGCCCAGGCACGGGTCAGGGTTTGGTAGAAATGATGGTGGGTGTTGATCAATCCCGGCAGGATCACATGCTCGCGGGCATCGAACACTTCATTGCACGGCGCGGACGGTTGCTGACCAGCGCCGAGCACTTCAACGATCACGCCGTCTTGCAACACGAGGCCGCCACGGGCATCGAGACCGTTGGCCGTGAAAATGGCGAGGGGATTTTTTAACCAGGTACGGGTCGCAGGCATGTTGGCCGGCTCCTCTGAAAGTGGGGTTCAGGGTTGCCAGCTCAGTGTTGCCCTGTCTGCTGATCCAGGGTCGCCGGGGAGGCGAGGTGGGCAGTGTCGATCAAAAGCGCTTCACGGGCAAGCCTGGCCCGACAGGACAACCAAATACCCTGTAGGAGCTGGCTTGCCAGCGAAAATCGTCAACGATGACGCATTTACCCAGATGCCGCTGCGGCGGTCTCAGGTTTCTCGCTGGCAAGCCAGCTCCTACAGGGGACCTACGGTGTTCACTACATTTGGGTACACCGCAATTTTTGTAGGAGCACGCTTGCTCGCGATGAGGCCGTGTCAATCAACATTGATGTTGAATGTGAAACCGCAATCGCGACCAGGCTTGCTCCCACTGGGGCTGGCGGTGATTACCAGGGAATGGTTTCACCGCGGTAATTGACGAAGTGATGCCCACCTTTGGCAACGTATGCATTCACCTGATCGACCAGGCCACGGGTGCTGGTTTCCACATCAATGTCCGCACCTTCACCACCCATATCGGTTTTCACCCAGCCCGGGTGCAGCGACAGTACGGTCAATTTCTGCTCACCCAATTGTGTGACGAAGCTGTTGGTCATCGAATTCAGTGCCGCCTTGCTGGCCTTGTACAGCGCCAGTTCCGGAGCGTCCGGCATGGTCACGCTGCCCAACACCGAACTCATGAACGCCAGCACGCCGCTGTCCGGGCGGATTTGCCCAACAAAGCGCTGGGCCAGATTGATCGGTGCTACGGCATTGGTGAAAAACAGTTGCCCGACGTCGGCAAGGGTCGCGCCACCGTTTGGCGTCTGCACCTCAGGGCCTTTGACACCCGCATTGACGAACAGCAGGTCGAACACTTCGCCCTTGAGTTGTTGGCTCAACGCTATTACTGCTTGCTGATCGTCCATGTCTAGTTTCTCGATCCGCACCTTGCCCAGCGTCTTCAACGCGTCGGCGTTTTGCGGGTTGCGCACCGTGGCGGTGACTTGCCAGCCATCGGCCAGCAAAGTCTTCACCAGGCCAAGGCCCAAGCCGCGAGAGGCGCCGATGATGAGTGCGTTTTTTGCCGTAGTCATGAGTGGCTTCCTTGAAGTTCTGAATGAATGGGGCAATGTCGATGTGGACTTCAATTCACTATCGCCTACTTGCACCAAGGTTGTCCCAACGACACTGGCGCATACAGGCGCGTGCGTACTTTATCCCGGGACAACAGCACCAACACCACAATCGTTGCCACATACGGCAGCATCGCCAATAGACTCGATGGAATCGCCAGCCCAAGCCCCTGCGCCACCAGGTGCAGGATGCTGGCAAGCCCGAACAGATACGCGCCGAGCAGCAAGCGCCACACCCGCCAGCTGGCAAACACCACCAGCGCCAGGGCAATCCAGCCGCGCCCGGCGCTCATGTTTTCCGCCCACATCGGCGTGTAGGCCAGGGACAGATACGCCCCCGCCAACCCGGCCATGGCACCGCCGAACAACACCGCCAAAGCGCGTACGCCCAGCACGGGCAAGCCCATGGCGCTGGCCGCATCAGGGTTTTCCCCGACCGCTTGAATAATCAGCCCGAGGCGGCTTTTCAGAACCGCCCAAGCCACCAGCGCAAACAGTGCGAACGACAGATACACCAGCAGATCCTGGGCAAACAGCATTCGCCCGATCAGTGGGATCTCACTCAGGTACGGGATCGCCAGCGGCTCGAAGCCAACCAGCGGTTTGCCGACCCATGAAGCACCGACAAAGCTCGACAGACCCACACCGAAGATCGTCAAGGCCAACCCGGTGGCCACCTGGTTGGCGTTGAACACCAACGCCACCAAGGCGAACAATGAAGACAGCAACATCCCGGCGAGCATTGCCAGCAGTACGCCAAGCCAAAGGTTGCCGCTGTTGAAAGCAACGATGAAGCCGATCACCGCGCCGAACAACATCATCCCTTCCTGACCCAGATTCAGTACGCCGCTTTTCTCGCAGATGAGTTCGCCCAACGCCACCAGCAGCAACGGTGTACCGCAGCGAACCATGGCGTAGAAAACATTGCTCAACAGATCGATATCCATCACAGCGCTCCTGCTTGTACGGCGGTGGCGGGTGCGCGGCGTGCCCAGCGCAGGTTCAAGCGGGGTCGGTAGAGAATCAACACATCACTGGCCAGCAGGAAAAACAGCATCATCCCCTGGAACAACTGGGTGATTGATTGCGGCAGATTCAGGCTCATTTGTGCGCTCTCGCCACCGATGTACAGAAGCGCCATCAACAGGCTGGAAAACAGAATGCCAATGGGGTTAAGCCGGCCGAGAAATGCCACGGTAATCGCCGCATAGCCGTAACCCGGGGAAACCTGTGGCACCAATTGCCCGATCGGGCCGGTGACTTCGCAAACCCCCGCCAATCCCGCCAACCCGCCGCTGATCAGCAGCGCCAGCCAGATCAGGCGCTTCTCGCGGAATCCGACGAAACCGGCCGCACGCTTGTCCAGCCCGAGCACCTTGATCTGAAAGCCCACAAAGCTTTTCTGCAGCAACACCCACACCGTCACCAGCGCGAGGAGGGCGAAATAAACGCCGGCGTGTACTCGGCCGTCCTCCATCAACAGCGGTAATCGACTGGCATCGCCGAACATCGCCGATTGCGGAAAATTAAACCCTTCAGGATCTTTCAGCGGGCCATGGACGCAATACAGCAAGAGATTCAGGGCGATGTAGTTGAGCATGATGCTGGTAAGGATTTCATTGGCGTTGAAACGCGTGCGCAGCCACGCCGTGAGCCCGGCCCAAGCGGCACCGGCGAAGATGCCGGCGAGCAGGATGAGCACCAGCGCCCAACGGCTTTGCATGTCGATGATGTTCACCGCCAGCGCACTGCCGGCCAATGCACCGAGCAGCAATTGACCTTCGGCACCGATGTTCCAGATTCGCGCCTGATACGCGACCGCAAGGCCCAACGCGCACAACAGAATCGGCAGTGCCTTGACCAGCAACTCCGAGACGCCATACAAGTCGCTGACCGGCGCGATCAGCAGCGTATGCAGGGTCAGTAACGGGTCATGTCCCAGTGCAGAAAACAACAACCAGCCACAGCCCAGTGTCAGGACCGCCGCCAGCAACGGCGAGCACCACAGCATCAGGCGCGATTGCTGGCCTCGAGGTTCAAGAGAAAGCAGCATGTGACACTCCGTTAAAGCGTTGCGGATACGGATGATTGAGGGTCGTCGAACTGGCCGGCCATCCAGCCGCCGACATCGGTCAGGTGGGTATCGGCCGTGGCTCTGAGCGGCGACATTCGTCCGCTGCACAAGGCGCCGAGTCGGTCGCTGATCTGGAACAGTTCATCGAGGTCTTCGGAGATCACCAGGATTGCCGCGCCAGCGTCGCGCAACATGATCAGTGCACGGTGAATGGTCGCGGCCGCACCGACGTCCACACCCCAGGTCGGGTGAGCGGCGACCAGGAGTTTTGGCTGTTGGAGGATTTCCCGGCCGAGGATGAATTTCTGCAGATTGCCGCCGGACAGGCTGCGGGCCGGCGTTTGAGTGTTCGGTGTCTTGACCCCGAAGCGCTCGATGATCTGCTGGGCCAGCACCTGGACCTTGTTGCGCTGAACCATTCCCTTGCTCACCAATCCTTGCTGGAAAGCCGTGAGCAGGGCGTTGTCCGCCAGGCTCAGTTCCGGCACGGCGCCGTGGCCCAGCCTCTCGGCGGGGACGAATGCCAGCCCGCGATGTCGGCGTGCGTCGGGGCGTAGATACGCGACCGGTTCGTGGCCGAAACTGATCCTGGCGCTATCGTCGCGGGTCAGTCGTTCTTCGCCGCTGAGTAATGCCAGCAACTCGTCCTGACCATTGCCGGCGACCCCGGCGATGCCGACGATTTCCCCGCAGCGCACTTGCAGGTCGATGTCCTTGAGCGAACAGCCAAACGGGTCCGGGTTGTGCCAGGTCAAGCCTTGCACATTCAAGAAGACATCAGCCCCCGCCACTTTCGGATAATCAGTGATCAAGGTCGCGGCATCGCCAACCATCAACCGCGCCAATTGCTGATCCGAACACTGCGCCGGCACGCAATGCCCGGCCACCCGACCGCCACGCAGCACCGTCGCGCCATGGCACAACGCGCGGACTTCGCTGAGCTTGTGGCTGATGAACAAAATGCTGCATCCCTCGGCAGCGAGTCGGCGCAAGGTGACGAACAGTTCATTGGCCTCCTGTGGAGTCAGTACCGAAGTCGGTTCGTCGAGAATCAACAGGCGAATGTCCTGCATCAGGCAACGAATGATCTCCACGCGTTGTCGTTCACCGATGGACAGGCTGTGGACAAGTCGCTCGGGCTCAAGCGCCATGCCGTAGCGCTGCGATACTTCGCGAATCCTTGGTTCAAGCTGTTTCGGTGTGCCCGCCGTTGCACCCATGGCCAGGGCGATGTTCTGCGCCACGCTAAGGGTTTCGAACAGCGAAAAATGCTGGAACACCATGCCAATCCCCAGGCCGCGAGCCTGGGCCGGGTTGCGTATGTTCACCCGCTGACCTTGCCAGATCATCTCGCCGGAATCGGCTTGGGTAACACCGTAGATGATCTTCATCAGCGTGCTTTTGCCCGCGCCGTTTTCGCCAAGCAGGGCGTGGATCTCCCCGGGTGCAATGCACAGGTCAATGGCGTCGTTAGCCAGGCAACCGGGGTAGCGCTTGCTGATGCTGCGCAGTTGCAGGCGAGGTATTGGAGCGGCGATAGGCTCGGGGTGGGTCATGACAGGCTCGGTCAGATTGGAGTTATGCCTGTGGATAAAGCAATTTTCTGGCCACTAGGTCAGGAAATATTCAGAACCATGCGAACCAAAGCGTTGAGTTGGGTACTCCGCCTGACACGATCCCGAACACAGCACCACTAGAGGGCAACGCCGTTGATCAGGCTCCGGTTTTGCGCATTGAGTTTTGCTCAAAAAATGAGCAGTCCGCTGCGGGCCGTGCCGGATATGGTGTCGCGACAGCCATGAACGGGTTATCCACAGATTGCTCCACAGTATTTGTGCGCAAGCTCAAAGCTCGGGCATAAGCACAGGCCGGCTATCTTCTAAAGGTGATAAACCGAGCTAACTGATTGTTTTTATTTGAGTTTGGCTGTTTTGAGAGCGGATTGGGTGAAAAACGAGCAAAGCCCGCAAAGCCGCATGACAGAAGGGTTACAGCGTTATGTGCTCAGGTTATCCACAGTCGGGTGCACAGCAGATGTGGGCAACTATGGGATATAAGAAAATGCGCAGTGCCCCAAAAAATTGCAGTCTTCAAGCACCGCCAAATGTTGCGTCTTTTTGAGCTTTCAGCGCTGCAACAAAATGCGCCCACGACTCAGGTCAGCGAGTTGGGATTGCAATGCTTCAACGTGCTGGCTGCCAACAGCCAACTGCAGTTCAACGCCATTGGCCGTGAAGTCTTCGTGCACAACCAACCCACCGATTTCAGCGACCCGCAGTTTCACCAGCACCAGCTCACTGAACGCGCACGCGCATCGCAGCGGCACGCGGCTGATCAACTCAACCTTCGGCACCGCTTGCAGGCATTTGTTGGCACCGCCGCCATAGGCCCGGGCCAGTCCGCCCGTGCCGAGTTGAATGCCGCCATACCAGCGAATCACCAGTACCACGACCTGATCGCAATCCTGTGCATCGATCGCCGCCAGTATCGGCCGGCCGGCGGTGCCGCCAGGCTCGCCATCGTCGGTGCTGCGGTACAGGTCGTTGAGCTTCCATGCCCAGCAATTGTGCGTCGCGTTCAGGTCGCTGTGTTGTTCGATGAATGCCTGGGCCTCAGCGGGGCTGCTGATGGGCGCGGCATAAGTGATGAAGCGGCTTTTGCGGATCTCTTCACGATATTCGCAAAAGTCGCTGAGGGTAAAAGGCATAGTCGTCTTAGAGTGGGGGCGTCAGGCCGCAGCCTTTGAGAATGATGCGGATCAAGTTGTTGCCGGCTTCTTCCATGTCTTGCTTGGTCAATTTGGTGCGACCGCTGACTCGGCAGATCTGCGTGGCAAAGTCAGCGTAATGCTGAGTGCTGCCCCACAACAGGAATATCAGGTGCACCGGGTCGACCGGGTCCATTTTGCCAGCGTCTATCCACGCCTGAAACACTGCCGCACGGCCCTGGAACCAGGTGCGGTAGTCCTGATTGAAGTATTCGGTCAGGCATTCCCCACCGCTGATGACTTCCATGGCGAAGATGCGCGAGGCTTGCGGCTGGCGCCGGGAAAACTCCATCTTGGCGCGGATATAGCGGGTCAGCGCTTCTGCCGGATCATCTTGCGCGGTCAAAGTATTGAAGGTGCTGTCCCACAATTCGATGATGTTGCTCAGCACCGCCACATACAAACCCAGTTTGTTGGTGAAGTAGTAATGCAGGTTCGCTTTTGGCAACCCGGCATTCAAGGCGATGGTGTTCATGCTGGTGCCTTTGTACCCGTGACGGGCGAACTCGTCCTCGGCGGCTTTGATAATGGTCTCTTCGTTCTTCTGACGAATGCGGCTGGCGGGTTTGCCGCCGTGAGCTGGGACTTCAAAGGTCATGGGCACTTCCGAACAGGTGGGTGGGTGCAAACAGTGCGTTGATAGCGCACCCATAAGTTTCAGACAAGTCCTTGGGCGACAGAATCATCATTAACGCGTTGCCGCCAGACTCTCCAGAAAACTCTCCAGAACCAGGTGCGGGCGACGTCCCTTGCGTGTGACCGATGCAAGGCTCAGGTCATAGAACCGCGCCGTGGGTTTCAGTGCCCGCAATCGGCCCTGCTGCACCCACAGGCTGGCGTAGTGATCCGGCAGGTAACCAATGTAGCGTCCGGTCAGGATCAGGAACGCCATGCCTTCGCGATCCGACGCGCTGGCGGTGCAATTGAGCGCCTGATAATGGGCCTGGATTTCCGATGGCAAACGAAAGGTCGGGGCAATGGCGTCCTGGTTGTTCAGGCGTTCGTCGTCCAGTTGTTTGTCATCGACATAAAACAACGGATGGCCGACCGCGCAGTACAGCAGCGAGCGTTCGCTATACAGCGGTTGATATTCCAGCCCCGACAGCGCACTGGCCTGCGGCACCACGCCGACATGCAGGCGGCCGTCGAGCACACCTTGCTCCACTTCATTGGGCGCAATCATGCGGATCTGAATCTGCACGTCCGGGCCACGCTCTTTCAACTGCGCGAGCGCGTGAGTGATGCGCATGTGGGGCAGGGTGACAAGGTTGTCAGTCAGGCCGATAGTCAACTCGCCGCGCAAATGCTGGTGCAGACCGTTGACCTCGGTGCGGAAACTTTCCAGTGCACTCAGTAGCTGTAACGCCGATTGATAAACCTCGCGGCCTTCCTCGGTCAGGGAAAATCCGGCCCGCCCGCGCTGGCAAAGGCGCAGGCCGAGACGCTGCTCCAGATCGCTCATTTGCTGACTGATGGCGGAACGACCTATGCCGAGCACGGTTTCCGCCGCGGAAAAGCCGCCGCATTCGACCACGCTGCGAAAGATTCGCAAAAGGCGAATATCAAAGTCGCTGACTTGCGCCAGGGGATCGGGGCGACGACTGCTCATGGGCTTACTCGAAAGTTTAGTGAAGATCTGACTGAAGGTTACAAAAGTTGGATTTCACCGACTTTATCCCCGTGGCAATTTAGCTGCAACAACGGTTTTTAATCCCTACGCCGCTTATTGCCTTGCGAGGTTTCGCTCATGAATTTGCCCGAAAACGCTCCGACTTCTCTGGCTAGCCAGCTCAAGCTCGATGCTCACTGGATGCCGTACACCGCCAACCGCAACTTCCAGCGTGACCCGCGCCTGATCGTCGGTGCAGAAGGCAGCTGGCTGATCGACGACAAGGGCCGCAAGGTATATGACTCGCTGTCCGGCCTGTGGACTTGTGGCGCCGGGCACACTCGCAAGGAAATCCAGGAAGCGGTGGCCAAGCAACTGGGCACCCTCGATTACTCGCCAGGCTTCCAGTACGGCCATCCGCTGTCGTTCCAACTGGCCGAGAAAATCACCGACCTGACCCCAGGCAACCTGAACCACGTGTTCTTCACCGACTCGGGCTCCGAGTGTGCTGACACCGCCGTGAAGATGGTCCGTGCTTACTGGCGCCTGAAAGGCCAGTCGACCAAGACCAAAATGATCGGCCGTGCCCGTGGTTATCACGGTGTGAACATCGCCGGCACCAGCCTCGGTGGCGTGAACGGCAACCGCAAACTGTTCGGTCAGGCGATGATGGACGTCGATCACCTGCCGCACACCTTGCTGGCGAGCAATGCTTACTCCCGTGGCATGCCGGAGCAGGGCGGTATTGCCTTGGCCGACGAACTGCTCAAGCTGATCGAACTGCACGATGCATCGAACATCGCCGCCGTGTTCGTCGAACCTCTGGCCGGCTCCGCTGGCGTGCTGGTTCCGCCACAGGGTTATCTCAAGCGTCTGCGTGAGATCTGCGATCAGCACAACATCCTGTTGGTGTTCGATGAAGTGATCACCGGTTTCGGCCGTACCGGCACCATGTTCGGCGCCACCACCTTCGGCGTGACCCCGGACCTGATGTGCATCGCCAAGCAAGTCACCAATGGCGCGATCCCGATGGGCGCGGTGATTGCCAGCTCCGAGATCTACCAGACCTTCATGAACCAGGCGACGCCTGAGTACGCGGTGGAATTCCCTCACGGCTACACCTATTCCGCCCACCCGGTGGCATGTGCAGCGGGCCTGGCAGCACTCGACCTGCTGCAAAAAGAAAACCTGGTGCAAAGCGTGGCCGAAGTCGCACCACATTTCGAAAATGCATTGCATGGCCTCAAGGGCACGAAGAACATCATCGACATCCGCAACTTCGGCCTGGCCGGTGCAATCCAGATCGCACCGCGTGACGGCGATGCCATCGTGCGTCCGTTCGAGGCGGGCATGGCGCTGTGGAAAGCCGGGTTCTACGTCCGCTTCGGCGGTGACACCCTGCAGTTCGGCCCAACCTTCAACAGCAAACCGCAGGACCTGGATCGTCTGTTCGACGCCGTCGGCGAAGTGCTGAGCAAGATCGACTGATTTTTCCCTCTATATATGTATGCAAACAACAGGCGTCCCGAAGCGGGCGCCTGTGGACAACTTTTCAGGAGCTTCCATGAGCGTTATTCCGCATTTGATCAATGGCGAACTGGTGACCGAGAACGGTCGTGCAGTTGATGTGTTCAACCCGTCCACTGGCCAGGCTATCCACAAGTTGCCGCTGGCGACCCGCGAAACCGTCCAGAGCGCCATCGATGCTGCCAAGGCTGCATTCCCGGCCTGGCGTAACACGCCGCCGGCCAAGCGCGCCCAAGTGATGTTCCGCTTCAAGCAGTTGCTGGAGCAGAACGAGGCGCGTATCGCTCAACTGATCAGCGAAGAACACGGTAAGACACTGGAAGATGCTGCCGGTGAACTGAAACGCGGCATCGAGAACGTCGAGTTCGCCTGTGCTGCCCCGGAAATCCTGAAGGGCGAGTACAGCCGTAACGTCGGCCCGAACATCGACGCATGGTCGGACTTCCAGCCGCTGGGCGTGGTCGCTGGTATCACCCCGTTCAACTTCCCGGCCATGGTCCCGCTGTGGATGTACCCGCTGGCCATCGTTTGCGGTAACTGCTTCATCCTCAAGCCTTCCGAGCGTGACCCAAGCTCGACGTTGCTGATCGCACAATTGCTGCTGGAAGCTGGCCTGCCCAAAGGTGTACTGAGCGTGGTGCACGGCGACAAGACCGCGGTAGACGCATTGATCGAAGCGCCAGAAGTCAAAGCACTGAGTTTCGTGGGTTCGACGCCGATTGCCGAGTACATCTATTCCGAGGGCACCAAGCGCGGCAAGCGCGTTCAGGCACTGGGCGGCGCCAAGAACCACGCCGTGCTGATGCCGGATGCGGATCTGGACAACGCAGTCAGCGCTCTGATGGGGGCGGCCTACGGTTCCTGCGGTGAGCGTTGCATGGCGATCTCTGTGGCCGTTTGTGTCGGTGATCAGGTTGCCGATGCGTTGGTGGCCAAGTTGGTACCGCAGATCAAGGCACTGAAAATCGGTGCAGGTACTAACTGTGGTCTGGACATGGGGCCTTTGGTCACCAGTCAGGCACGGGACAAGGTCAGCGGTTATGTAGAAGACGGCGTAGCGGCTGGCGCGACATTGGTGGTGGATGGTCGAGGTCTGACTGTGGCCGGTCACGAGGAAGGCTTCTTCCTGGGTGGCTGCCTGTTCGACAACGTCACGCCAGAGATGCGCATCTATAAAGAAGAGATCTTCGGTCCAGTGTTGTGCGTCGTTCGGGTGAACAGCCTGGAAGAAGCCATGCAACTGATCAACGATCACGAATACGGCAACGGCACCTGCATCTTTACCCGTGATGGGGAAGCAGCGCGTTTGTTCTGCGACGAGATCGAAGTCGGCATGGTCGGCGTCAACGTACCGTTGCCGGTCCCGGTGGCTTACCACAGCTTCGGCGGCTGGAAGCGTTCGCTGTTCGGTGATCTGCACGCCTATGGCCCGGACGGTGTGCGTTTCTACACTCGCCGCAAAGCCATTACACAACGCTGGCCACAGCGCGCGAGCCATGAAGCCTCGCAGTTCGCATTCCCTAGCTTGTAAACAGAAGGGAATAAAGGCCGGCCCTGGTGGCCGGCCTTTGTGTTTCTGGGGCTTTTTGACCTTTATTACAGGTTTATGAAATTAACGGTTGACGGCAGATTTCAGATCTCTATAATTCGCCCCACTTCCGGCGCAGTCGAAACGGAAAACTCCTTGGTAAACAATGAGTTACGCAGTTTTCGGCAGCAAGTTGCTTCAGGTCA
>NZ_JBOIBY010000037.1:0-9139 GCF_050739655.1 Pseudomonas sp. | reverse complement strand
TGCTCGCGAAAAACCTCAAGGCGCCGCGATCAGTCAGGATGCTTGCGTCATCGTTAACGTTTTTCGCGAGCAAGCTCGCTCCTACAAGGGGAATTGTTGTGTCAGGTGTCTTTGTGGCGTTTGCGCACCCGTTTCATGACCACAACGAAAAACACCGGCACAAACACCACCGCCAGCGTCGCCGTGATCATCCCGCCGATCACCCCGGTACCAATGGCTTGCTGGCTCGCCGAGCTGGCGCCGGTGGCAATGGCCAATGGCACCACGCCGAGGATGAACGCCAGCGATGTCATGACGATGGGCCGCAGTCGCAGGCGTGCGGCTTGCAGGGTCGCGTCGATCAGGTCTTGGCCTTCGTCATACAGGCTCTTGGCAAACTCGATGATCAGGATCGCGTTCTTTGCCGACAGGCCGATGATGGTGATCAACCCGACCTTGAAGAACACATCGTTCGGCATCCCGCGCAGCGTCACCGCCAGCACGGCGCCGAGTACGCCCAGGGGCACCACCAGCAGCACCGAGGTCGGGATCGACCAGCTCTCATACAACGCCGCCAGACACAGGAACACGATCAGCAGCGACAAACCGAGCAGGATCGGCGCCTGACTGCCGGACAACCGTTCCTGCAACGACAGCCCGGTCCATTCCTGGCCCAATCCAGCCGGGCCCAACGCCACCAAACGTTCAATCTCCGCCATGGCTTCGCCGCTGCTGTAACCGGGCTTCGGTTCGCCGGAAATAGCGATGGCCGGATAGCCGTTGTAACGGGTCAACTGCGCAGGTCCCAGAGTCCATTTGGCCGCGACGAAGGCCGACAGCGGCACCATTTTTCCGTTGTTGTTACGCACGTTGATTTTCAGCAGATCATCAATCTGGCTGCGCTGGTCGCCTTCGGCCTGCACGACCACACGCTGCATCCGCCCCTGATTGGGGAAGTCATTGATGTAGGCCGAACCGACGGCGGTGGACAGCACGCTGCTTATGTCGGCAAAGGACACACCCAACGCATTGGCCTGCTTGCGGTCGACGATCAGTTGCACCTGCGGTGCTTCGGCAAGCGCGCTTTCGCGCACGTTCATCAGGATCGGGCTTTTTTCAGCGGCGGCCAGCAACTTGGTGCGTGCCTGCATCAAGGTGACGTAGCCGAGGCCGCCACGGTCCTGCAAGCGGAACTCGAAACCGCTGGACGTACCCAGGCCATCGACCGGCGGCGGCAGCACCGCGAAGGTCACTGCGTCCTTGATCTGGCTGAGGGCGATGTTGGCGCGGTCGGCAATCGAGCTCGCCGAATCATCACTGCCACGCTGCGACCAGTCCCTGAGCGTGGTGAACGCCAGCGCCGCATTCTGGCCGCTGCCGGAGAAACTGAAGCCGAGAATTACCGTGCTGTCGCCGACACCCGGCTCAGTGGCGTTGTGCGCTTCGATCTGTTCGACCACCTGCACCGTACGATGCTTGCTTGCACCCGGTGGCAGCTGAACGTCGGTGATGGTGTAGCCCTGATCTTCCACCGGCAGGAACGAAGAAGGCAGGCGACTGAAACACACCCCAAGGCCCACCAGCAGCACGCCGTAGATCAGCAAGTAACGGCCGCTGCGTTTCAGCGCGTAGGCGACCCAGCCTTGATAGCGGTCGGTCAGTTGTTCAAAGCGGCGATTGAACCAGCCGAAAAAACCAGCTTTTTCGTGGTGCTCACCCTTGGCGATTGGCTTGAGCAAGGTCGCACACAACGCCGGGGTCAAGGTCAGGGCAAGGAACGCCGAGAACAGGATCGAGGTGGCCATCGACAGCGAAAACTGCTGGTAAATCACCCCGACCGAACCCTGCATGAAGGCCATTGGAATAAACACCGCCACCAGCACCAAGGTGATGCCGATGATCGCGCCGGTAATCTGCTTCATCGCTTTGCGGGTAGCGTCCTTGGGCGACAGGCCCTCAGTGGCCATGATTCGCTCGACGTTCTCCACCACCACAATGGCGTCGTCCACCAGGATGCCGATGGCCAGCACCATGCCGAACATGGTCAGCACGTTGATCGAGAAACCCAGGACCAGCATGGTTGCAAAAGTGCCCATGAGCGCCACCGGCACCACCAGCGTCGGAATCAGTGTGTAGCGAATGTTTTGCAGGAACAGGAACATCACCGCAAACACCAGCAACATGGCCTCGCCAAGGGTGTAGACCACTTTGGTGATCGAGACTTTGACGAAGGGCGAGGTGTCGTAAGGGATCTTGTACTCGACGTTCGCCGGGAAGTAGCGCGACAGTTCGTCCATCTTTGCCCGCACCAGCGTCGCGGTGCTCAGGGCGTTGGCCCCCGGTGACAGTTGCACGCCGACCGCGGTGGAAGGTTTGCCGTTCAGGCGTGTGGAGAACTGATAGTCCTGGCTGCCGATCTCGACCCGCGCCACATCGCCGATGCGCACCGTGGAACCGTCGGGATTGGCCTTGAGCACGATGTCGGCGAACTCTTCGGGTGTCGACAACTGGCCCTTGACCAGAATCGTCGCGGTGATTTCCTGAGTGGTGCGGCTCGGTAAGTCACCGATGCTGCCGGCCGAGACCTGGGCGTTCTGCGCGACGATGGCGGCGTTGACGTCGGCCGGGGTCAGGTTGAAACCGATCAGTTTTTGCGGGTCGATCCAGATGCGCATCGCCCGTTCGGCGCCGTACAGCTGCGCCTTGCCGACGCCGTCGATTCGCTTGATCTCGTTCATCACGTTGCGCGCCAGATAATCGCTGAGCGCCACGTCATCGAGCTTGCCGTCGCTGGAGGTGAGCGTGATCAACAGCAGGAAACCGGCGGAGACTTTCTCCACCTGCAAACCCTGTTGGTTGACCGCTTGCGGCAGGCGTGACTCCACGACCTTGAGGAGGTTCTGCACATCCACCTGAGCCATTTCCGGGTCGGTACCGGGCTGGAACGTCGCCTTGATCGTGGCGCTGCCCAGGCTGCTTTGCGACTCGAAATACAACAGGTGGTCCGCGCCGTTGAGTTCTTCCTCGATCAGGCTGACCACGCTTTCATCCACGGTTTGCGCCGAGGCGCCGGGGTACACGGCGTAGATTTCGATTTGCGGTGGCGCGACGTCGGGATATTGCGCCACCGGCAACTGTGGAATGGCCAAAGCGCCGGCCAGCAGGATGAACAGGGCGACCACCCAGGCGAACACCGGGCGGTCGATAAAGAACTGCGGCATAAACAAGCGTCCTGCTTACTGGCCAGAAACCTGGGCAAGTGGAAGAGGGGAGTCGTCGATCTGCACTTTCTCGCCGGGGCGGGCGTGTTGCAGACCTTCGATGACGATGCGATCGCCCGGTTTCAAACCTGCGGTGACGACCCAGCGTTCGTTCTGCACCGCGCCGAGCTCGACCGGTTGTTGGCCGACCCGCTGTTCGTCGTCGAGCAGCAGCACTTGCGCAATGCCGGCGCTGTCGCGCTGGATCGCCCGTTGCGGCACGCTGATGCCCTGCTGATTCACCGCTTGCTCAAGACGCACCCTTACGAAACTGCCGGGCAGCAAGTCGAGGTCGGGGTTGGGAAACTCGCTGCGCAGGATGATCTGACCGGTGCCGGGATCGACCGTGATGTCGGTGAACAGCAGCTTGCCCGGAAGCGGGTAGAGGCTGCCATCGTCCTGGATCAACGTCGCTTTGGCTTCGCGTTGGCCCACGGCTTCCAGATGGCCGGAACGCAAAGCCCGACGCAGATCGTTGAACTCGCGGGTCGATTGCGTGAGGTCGGCGTGGATCGGGTTCAGTTGCTGAATCAGTGCCAGCGGAGTGGTTTCGTTCTGGCCGACCAATGCGCCTTCCGTGACCAGCGCACGACCGATGCGCCCGGAAATGGGGGCGGTGACGGTGGCATACCCGAGATTCAACTTCGCGCGTTCGACAGCGGCTTTGCTGGCAGCAACATCCGCCGCGGTTTGCCGTGCGTTCGCCCGGGCATTGTCGTAATCCTGGCCGCTGATGGCTTTGTCATCGATCAACCGGGCGTAACGCTGTTCCTGCAGTCTTGCTTGAAACGCATTGGCCTCGGCCTTGCGTGATGCGGCTTCGGCGCTGTCGAGGTCAGCCTTGAACGGCGCCGGATCGATGCGAAACAGTACGTCGCCTTTTTTCACATCACTGCCTTCAAGGAACGTGCGCTGCAACACCACGCCAGCGACTCGGGCACGCACTTCGGCGATGCGGGGTGCGACGATCCGGCCGCTCAGCTCGCTGCTGATCGACAGTGCTCGGGTTTGGATGGTTTCGATGCGCACGGTGGCCAGTGGCGCCTGTTCTTCGGCGGTTGAGGCCTTGTCGCAGGCGCTCAGCGTGAATGCCAGCGCCAGAAGGCTGAATCTGGCAAGCAGATGGTTTGACATGAAATACCCCAATAGTGACCCCCAGGCATGCTACTGGGCGGCGGCGAGGGTAGCGGTGAAGCTTTGTTGGTGCTGTGTGAAATTGTGTAAGGGTTTTGCTCAGGTGGGGGGCAGGGCGTATATCCTTGGCGTCTTGATTCTTTCAGCGGCTGGTCTGGCCTCTTCGCGGGCAAGCCCGCTCCCACAGGATTGGATGCGGGCACAAATTTTGTGTACACCGCCTAAACCTGTGGGAGCTGGCTTGCAAGCGATAGCGATCTTCCGGTCACAACTGCATTTGCTGGAACCCCCCATGCCCAACATCCTCCTGGTCGAAGACGACTCCGCCCTCGCTGAACTGATTGCCAGCTACCTGGAGCGCAACGGCTACTGCGTCAACGTGATCGGCCGCGGCGATCAGGTGCGCGAGCGTGCGCGGCTCAATCCACCGGATTTGGTGATCCTCGACCTGATGCTGCCCGGTCTCGATGGCCTGCAAGTGTGCCGCTTGCTGCGGGCAGACTCGGCGATGTTGCCGATCCTGATGCTCACCGCCCGCGACGATAGCCACGATCAGGTGCTGGGCCTGGAAATGGGCGCCGACGACTACGTGACCAAGCCCTGCGAGCCACGGGTATTGCTGGCACGGGTGCGCACCTTGCTGCGCCGCAGTAGCCTCAGTGAACCGCAGACCGCCAATGACCGTATCCTGATGGGCAACCTGTGCATCGACCTGTCCGAGCGCACCGTGACCTGGCGTGAGCAACTGGTGGAGTTGTCCAGCGGTGAATACAACCTGCTGGTGGTGCTGGCCCGGCATGCCGGCGAAGTGCTGAGCCGAGACCAGATCCTGCAACGCCTGCGCGGCATCGAGTTCAACGGCACCGACCGCTCGGTGGACGTTGCAATCTCCAAGCTGCGGCGCAAGTTCGACGACCATGCCGGCGAGGCGCGCAAGATCAAGACGGTGTGGGGCAAGGGTTACCTGTTCAGCCGTTCCGAGTGGGAATGTTGAGACGATGTTCAGAATTCTTTTTCGTCTGTATCTGGTGACCATCGTTTCGTACAGCGCCGCGATCTACCTGGTGCCGGATCTGGTGGTGAAGGTTTTCTACGAGCGTTTCGTCAACTACAACCTCGAATACTCCCGTGGGCTGCAGAGCCTGATGGTCAAGCAGTTCAAGGCAGTGCCGAACGAGCAATGGCCGGCGCTGGCGGCGCAAATGGACAAGGAATTCGAACCGCTGCACATCGTGCTCAGCGGCAACGACGATCCTGGCTTCTCCGCCGACGAACAACAGCGCCTGCAGCGCGGCGAGAACATCGTGCGCGTAGGCGACTGGGGCTGGCGCACGCTGGCGGTGACGCCGCTGGACGAGCGCACGGTGGTGCAGATGGTCGTACCGCCAGACCCGATGGACGTCAACCTGTTGTACTGGGGCATCAACGTGCTGATCGGCGCGACCTTGCTTGCCTGCCTGTTGCTGTGGTTGCGCCCGCACTGGCGCGATCTTGAGCGCCTGAAAAGCGCGGCCGAGCGCTTCGGCAAGGGGCATTTGAGTGAGCGCACGCAGATTGCCGCCAGCTCCAATATCGGCAGCCTGGCCAGTGTCTTCGACACCATGGCCGGGGATATCGAGAACCTTTTGAATCAGCAACGGGACTTGCTCAACGCGGTTTCCCATGAACTGCGTACACCGCTGACACGCCTGGATTTCGGCCTGGCACTGGCGCTGTCCGAAGACATGCCAGCCGCCAGCCGAGAACGCCTGCAAGGGCTTGTCGATCACATTCGCGAACTCGATGAACTGGTGCTGGAACTGTTGTCCTACAGCCGTTTGCAGAACCCGGCGCGGGTACCGGAGCAGGTCGAGGTGTCGCTGGACGAATTTATCGACAGCATTTTGGGCAGCGTCGATGACGAGCAGTCTCCCGACATCGTCATCGACGTGCTGCTCCACAATCAGCTCGAGCGCTTCACCCTCGACCCACGCCTGACCGCCCGCGCCCTGCAGAACCTGCTGCGCAATGCCATGCGTTACTGCGAAAAGCGCATTCAGATCGGCGTGCAGGTGTGCGCCAAAGGGTGTGAGATTTGGGTGGACGACGACGGAATCGGCATTCCGGATGAGGACCGCGAGCGAATTTTCGAACCCTTCTATCGGCTCGATCGCAGTCGTGACCGGGCAACAGGCGGGTTCGGCCTGGGGTTGGCAATCAGTCGTCGGGCGCTTGAAGCGCAGGGCGGAACGCTGACTGCCCAAGCGTCGCCGTTGGGTGGGGCACGGTTCCGCTTGTGGCTGTCTGCGGCGTCTTGAGGGTGCGGGCCTGTCAAAGTTGACAGTAGTCAACCTTGCGAATTCGGCGTTTGATTGTCCCTGCGCAGTCGGGCTGTCGCGACAAGGACTGAGGACTGGAGGCGAGTGATGGATGCACCCACAATAAAAACAATCGGCAAAGGCACGATCAATGCCATCAGGAACGTCTGGGTCGATGCAATGTCGACCAAGTTCGCGATGGTCATGCCCGATGACGGTTATTGCAGGGTTGCCATTCGCATCGGACGCAACCGCACGGCCGAAGGCCGCGATTGTTTTCAAATAGGCGACAAGGTCAGGTACACCGTTCTCGTAGCGCAAGGTGACGAGTATCCCCGAGCGATAAACCTGGTGAAGTCCACTGCCGGCATTCAGTCCGGCTGATCAGCCGCTCAGGCGAGCGCGTAAGTCGTTGGCCATGCCTTGTAGATCGTCCATGGGGTTATGTCCGATCAGCATCCATGCATGTTCCATGTCCGCCCAGTAGACGATGTTCAGCTCCCGTCGTTGCTCCTGGGCGAAATGCCGGCTGCCCGTGTTGGAACGGGTGATGCACAGCGCCAGCGGACCATGGGCCGGATCGAGGTAGGTGATCTGGGCAATGGGCACGCCATCGTATTCAAGAATCTGTGCGCGCTTGAGTTCGGCGCGGGGTAAAGCCAGTTGCGCGTGTGCCAGTCTCAAGCCCAGGCGCGCGTCGATCGTGCGCAGCTGGCTTCGCTGGGCGACTGCGTCAGTGGGCAGGTCATCGAGGGTTTGCGGCACATAGAGCGTCATGTAATCGGCCACCAATTGGCGCCAATTTTCTTTTTGCTGACTCATTTGCCAACCGATAAACAAACGGTCTGCCAGCACTCCACTCATTACCAGCCCGGCTGCGGCTGCGAGGAACCAGCGGCGACTGAGCGCCGGACGGGCCGGCGCTGGCAGCGTGTCGAGCATTGCTTGCAGATGGACCATGGGCGCTTGACGACCCAGTTCGTCGTAGGCGGACTTGAAGGGCAGGCTGCTGCGGTTGAGCCATTGCAGGCGCAGGCCGATCATCGGGTCCTGGGACACGGCGTCGTCGATGCGCTGGCGCTGTTCGGTGTCGAGCTGGCCGTCGAGATAGGCCACCAGTTGCTCGTCCGAGACTTTTGCGTTCATCGATGTTCTCCGCTTGAAGAATGTGGGACGGACTGCAAAGGCGGGTACTCGGCGAGTTTGCCCCGGGCAGTGGCCAGGCGACTCATCACGGTGCCGATGGGTATTTGCAAGACCTCGGCGACTTCGCGGTAGGACAAGCCTTCGACATAGGCCAGAAACACCGCTTCGCGTTGGGCTTCAGGCAACGCATCGACCCTGCGGATGACTTGCGCCGCCATGACATGGGTTTGCGCTGCGTACTCACCATCGAACGACAACACTTCTTCACCCTCTACCGTGCCTTGCCCGTGACGCACCCGACGCGCTCGCACTTCGTTGAGCCAGATCGAATGCAGAATGCTCATCAGCCAATGGTCCATGCGCGTGCCCGGCGCAAACTGAGCGGCCCGTTCCAGCGCCCGCACGCAAGTGGCTTGCACCAGGTCTTCGGCGACATGCCGTTGCCTGGACAGCAGCAGGCCGTAGCGCCACAAACGCGCCAGGTGCTGGCCCAGCTCTGTACGTATTGCCTGATCGCTGGCGATAACGACCTCCGTCTGTTCGCGGTGTCAGGTTTTCGACGAATCGTTGATGGCTTCTGCCAGGTCCTGGTATTCCTCGCAGGTGGTGTTGCCACAAATCGATTTGATCTGCTGCAACTGCTCCTGGGCGAGATCCAACTGACCTTTGATCACATACGCCTCACCAAGATACTCACGAACCTGTGCGTACTGAGGGTTCAGTTTGACAGATTGCAGGTAAAAACCGATGCCTTCATCCGTGCGTCCCAGCTTGCGCGTGGCGTAGCCTCGGTAGTTCAAGGCTTTGGCGGTGTTGGGTTGCTCGAGGGTATCGAGCAGCGCCAGGGCTTCTTCGTAGCGCCCGTCCTTGGCCAGTTGATAGGCGTAATCGGTGCGGTCGGCATCCGACACCTCTTTGCTGGTTTGCTTGACGCATTTCTGTGCTTTGTTGTCGTACACCTGATCCCTGGGGCACTGAGGCGTGGCGGGTGAATCACCGCCATCGCCGTGCGCCCATGCGTGTGAGCTCGACAGCACGACAGCAAGCATCAACGGTGCAGTGAAAATCGAGAAGCGGCTATTCATGGGTCAGGCTCCATGGGAAGTGTGGGTGACGATCAAAACGAGAACACCGCAGCGGGGAAAAATATTCATTTCCTTATGGGGTACTGTGCAATGAAAGCTGAATTCGAAGGGTTGTGCCCGCGAATTCGCCCCAGGGCGAAAATACTCCACACGGCAGAAGCTTTTGTAGGAGCGAGCTTGCTCGCGAAAAACGTTAACGAGTACGCGCGTATCCTGAATGATCGCGGTGCCTACAGGT
>NZ_JBOIBY010000036.1:0-90777 GCF_050739655.1 Pseudomonas sp. | reverse complement strand
CGGGCATGGTGATTGTCTGCGACGGTACCGATGAAGCGGCCGAGCGTATCGCTCGCGTGCTGCACAACGACCCGGCGACCGGCGTTATGCGTCACGCCGATGCCGGTTACCAGATCGCCATCGACTGCGCCAAGGAACAAGGGCTGAACCTGCCGATGATCACCGGCCAATAAGAACAACAACCCACCTTGTAGGAGCGAGGCTTGCCCGCGAACCGCGGTGTGTCATATATGACGCCTTCGCGGGCAAGTCGGATCGCCGCATCGCTCGCTCCTACAGGGGTTAAACGAATATCCAGGAGCTTGAACATGACTACTTTGAACCTCATCCCAGGCCAACTGAGCCTTGCCCAACTGCGCGCTATCTACCAGCAGCCGGTAACCATCAGCCTCGACGACAGCGCCTCGGCTCAAATCGAAGCCAGCGTCGCCTGCGTGGAACAGATCCTCGCCGAAAACCGCACCGCCTATGGCATCAACACCGGTTTCGGCCTGCTGGCTTCGACCCGCATTGCCAGCGCCGACCTGGAAAACCTCCAGCGTTCGCTGGTGTTGTCCCACGCCGCGGGCGTTGGCGAGCCAATCAGTGATGAACTGTGCCGCCTGATCATGGTGCTCATGGTCAACAGCCTGAGCCGTGGTTTCTCGGGCATTCGCCGCAAAGTGATCGATGCGCTGATCTCGCTGATCAACGCCGAAGTCTATCCGCACATTCCGTTGAAAGGCTCGGTCGGTGCTTCCGGTGACCTGGCGCCACTGGCGCACATGTCGCTGGTGCTGTTGGGCGAAGGCAAGGCACGTTACAAAGGCCAATGGCTGCCAGCCACCGAAGCCTTGGCTGTGGCCGGGCTGGAACCTCTGACCCTGGCCGCCAAGGAAGGTCTGGCGCTGCTCAACGGTACTCAGGTGTCCACTGCTTATGCCCTGCGTGGCCTGTTCGAAGGTGAAGATCTGTTTGCCGGCGCCCTGGCAGTAGGCGGCCTGACCGTTGAAGCGGTACTGGGATCGCGTTCGCCGTTCGATGCACGCATCCACGCCGCCCGTGGCCAGAAAGGCCAGATCGACACCGCAGCCGCGTACCGCCATCTGCTGGGTGAGCGCAGTGAAGTGTCCGACTCGCATCAGAACTGCGAGAAGGTCCAGGACCCGTACTCCCTGCGCTGCCAGCCGCAAGTCATGGGCGCCTGCCTGACCCAGTTCCGCCAGGCTGCCGACGTGCTGGTGATCGAAGCCAACGCCGTATCGGACAACCCGCTGGTGTTCGCTGCTGAAGGTGATGTGATCTCCGGTGGTAACTTCCACGCTGAGCCTGTGGCCATGGCCGCTGACAACATGGCGTTGGCCATCGCTGAAATCGGTTCGCTGAGCGAGCGCCGCGTCTCGCTGATGATGGACAAGCACATGTCGCAACTGCCGCCGTTCCTGGTGGCCAACGGTGGCGTGAACTCCGGTTTCATGATCGCCCAGGTGACGGCTGCTGCTCTGGCCAGCGAGAACAAGGCACTGGCCCATCCGCATTCGGTGGACAGCCTACCGACTTCCGCCAACCAGGAAGACCACGTGTCCATGGCTCCGGCTGCGGGCAAGCGCCTGTGGGAAATGGCCGAAAACACCCGTGGCATCCTCGCCGTGGAGTGGCTGGCTGCCTGCCAGGGCCTGGACCTGCGTGATGGTCTGAAGACTTCGGTGAAGTTGGAACTGGCACGCAATACCCTGCGCAACAAAGTGGCTTACTACGAGAAAGACCGCTTCTTCGCGCCAGACATCAACGCCGCAAGCGAACTGCTGGCATCCCGCTGCCTGAACGAGCTGGTACCGGCTCAGTTGCTGCCAAGCCTCTAAGCAGGCGCCCGGTCGGGAAGTTCAATTCCCGACCTCTCCCAATTTCCGTGCACGGCCTGTCTATCGGGCCGTGTACGGCTTTTCGCCCGACAAAAATAATCAGGAAAGCGAAATGACAGGTTTGAAACGCGGGCTATCGGCCCGACATATCCGCTTCATGGCATTGGGCTCGGCGATCGGCACCGGGCTGTTCTACGGTTCGGCCTCGGCCATCCAGATGGCGGGTCCGGCTGTGCTGCTGGCCTATCTGATCGGTGGCGCGGCGGTCTACATGGTCATGCGCGCCCTCGGTGAGATGGCCGTGCACAACCCGGTCGCCGGTTCCTTCGGTCAGTACGCCAGCACCTACCTGGGGCCGATGGCCGGCTTCATTCTCGGTTGGACCTATGCGTTCGAGATGGTCATCGTCGGCATGGCCGATGTGACGGCGTTCGGCATCTATATGGGCTTCTGGTTCCCGGAAGTCGCGCGCTGGATCTGGGTGCTCGGCATCGTCTTCGTCATTGGCGGCCTGAACCTGTGCACCGTGAAAGTCTTCGGTGAAATGGAGTTCTGGATGTCGCTGCTCAAGGTCGGCGCGATCATCGCGATGATCCTTGGCGGCTTCGGCATCATGGCGTTCGGTGTCGGTAGCTCGACAACCGAGCACGTGACGGGTATCAGCAATCTATGGAGCCAGGGCGGCTTCATGCCCAACGGCGTCGGCGGCCTGATCGCTTCGTTCGCGGTGGTGATGTTTGCCTTCGGTGGCATCGAAATCATCGGCGTGACCGCCGGTGAAGCGAAGGACCCGCAGCACGTTCTGCCCAAGGCGATCAACGCCGTTCCCCTGCGAATTCTGCTGTTCTACGTGCTGACGCTGTTCGTGTTGATGGCGATCTTCCCGTGGCAGCAGATCGGCAGTAGCGGCAGCCCGTTCGTACAGATTTTCAACAATCTGGGCATCGGCTCGGCGGCTACCATCCTCAATATCGTGGTGATTTCCGCGGCCATCTCGGCGATCAACAGTGACATCTTTGGTGCCGGGCGCATGCTGTTCGGTCTGTCCCAGCAAGGTCAGGCGCCGAAGTCCTTTGGTCAGCTGTCGCGCCATGGCGTGCCATGGATGACCGTGGTGGTCATGAGCGTGGCCTTGCTCGGTGGCGTGCTGTTGAACTACCTGATCCCGGAGAACGTGTTTGTATTGATCGCTTCAATCGCGACCTTCGCCACCGTCTGGGTCTGGCTGATGATTCTGCTGACCCAGGTGGCCATGCGTCGCTCCATGAGCGCCGAGCAAGTGGCACAGCTGAAGTTCCCGGTGCCGTTCTGGCCGTATGCGCCGATGGCTGCGATTGCCTTCATGGCCTTCATCTTCGGCGTGCTGGGTTACTTCCCGGATACCCAGGCGGCATTGACCGTCGGTGTGGTGTGGATTGCCTTGCTGGTGGCGGCTTACCTGTTGTGGGTCAAACCGGCGGCGGGACAGGCAGCGCTGGTGATGAGTGAGGCGGCTGCTTCTACTCGTTAACTGGCTGGGCTCATGGTGCGAGGCTCGCACCATGAGTGCCTGGCAAGGGCAGGGGAAGGGCGTCGCTGTTCAGTTAGCTGGCAGGACGCCTCTCTGCTTGGCGACATGCGTGGCCAGTGCATCCATCAAATCCGGCGACAGACAATCATAGGTTTCCAGGCCAATGGAACGCAGGCGCTCACGGATGCCTTTCATCTGCGCGGGCGGTGTACCGGTTTCGATAACTGAGGACACGAAGGCCGCAAAACCCGGCGCGCACCATCCACGCTGGGGAGACAGCTCGGTGTGAACGAAGTCCAGGCCATAGAACGCGTGGTCCTTGTTCTCGATGCGCCCGAATAGATGGGCGTGGCATTGCTTGCAGGCATGGCGCTGGATCGTGGCGCTTTCGTCGTCGATACCCAGTTTTTCGCCATGGGCGGTGACGCTGACCTTATCCCGGGGCACCACGGCAACCACGGAGAAAATCGCGCCTTGAGGTTTCCAGCATTTGCTGCAACCGCACGCGTGGTTATGCAGGGTTTGTGCGTCGATTTTGACCTCGACCTTGTCGTTCGCACACAGACATTGCACGGTGCCGCCCGTGAAATTCGCAGCGGCAGGTTCAAAACCCTTATCCAGCACAGCATCCAGCACAGGGTGAAGTTTCACGGTACTCACGTCGGCATCTCCTTTTCAGGGTCAGACAAAAGTGTCTGGGGCAGGGTGGCTCAACCAGTATAGGACCGGCTCAACACCTGCATGCGTGAGTGACTGCAATACCCTGTCAGCTGTCCCTGTGCCCACCGTTGACCGGTAGGCGACTGCCCAGGCGATAGCGCGAAGATGGATGGATCAAGCGGACATAAGTTACGATCTTGCTCTGATTCCACGTCCGGCGCATCAGCACCAGACAGGGTTCGTTGATATCGATTTGCAGGTATTTGCTTTCATCGCTGCTGGGGTGGCTGGCCTCGACAATGTGCTCCATTTCATCGGGCCGGAGCACTTGCAACAGATACATGGCAGGTTGCAGGTTTGCGCCAAATTCCTGCTGCAGAAATTCCGGAATCATCTCGGGATTGACGTAGCGATCCTCCAGCTGCACCGGAATGCCTTCTTCGCTGTGCACACAGATCACATGGAAAACCGAAGCCCCGGTCGGCAGTGATAACGCAGCCGCCACCGGCATCGAGGCCACTTCGCGGCCCAGGTGCAAGACCTTGCACGTGTAGCTGTGGCCGCGGGCGATGATTTCGTCGCCAATATTGGTGATCCGCAGCAGGTTCGATTGCGGCTTGCTTTCGGCCACGAAGGTGCCCACGCCGGAAATTCGTACCAAATGACCTTCTTCGGTCAGCTCGCGCAAGGCACGATTGATCGTCATGCGCGACATGCCCAATTCCTCGACCAACCGGTGTTCTGAAGGAATCATGTCACCGGCTTTCCAAACGCCCGCGCGAAGCTGGCCTTGCACGAAATCCTTCGCACGCCGATAGAGCGCTTGCGGTGCATTTTTAATCATCAGTCGGTCCGTATTTCCGGTACGGCAAGAACGCTTGCCAAGTCTTGGAGAAAAAGGTGGCTATCGTCACAGCTTACGGTGGATGCCCGCAAGTGCCGAAAGTGTCCAACTTCACGCCAAAGCAAGTGTATATGGTCAGCCAACCTGCCACTGCGACGGATTGGGCAACGCAACTGAGATTAAGGTGCGCGCGAGCAAGTCCTTTTGCTCAGGCTTATCGGTTAGCGAGGCCAGAGGGTTGGAAACAACTCGTGTTCCAAGGGGGCATCGGCTGCCAGCGTTTCCTCAAGCCCGGGGAAGTGAGGGGAGGTGGCCCAGGGCCTTGGCGCATGCCGAACGTCATCGCCGGTGACTCTCACTGAAAACGCGCGGCGACGGTTTTTCCCCGCCACCCCGGACGAAGCATGCAAGGTCAGCATGTTGAAACACACCATGTCCCCTGGGGACAACGCCCAGCCCAGAATGGGGAAATCCTCGCGATGATTTTCAATGTCCGGCAGTTCGTCGAGTGTGCCTTCGGCAAACCATTTGGCTTGGCTGTCCATGAAGGATCGAGGCATCAGCCAGGGTCCCTTGTGTGATTCGGCGATGAATTCGAGGGTCGATTCGCGTGGCACGGGATCGACGGGAATCCAGAAGCTGACGGTATCTGCGCCGCTGATGTTGTAGTAAGGCTGATCCTGGTGCCAAGGGGTTCGCTGACGTGTATTGGGCTCCTTGACCAGTAAATGGTCGTGATGCAGGCGTACCTGCTGGCTGCCCAGCAAGGCGGCCGCGATGGGCGCGAGGGCCGAATTGAAGATGAAGTTGCGATAGTGTGCATTGGTTTGCCAGTTACAGAAGTCTTCGAAAAACCAGCCCGGATCGTCAGGGCTGCTCGCCACTTTGGCACGGGGGCTGGGTTGGGCCAGATTGCGTTCGATACCTTGGGTCAGTTCGCTGATGAGCTGAGGCGTAAACGCGTTGCGGATACACACCGCGCCATCGCGCTGGAAAGCGCGCACCGTTTCGTCGCTGACGGGCAAGGCGAGAGACTCAATGTGTTGGGTCATATCATTCATGGTGCTGCCTCATTCGCCGTAAATATCGAAGTTGAAATACTGCTTCGCGATCTGGTCGTACTGGCCTGACTGGCGAATACCGGCAATGGCTGTATTGAGTTGCTCCCTGAGTTCTGGCTGGTTTTTTCGCACGCCGATAGCGACGCCATCGCCAATGATGCTTTTGTCGGTGATGGGGTCGCCTGCAAAGGCAAAGTCCTGGCCTTGAGGCTTTTGTAGTAAACCGGTGTCGGCTTGTACCGACGCCTGAAACGCAGCATCCAGGCGACCATTGATGAGGTCAGAAAACACCTGGTCCTGGGTCTGGTAGGAAAGGATATTGACGCCCTGACGACCCCATTGCGCTTTGGCGTAACTTTCATGCAGCGAGCCTTGAACGACCCCGACCGATTTGCCTTGCAATGACTGCGACGTCGGCAGTAGTCCAGTGTTCTTTCTCGCGACCAGTGAAGAGGGGGCAGTGTAGATTTTGTCGCTGAAATCGACCTGCTGGCGACGCACTTCGGTGGCGCTGAAGGCGGAAAGGATGGCGTCGAATTTCCTGGCCTTCAGCGCCGGGATCATGCCGTCGAAACTCTGCTCGACCCAAATGCACTTGACTTGCAACTCGGCACACAGGGCGTTACCCAGGTCGATATCGAAACCGCTCAATGAGCCATCTGGCTGTTTTGTCTCGAAGGGTGGGTAGCTGGGGTCCACCCCGAACTTGATCACTGGCTGCGCGTGGGACAGCGGGGCGATGATCAATCCGAACAGCAGGGCGGCGTAGTGACGGTTAAGTAGCTGCATGATGACCTCATTTTTATTGGTTTTAGCGGTTTGACAGGTCGTATCTCAAGCGTTCAGCGGCAGGAATGCTTCGGTCAACTTGACCCAGAAGCCCGCCCCCCGGATCAGGATGTCATCGTTGAAGTCGTAGCGCGGGTCGTGAGCCATGCAGCTCTTCTCGCCGTCGCCATTGCCGATGATCAGGTAGCAACCAGGGCACTTTTGCAGGAAATAGGCAAAGTCTTCGCTGCCATTGAAGGGCACGATATCGTTCAGGACTGCGTCTTCACCCAGCCAGTCGGTGGCCACCTGGCTGGCGAACCGGGTCATTTCATGATCATTGACCAGCAAGGGGTAGTCGGCACTGTATTGGATTTCGGCAGTCGCGCCGAACGCGTCGGCCTGGGCATGAATGAGCTTACAAATCTGCTGCTCGAGCTGGTCCCTGACCGCATTGTTTAGCGAGCGTACGGAGATCAGCATGTGTGCGCTGTCCGGGATCACGTTGGAAGCCTTGCCTGCGTTGATTGATCCAACGGTGATCACGCTCATTTCCTGAGGCGAAACGGTGCGCGAGACAATGGTCTGCAAGGCCATGATGATACTGGCGCAGACCACCACCGGGTCGACGCTCAAGTGCGGCATGGCGCCGTGACCACCTTTACCGTGAATCGTTACGTTGACCTGGTCGGCGGATGCCATGAAGGGGCCGGCCCGAAAGCCGAGTTTGCCGACAGGGTAGCCGGGCATGTTGTGTGCCGCGAACACCGCATCGCACGGGAACTGTTGCAGCACGCCTTCCTGGATCATGCGTCGAGCGCCGGCCAGGCCTTCTTCGGCGGGTTGGAAAATCAGGCGCACGGTGCCGTCGAACGGGTGGCCATGGGCGAGGGCGTAAGCAGCCGCGAGGAGCATCACCGTATGCCCGTCATGGCCGCAGGCGTGCATCTTGCCGGGTACGCGACTGGCATAGGGCAGGCCGGTTTTTTCGAGGATCGGCAAAGCGTCCATATCAGCCCGTATTCCGATCACACGGGTGCTCGTGCCCTTTTTCAGCGTGGCAATAATTCCGGTTTCAGCGATCCCACGGTTGACCTCATAACCCCATTCAAGCAACCGCTGGGCGACCAGTTCGCTGGTCTCTACCTCCTGGTAACCGAGTTCAGGATTGGCATGGATCTGGTGGCGCAGTTCACGCATTTCCTGCTCAATTTCTTTCAACAGTGCGATGGAGTCTGTCATTGGCAGCGTTTTCCTTGGTGACCCGTTGGAGGCACCTCTGGTACGGTCCTTTGCTGAGGATCGAAGCCCGGGCGGTGTGGAACCGAGAGTAGAAGGCCAGGGCAACTGCTGACAGGCAATCGAAAGTGAACGCGACAACCTACGGTTAACAGTGGCGGATACCATGAAGTTCTATCAACTCAATGCACTGGTGGCAGTGGCCGACGCGGGCAGCATCCGAGGTGCTGCCAAAAGCCTCGACACATCGCCGGCCGCGGTCACCAAGGCCATTCAGAAGCTGGAGCAGGACAGCGCGACGCAACTGCTGATCCGTAATACCTCGGGGATTGTGTTTACTGAACTTGGCAAGAAGCTGTTGCTTCAGGCACGCCTGGTAGTGGCGCAAATGAGCAATGCGCAACAGGTATTGGCTGATGAAAATGGGGAGCTGACAGGAAGTTTGTCGGTTGCCGTCACGCCCTGGTTGGCGATGACGCTCATGCCCAAGGCGGTTGTGCGTTTTCGCCAACTGTTCCCGCAGGTGCAACTCGAATTGTACGAAGGGCTTTCATCCGTGGCGTGCCCAATGCTGCGCGAGGCGAGAGTCGACCTGTTTATCGGGCGTCTCGATACGCGTTTTTCCAGCACCGATCTGACTTATCAGCCTTTGTTCACGGCCGACTGTGCCGTGGTGGCTCGCCAGCAACACCCGTTGTCCGACTGCCACAGCATGGAGGAACTGAAATCCGCCGACTGGATACTGGCCTCACAACAAGACGGCGCGATTTCGACTCAGGGCCATGTGCATTTCGCCCATTCGATCTCGATCATCATGAGTTTGCTGCGCGAAACAGACATGTTGAGCATCTTTCCCTGGCCGCTGGTAGAGATTTGCGCTCAACGCGAAGGTTTGTGCGCCTTGCCATTGCGAGACTTGGTGGGCAGCGCTTCGGTGGGCGCCATCAGTCGTAGCGGACAGCCACTGAGACCGGCAGCCGAGCGGTTTCTGGAATGTTTGATTGAAACCATTCAACATGAGATGGGGCAGGCGCATTCGCCGTATCGGCGGATGTTGCAGACTGTGGATTTGCTGGTTTGATTCAAGTCGGCTGTTTCGTTCGGTGGCCAAGTTCGCGGGACGAAACGCGACGTGAATGATCATGACTGGGCCATACAATCCTTGAATTGGCTTGCAACGCCACTCTTCATCCATGAGTTAATGCTGAACAATACACACGCTGCGACGACCCCCATAGTGACCAATAACGGTCGGGGGACCGAACATGATTGGAACCAGGGATGACGAAAAATAAAACTGGAAAAGGACTTTCGTTTGCCAATCGAATTTACCTGCCACGCATCATCGGCCTGTCGATCGGCATGCTCAGCGTGCTGGCCGCGATCGCGCCGTTGGGCTTACCGGGATGGGTATGGATACTGCTGTTTTTCAATGGCCTGGTTTGGCCGCACCTGGCCTATCAACTGTCCACTCGTACACGCGAACCGTATCAGGCAGAGCGACGCAACCTGCTCTACGATTCACTTTTGGGTGGATTCTGGGCAGCGACCATGCAGTTCAATCCTCTGCCCACCGTCACCATCCTTTCGATGATGACGATGAACAACGTCGCCGCCGGCGGTCAACGCCTGTTTGGGTATGGTGTACTGGCCCAAGGTACTGGCATGCTGGTGTCGATTGCGTTGTTCGGCCCGGGATTGCAACTCACTGTAACCCCCCTGCAGATCTACGCCTGCCTACCGATGCTCACGCTCTACCCCTTGGCCTTGGGTTGGGTCTGTTATCGCCTGGCCATCAAACTTGCCGAGCACAAACGTCACCTCGGCACCCTGAGTCGTACCGACAGCCTTACCGGTTTGCTCAATCATGGGTCGTTGAAGGACTTGCTTCACCTGCGGTTTCATACCTGCCGACAGGAGCGCAGTGAAGCGGCCATCGCGATCATCGATGTCGATCACTTCAAGCAGATCAACGACACTTACGGCCATGTCGTTGGCGATTGCGTGCTCCTCAAACTGAGCACTGAACTGAAAAAAAACCTGCGACAAGGCGACTTGGCCGGTCGCTATGGCGGCGATGAGTTCTGCGTGATCCTGCGCGATTGCTCACTGAGCCAAGCCGGCGAAAAGATGGAGCATCTACGAAAGGTAATGGGTAGCTACCGCAATGAGCAGTTGCCCGAGTTGCGTGTCAGCCTGAGTATCGGCCTCGCGTCGTACCGCAGTGAAATGGCGGACCCAACAGTCTGGATCAACGAAGCCGACAAGGCGCTGTATGTGGCCAAAAAGAGTGGCCGTGACAAGGTCTATTTTGCCCCGGACGACACCGTCAGTGTTGTTTGAGCGGCTTGGACTCGATGGACTGAGCACCATCGGGCAGTCCAAAAGTGAGTGGCGGCATGTGAAGAGAAGTCACTCAGATGGCTCTGCAAACCAGTCAGCAAACCTCTCTTCACACAAGATCAATAGTTAGACGGGTTTGAAGCAGTATACGGCCAGCTTGTTACCATCCAAGTCTCGAGCATAGGCAGCATAGGCATTCGGCGCCCAATCGCGAGTTCCTGGCGCCCCTTCATCGGTACCACCGGCCGCCAATGCTGCTGCGTGGAAGGCATCAATCGAGGCGCGATTCGGCGCTTCGAAGCTGACGGTAACGCCGTTGCCTACGCTGGCAGGGGCACCATTGGCTGGCTTCAGGACGAAGAAGGAAGGGGCGTCAACACCCCATATCGAGCCGTTATCGGCCAGATCGGCGATGCGCTTGTGGCCTAGCTGACCCAATGCGCTGTCGTAAAAAGCACGGGCCTTGTTCAGATCGTTGGTGCCGACGGTAACGTGGGTAAAGATGCTCATCTATTGACTTCTCCGAGTGTAAACACAGTGTGTGGTGATGCAGTTATACCAGGGCAAGCCTGACGAGCGTCGCTGCGCCCAGGCTCAGCGATCAAAGTGGATAACGGTGCGAATGCTTTTGCCTTCGTGCATCAAGTCAAAGGCTTCGTTGATGTCATCCAGGCCCATGGTGTGGGTGATGAAAGTGTCCAGCGGGATTTCGCCCTTTTGCGCTTTCTCGACATAGCTGGGTAGTTCGCTGCGTCCCTTAACACCGCCGAAGGCCGAACCACGCCAGACGCGGCCGGTCACCAGTTGAAAGGGCCGCGTGCTGATTTCCTGTCCAGCACCGGCGACGCCGATGATCACCGACTCGCCCCAACCCTTGTGGCAGCTTTCCAGCGCGGCGCGCATCAACTGAACGTTGCCGACACACTCGAAGGAGTAATCGACGCCGCCTTCAGTCAACTCGACGATGACCTCCTGAACTGGCTTGTCGTAATCCTTCGGATTGACGAAGTCGGTAGCTCCCAGTTGTCTGGCTATCTCGAACTTGGCCGGATTGATATCGACAGCGATGATCCGACCCGCCTTGGCCATGGTGGCGCCGATGATGGCGGCCAGACCGATGCCGCCCAAACCGAAGATCGCTACCGTGGCGCCGGCCTCGACCTTGGCGGTATTGAGCACTGCACCGATGCCGGTGGTGACACCGCAACCGAGCAAACACACCTTCTCTAGCGGCGCTTCCCTGGGGATTTTCGCCAACGAGATTGCCGGTAATACGGTGTATTCAGAAAACGTCGAACAGCCCATGTAGTGATGGATCGGTTCGCCCTGGTAGGAGAAGCGGCTGGTGCCATCAGGCATCATGCCCTTGCCCTGAGTGGCGCGGATTTTCTGACAAAGGTTGGTTTTGCCGGACAGGCAGAATTTGCACTCGCCGCACTCTGGGGTGTAAAGGGGGATCACGTGGTCGCCAACCGCCACTGATGTAACACCCTCGCCAATCGCCTCGACAATACCGCCGCCTTCGTGACCGAGAATGGTTGGAAAAAGGCCTTCCGGGTCAGCACCGGAAAGGGTGAAGGCATCGGTATGGCAGACCCCGGTGGCGATGATACGCACCAGTACTTCACCCGCCTGGGGTGGCGCCACGTCGACTTCGACGATTTGCAGGGGCTGGTTGGCCGCGAAGGCTACGGCGGCTCGCGATTTGATCATGTTCTTGATTCCTCAGTGCAACGAAAGCGCCAGACATTAATGGGGTGTGATTGGAAGGTCACTGCCGCAAGTCCACCGTCACCGCGGTGGTCGGGCGGGTACAACAGAGCAGGATGCTGCCGCTTTCAGGGGTATCGAGTGGTTCTTCGAAATACTCGACAGAACCTTCACGAAGGGTGACTTGACAGGTGTTGCACAGACCCGCCCGGCAATTGAATGACGGAGTCAGGCCGGACTGTTCGGCAAGTTCAAGCAGTGATTGGCAATTCTGATCCCAGGCCACGCGTGTACCGGATGGCAGAAACTCCACGGTCAGCGCGCCCTCTATCGACGCGCTCGGCGCTTTGGGGGCAGGCGACATAAGGGGGAGGGGAGCCACGGGTACGACTTCATCCTCCTCGAGGATGGTGGCCGGGCCGAAGAACTCATAGTGAATGCGCTTGCTGTCGATCCCGAGGTCGCGCAAGAGTCGCCAATTTGCCTGCATGAACAACCGGGGGCCGCACAGGTAGACGTCGTAGTCGTCCAGCGGAAGTAACCCTTGCAAAGTCTTCCGGCTGACCAGGCCCTGGCTGTGAAAGGCCTTGTTGGCATGATCGTCGGCATCCGGGTTGCGGTAGCAGAAGTGCACGCTGATCCCTGGACGACGGTTGGCCAGTGCCAAAACCTCGTCGCGAAAAGCATGTACCGTTCCACTTTCGCAGGCATGGATGAAATACACCGCACGCGACGAATGTGTGCTCAGTTGATGGAGCATGCTCAGCATCGGCGTGAGTCCCACGCCACCACTGAACAACACCACGGGCCGTGGGCTCTCTTCGTCCAGCACGAAGGTGCCTGTGGGGCCAGCGATCTCGAGCGCGTCGCCCACTTGCACATGGTCGTGCAGGTGGTTGGACCCTTGACCCGGCGGCAGCTCTGGCTGATCGAACGGTGCAGGCTCGCGTTTGACTGAAATGCGTACGCGTGAAGGGTCATTGGCGTCTCCGGAGAGACTGTAGTTGCGCAACGCCGTTACACCGCTGCCCAGGGACAGGCGAACGATGAGGAACTGTCCCGGGCGAAAGCGCAGATCGGAAACGCCGTCGCTCGCTGTCAGGACGAAGGATGTGATGACTGTGCTCTCTTGTTTTTTCTCAATCACCCGGTAGGTTTTGAAGCCTGCAGAGGAGGACTGCGTTTGCAATTGAGTACCCATCTCACGCCTCCGTCTTTGGTTGCGCAGTGTGTTGTTGGGTCAGCGGAATCAAGTTGCCAGCTTGTTCCTGGGCAATCAATTTATCGAGATTACGGCGAAATCGTAGCGGTCCAGAGTCGGATGCCAGGTCGATGTTGGGCGTGCGTTTGTTCGCCATTCCCTTATGCACGGCACTCAGCACGACCCGATCTTCAGCAAAGGCGTGCTGCACGTCCTCATCGAACTGGCGAGACACCTCTTCATTTTCGGTATCGAAATTGCGGACCTGGAACCAGTAATAACGGGTGTTCGATTCGTCGATGGGGGTCATGAAGTTGTAGGAGTTCATCAGGAACACCTGTTCGTGCAGTTCTCCTTCATCACTACCCGTACCAGCGGGTGTAAACAGGGCTTTGATAATGGCCTGGGACGGGTAATGCACCTCGTAGTGCTGCTTACGATCACAATGACCGCTGAACTTGACGAACTTGGCATAGAACGGCGCCACTTCGACATCGCGCATCCACCGAGAAACGATCACACCCACCTCGGTTACCGTGGTTTGTAAAGGCTCTTCGGCGCAGGCCGCGTTACCAAACGAAGATTGATGCACCCACGCGACATGTGCGGGGTCCAGCAGGTTGTCGGTCATGTACAGGTAGTTGCACGGGATCACCATGCTGTCGCCACGATTGAGGCCCCATGCGGGGTCACCCCATTCAGGCACGTGACAAATTTTTGCTTCGTCTGCCAACTGTGGATCACCCATCCAGATCCAGATCAAACCGTAGCGCACGGCGAGGGGGTAGCTACGAACCCTGGCGCCTTGGGGAATGCGTTGACTACCGGGCGCTCGGACGCAGCTGCCCGAGCAGTCGAAGGTCAATCCGTGGTAACCGCACTCAATGTCATCACCTTTGCGACGGCCCATTGACAGTGGCAGCTTACGGTGAGGGCAGGCATCTTCAAGGGCTACCGGCGTGCCGTCACTCTTTCGGTAAAGCACCACAGACTCACTGAGAAGCATGACGGGGTGCAGGTCCTCACCCAGTTCGGCTTCACTGGCGGCTACGTACCATGCGTTTCGAAGAAACATGGGGGTTCTCCTTATTATTGTGTTGTTCGCCCTGTGCTGGCGAACGATGGCTAACAAGGAGGACAGGTTACGAGGATCTGATTGAGTGAGAATAGATGTTTAAATCTGTTCGTTTATTTAGATTTACTAACAGATCATTGGTTGAATGAGTGCGAGGAATCCGTACTTGAGACCGTCTCTGGCAACGCACTCAAGACCGCGCAATGCAGTCTTGAATGTGGGGTGGTATATCGAAGATTTCAGCCGATGTGGTGGGCCAGGGATTTACTGATTGGCTGGCGGTTGAATGAGTGGCAGTGCCGCCAAGGCACGCTCCCAAATTTGCCGAGTGCGCTGCCAGACCACGGCTTGCCAATCAGGATCGGCTGGGTAGAACTGTTCGATTAGCTCCAATTTGATTTGCCCGGCAACTGGATCTGCGAAATCCCCATGCAGGTGCAACCAATGGTCGTTACGTAAAACAGTGTGGATCTGTTCTCCCGGGTAAGTACCGCATTCAATGACGAATGGCATCAAGTGTATGTGCGGTAGCGCGTCAATGATGGCTTGTGATGTGTAGCCCGTCGCGGTTGCGGCTACGCCCGTATCACTCTGGCTGCCGGGGCCTGTGATCAGGGTGTACAGCCACGGCCCATAGATCGCTTGAGCATCACGAAGCGCTGGATAGGTTGATTGGGCAATGGTCATCAGCATTGGGTGGCCATAGTCCCCAGCGCCGGTGTGAAGGTCAAAACACATGACGGCCTGGGTGTGGCTCAAGTGCTCTTGTAAAATCCTGCGCAGGGTTCTGTTCGTCCAACTCGGAGCCTGTCCGCCGTAGTAAAGACCGTCTGGGTGGTTGTACTGGCCGGCCTCGACGATCGACATCACCGCTGTCCAGCCCTCTGTGCGAACACGATCGTTGAGTAGGGCGTCGGTCTGTTCGCGGGATGGCCCCGACAGCTGTTCGCAGGAATAGATGGCGTGTAATGCCTCGTACTGGCGGTTATCGGGCAGGCTTTGAGTGAAGTCCAGATAGTTGCGGTTGAGGTCGATGTTGTCTTCATTGACGCGTCGTATCCAGGCCGTACCCCAGGGGTTGATGAGGTGGATCATCAGCACCGCGACATCGGTAGGCAAGGTCCTTTCGTTGAACTCCTGTAACCATCTGATCTGACAGTTCGAGCCATAGAAACCTTCGACACCATGGGTGCCGCTGAGGGCGACCAGCACTTTCCTGGCGTGTGGATCGCCAAGCCAGGCGACATCGGTGCTCAGTGGCTCGCCAAAGGGCCCGTTCAATGGGTGGAGGTAGGTTGTCAGGCGGGCATCTGCCGCTTTAGCGGCAGCCAGAAATTGCTCCCGCTGGTTGATGTAACTCGGGTGCGTGGGAAAACCTGTGCTCATATTCGTCTCTTGTCGATCGCTCGTACCGGACGCTCGTGGAGTGTCCAGTGCCAGGGTTTTGAAGTACGAAGCGTTATTTCAATCGCCCGGAAAGAAACTGGGTCAATCGTTCACTTTTCGGGTTGACCAATACTTCACCGGGATGTCCTTCTTCTTCCACGCGA
Organism: Pseudomonas sp.; assembly: GCF_050739655.1. Taxonomy (GTDB): domain Bacteria; phylum Pseudomonadota; class Gammaproteobacteria; order Pseudomonadales; family Pseudomonadaceae; genus Aquipseudomonas. The sequence goes on along the minus strand of NZ_JBOIBY010000036.1, from coordinate 74,975 downwards.
CCTTGATGCAAGAACATGACGTGGTTGGAAATGTTGCGGGCAAAGCCCATCTCGTGGGTGACCACGACCATGGTTCGGCCTTCTTCTGCCAGCGCTTGCATCACTTTCAACACTTCGCCGACCAGCTCCGGGTCGAGCGCTGATGTCGGCTCATCGAACAGCATCACTTCCGGCTCCATCGCCAGCGCACGAGCAATCGCCACGCGCTGTTGCTGACCGCCGGAGAGATGCGAGGGATATTTACTTTCCACGCTTGAGTCCAGGCCAACCTTGCGCAGGTACTCGTGGGCGCGTTGCACAGCTTCCTTGCGCTTAATGCCAAGGACATGAATGGGCGCTTCGATGATGTTTTCCAGCACGGTCATGTGCTGCCACAGGTTGAAGTGCTGGAAGACCATGGACAGTTTGGTGCGTATTTGTTGTAGCTGACGCGGGTCGGCCACACTCATGGCGCCGTTGATATCGTGTTTAGTACGTATCTCCTCGTTGTTCACGGTAATTCGTCCGGCACAGGGCTGTTCGAGGAAGTTGATGCAGCGCAGGAAGGTGCTCTTGCCCGATCCGCTGGAGCCGATGATGCTGATGACATCACCGGCCTTGGCTTTGAGTGACACACCTTTGAGGACTTCGTGGGGCCCGTACTTCTTGTACAGGTCATCAACACTTAGTTTGTACATAATCGATGCTCTCCAAGTGACGGCAGGTCAATGCGCTTGAGGTTTCAAGAAGGCCAGCCAGCGAATTTCGCAGCGACGAAAAAGCCAGACCAGGGTAAACACCATCGAGGCATAGAGCACCGCCGCTATACCGAATGCCTCGAACGAGGCGTAAGTGGCCGAGTTCACATCACGGGCGACTTTTAGCAAATCAGGAACGGTGGCGGTGAAGGCGAGGGTGGTGGAGTGCAGCATGAGGATCACTTCATTGCTGTAGTACGGCAGCGCACGGCGTAACGACGACGGCAAAATGATTCGTCGGTACAAGGTAAAGCTGGACATGCCATAAGCGCGACCAGCTTCAATTTCACCGTAAGGTGCCGCACGGATCGCTCCGGCGAAAACCTCCGTGGTGTAGGCGCAGGTGTTGAGGGCAAAAGCCAATAACGTGCAATTGATTCCTTCGCGGAAGAAGGCATTCAGTTCCGGTTGGGATCGGATCATTTCCAGGCTGTACACACCGGTATAAAGAAGCAGTAACTGGATATACAGCGGCGTACCTCGAAACACATAGGTATAGAACCAGACTGGCCCGCGAATGAATGGATTTCGTGAAACACGTGCAACAGCCAGTGGTACAGAGAGGGCACCGCCGATGGCGATGGATACCACCAGCAGCCACAACGTCATGGCAACGCCGGAAAGTTGATAGCCATCGAACCAGAGGTAGGATTGCCAATATTCCTGAATGATTTCGATCATAGCTGTGCCCCTCTGACACCGGCAGAGTAGCGGCGCTCCAGCCACATCAGGATGCCGTTGGACAGGGTGGTGATCGCTAGATAAATCAGAGCGCCAATCAGACTGAAGTAGAACAATTGCATTGAGTGTTTGCCGGCATCCTGCGTCACCTTGACGATATCGATAAGGCCGATAATCGAGACCAGTGCGGTTGCCTTGATCAGCACTTGCCAGTTGTTGCCTATACCTGGAAGTGCGAAGCGCATCATTTGTGGGAACAGAACTCGCACAAAAATTTGTCGACGATTCATTCCATAGGCGATGGCAGCCTCAAGCTGGCCGGCAGGTACTGACTGAAAGGCTCCGCGAAACGTCTCGGTGAAATAAGCACCGTAGATAAAGCCAAGGGTAAAAACCCCGGCAACAAATGGATTGAGATCAACTTGTTCGAAGTGCATCGATTCGGTAAAGACGTTCAACAGAATTTGCAGGCTGTAGAACAACAGCAACATGATTACCAGGTCTGGAACACTACGGATCAACGTTGTGTAACCTGTTGCCAACACTTGCAGGGGCCGCTGGCGGGAAAGCTTTGCCGACGCCCCCAGCAAACCCAATGACACCGATAGCAACAGCGAGAGTAACGCCAGCTTGATGGTTGTGAAGGTGCCTTCGAGAATCAGCGCACCATAACCCTGTAAAAACATGTTCTGTCTCTCCTTCGGCAATAGCGGTCCACAGGCCGTCTATTCAGAGGCTCGCAAGTCAGTGGGAAACTGTGAGGGAGCGCATGGCCTGGGCTCTTGATCGCCACGCAAGAACGATCAGAGCCAGCCAGCAAAAGGAATCAGTTATAGATATCGAAGCTGAAGTACTTCTTTTGGAGTGCTTCGTAGGTTCCATTTTCGTGCATTTCGGCCAGTGCGCCGTTGATGGCTTTGATCAGCGCCTGGTCATCCTTGCGCAGGCCAATCGCTATCCCCTGGCCCAGTAGCTTTTCATTCTGGACAGCGTCGCCAGCAAAGGCGAAACCGTTATTTTGCGGCGTCTGCAAGAAGCCGATGTCTGCAACGACCGCGTCAGTCAGGGTGGCATCGATACGGCCACTGATCAGGTCCGGGTAGAGCAGGTCCTGATTGGTGTAGGACACCATGGTAACCCCGTGCGGTGCCCAAATTTCCTTGACGTAAGCCTCCTGGGTACTGCCTTGAGCGATGCCGACACGCTTGCCCTTGAGCGACTCCACAGTGGGAAGCAAACCGCTATCAGCCTTGGCGATCAGACGACTGGGGGAGTTGTAGAGGCGGTCGGAGAACGCGATATTTTCTTTACGTTTTTCGTTGACTGTCATCGCCGAAAGAATGCCATCGAATTTCTTCGCCTTTAGTGCCGGGATGATGCTGTCGAAAGCGACTTCCACCCATACGCACTTGACCTTCAGCTGAGCGCAAATGGCATTGCCCAGATCAATGTCGAAACCGACTAGTTTTCCGCTGGGCTCCTTTGATTCAAAGGGTGCGAACGTTGGATCTACACCGAAGCGGATCGTACTCAAATCGTTAGCGAGCGCGCCGGTCGACGCGAGAGCAAATACCGTGGCGAGAATGATTTTTTTCATTTTTCTTTGCCTTTTTCAGTCATTGGAGTTTGCGCATGGCTAATGCAAGGTCTTGGTGCAGGGCTAATTCAGGTGGCCTTGACTGCCTGCAAGAGGCAGCGTTGGCAGGACCAGAATACGAGAGTCTGAATATTCGAAAAGATGTCAAAAACTGTTGCTTTGTATAGCTGAGCTAAAGTATTAATCGGCGCTCGCTATTCTGGAGTCTCTGATGAACAACTTGCCTTCTCTGCGAGCCATCCAGGTGTTTGAAGCGGTAGGGCGCTTTGGCGGAATTGTCGAAGCGGCGAGGCGTCTGGGCATCTCGGCGGGTGCTGTCAGCCAGCAAATGAGATTGCTGGAGGACAGCCTGGGGATGAGTTTGACCTTCAGGGTAGGCAAGCGTATCCGCCTGACTGCTGCGGGGCAGCGTTATCACGATAGCTGCGTGGCAGCGTTTGAAACATTGCGCATTGCACAGGTAGAAGTCGAGCGAGCGAAGAGCGCTACCAACCTGCGAATCAGTGCCTTGCCATCGCTGCTTTCAGATTGGTTGGCTCCGCTTATTTACACATGGCAGAGCGAGCACCCAGGACTCAATCTGTTTCTTGATGGCAGCCATGCTGAACCCGCACCCGATGGCTATGAAATCGATTTTCGGGTGACGTATGGCGATTATGGTTCAACCGAGCACGCCGTTGAGCTGTTCCGCGACTGTGTCGTTCCAGTCTGTAGCCCACACCTGCTGCGTGCCGATTTGCCTCTACGAACGCCGGCGGATCTGTTGGCTTATCCACTATTGTCCATAGATTGGTTACCTAAATTTGCTTCACCACCTTCTTGGCGCGATTGGTTCAGCACGCAACAAGTCGACTGTTCGCAAATTTGTGACGGTTATCGTGTCTATTCATTATCGTCAATGGCAATCCAGGCCTCGATCCTTGGGCAAGGCGTTGTATTGGCGCAATACTCAATGATTGCTGATGCGGTGACGGATGGTCGTTTGATCATGCCGTTTGCGCAGGGGCTGCAAATGCCTTCGTCGTATTTTTTGGTGGGTGCCAAAGATGCTTTCGATAAAGCTCACTGTCGTGACTTCCATCGATGGCTGGTGGCTCGAGGGCGAAATCAAATGGCAATAAGTGAGCAACTTTTGACCTGATCCTGGCGCATATGTAGCCGCACATCACACGAGGGGTGATGTCGTCTGTTCACAAATCAGTCGACGCCAAAATCGCGGATGGTTTAAAGATGCCCAAAAGAGAGCGGGTACTCGATGACGATGTAAATCCGGTCGATGTCGTCCCCGGCCTGGGCGGCGTTGGCCCGATGGGTCACATGGGACAATTTCATGGACAAGTCCTTGGCCGGCCCTGATTGCACGATGTAGTGCAGATCGATGTCCCGCTCCCAATGTCGCCCGCCGTCCCCTTGTTGCGGGACGAACTGGCCAGTGTCCGGGTCAAATGGGTTATACGCGCCGCCCTTGGGCGCATTTGTGCCGTCGATGTCGCGACCGGCAACATAGCGGGTCATGAAGGTCAAACCGGGGATACCGAAGGTGGCCAGGTCGAGGTCATAGCGGGCCTGCCACGAGCTTTCGCCGGGGCCGTTGAAGTCAGCGTATTTGATTGAGTTGGCGAGGTAGATCGAGTCGCCACCAACAAAGTCGAACGGCGTGTCACCCTGGATTTTCTGATAAGCCACGGTGAAGCCCTGGGCACCGAGGGTATATTTTCCGGACAAGCTATAGGCTGTGTTATCGATCGCTCCGGCGACAGCATTGCCGTAATCCTGCGTGTGATAAACATTGCCGTCGAGAAAGAACCCGGATTGCTTCAGATGCAGGTTGGCGTAGTACTGACGCCAGGTCTCGGTCAGTTCGGAAGCGTACAGTGCACCGCCCAATGGCCGGTCTTCGAACAGTTGGGCGCCGAGGAAGCTGATACCACCGGTATCGGTGCTCACACCGTAGCCAGTGAAGTCACCTTTGCTGGTGGTGGCATCCTGATTCTTGAACGCAGTGAAGTGCCCAGCCTGGACATGCACGTCAGCATATTCGCGGCTGTCGAGCAGAAAACCCGTGGCGTATTCCGGTTGCAGACGTTTGTCGCTGGTGTCGAACACCGGGGTTTCCACGGTCATCTCGCCGTAGGCGAGGGTAGTTCTTGAAGTGCGCAGTTTTAACGCGCCACCGGCGCTGGAGTAGTCACTCTCACTGCGGCCATCCGAATCCAGCGGTAGCAAGCCTGTACCGGCATGGCCCTTGCCGCCATCGAGTTTCACACCGAGAAATCCGTGGGCATCGACGCCGAACCCGACGGTGCCGGGGGTAAAACCTGAGGCAAACGAAGCGATAAACCCCTGAGCCCATTCCTGTTTGTAGTTTTGGTTCGCCGCAGAAGGGGATCGGTAGTCACTTTGCAGGAAAAAATTTCGGTTCAGTACATTGAGTGTCGAACCATCCACAAAGCCTTGCGCTTGAGGTTCGTCGGCCAAGGCTGTCCCGCTGGCGGCGGCGATGAGCAACAGCCAGTGAGTGACGCGAAGTTGAGCCACTCTTTTTTGCCGTTTAGCGGTAATGAAGACTATCGGTGCGAGCTGCATGAGCGAGTCGTTCCATTTGGGAATGGGCATTCTCATGGGCTTTTGGAGCAGTGCGATTGTACGAATGTGCGTATCTGGAAATTTTGTAGAACCCGGTACATCGACAAGCACAAAATTTAAAAAAAACGCACATTTGTACAATCGCGCTACCCCAATGAGCCAGAGAATACGCGCTCCCCTACGTATCTGGAGAAGTATTATGGCCACTGCAAAAGCAGCACCTGGTAAAGGCTTGTTGGATCCTGCCAATCACGCTCTGATCCTGATCGACTTCCAGTCACAGATGTCCTTTGCAACCAAATCCATAGACGCAGTCACCCTTCGAAATAACGCTGCTCTGATCTCCAAAGCAGCGAAGGAATTCAACGTTCCGGCGATTCTTACCACGGTCGCCGAAAAAAGTTTTTCCGGCCCCATGTTTGAGGAAATTACTTCGACATTTGCAGGGCAGGCGCTCATCGATCGAACCAGCATGAACACCTGGGAGGATGAACGCATCGCCGTTGAAGTGAACAGAATCGGTCGCAACAGAGTTGTTCTTGCCGGTCTCTGGACATCGGTTTGCATCGTCGGACCAGCACTCTCTGCGCTTGAACAAGGGTTCGAGGTTTACGTCATTTGCGATGCCTGCGGCGACGTTTCGGATGAGGCTCATGAGCGTGCGATCACCCGCATGGTTCAGGCCGGTGCGCGCCCCATGACCTCGCTTCAATACCTGCTGGAACTGCAGCGCGACTGGGCTCGTAGCGATACCTATAACGAGACGGTGAAAACCTCCATCGCTCATGGCGGCGCTTACGGCCTCGGTCTGATTTACGCCAAGTCGATGTTTGGCGCATCGGAAGGGCACTGATCCTGATTTCGCCTCATCCCCTTAGGGATGAGGCGAAATTTGGGTTTGGATGTTTTTCGCAGCCGGCCGTCCAGCATGAAATGTAAGCAAGGGAGCATGTCCATGCGTGATGTTGAAAAGAGAATGGCTGCAAGCGATCTCGCACTGTGTTGGCTGCGAATCAGCGGTTGCCTGATGCTGATGTTGGCGCATGGACTCCCCAAGCTTCTCAATTTTCAGCACGAGTTGGGATTGATCGAAGATCCTTTCGGCATGGGAAGTACGTTGACGTTGTCATTGGCAATTTTCGCGGAGGTGCTGTGCCCGGTCTTGATCATATTGGGTGTTCTGACGCGCCTTTCGACCCTGCCGATTCTGTTTCTGCTGGCGGTATCGGTGATGCTGGTTCATCCGCAATGGAGCTTGGCCGAAGGGCAGTTCGCCTGGCTGCTGTTGATCATTTTCTCGACGATTTTCATCGCAGGCTCCGGGCGGCTGGCACTGGGATGGAACTCGTCACGCCGCTGGCCGCTTTTGCGTGAGCTTTGATGGAGCTTCAATACGATCAAGAGCGAACAGATGATGACAGTTTCGGCCTGGCAACCCCTTCGTCATGGATTGTTCTGCAGCCTGTGGCTGGCCAGTGTTTTCCTGCATCAACGGTTATTGCGCAGGATGGAAATATTCAGAGCGCCGGCTACGCAAAGCCAGGCAAGGTAGGGAAACAGGATCAAGCCCGTGATGACGTCAAGCCGCACAGCCATCACCACCATTGCCGCGACGACAAGCCAGAGCAGGATGAGGATCACCATACTGGCGAAAATGCGGTGCGCACCAAAGAACACCGGTGTCCAAAGCGTATTAAGCGCAATCTGCGCCGCCCATAAGGCCATTACCACTTGGCTTCCCGGCATCAAGCTCAACCGGTACCCAGCCCAGGCGAGTAACAAATAGATAATTGACCAAGCGACCGGAAACGCCCAAACGGGTGGTGTGAAGCTGGGTTTAGTAAGAGATTCGTACCACTGTCCCGGTTTGAAAAAGAAGCCTGTGCTTGCCGCAGCACCGCAGGCCAGGAGGAAAATATAAAAGGTCATCACCACTCCTTAGTTGAGCTCAGTGGTCTTGAATTGCTATACCAAGTCGCACCGTTAAGAGAAGACGCTCCAGGCAGTGAAAAGTTTGGCTTGAGGCGTTAATAGTGTTTAGCCATTGCCGCTAACCGATTTCATTCACCCTGCGTCTATCTCTCAATCTCCAAAGCAACGCCTGTCGGGCATGAGCAACGCGAGGTTGGCGCAACGCACTTGGCGTCCATATCAAATGATAGTCACGACTTGAGTGGCCTACAGGCGCAGGGATTTCTTCAAGCTCGCCGCTTTCAATATGTGGCCTGCACAGGTACGCGGGGAGGGTGCTCCAACCAAACCCATCGATCAGAAGTGTACGCAGTGTCCTTAAATCCTGGCCGACCATTGCGGGCATGGAGGTAGTTATTTCAATTCGATTAAACGTTAACCAGGCATCAATGAGCGGCAAAGCGAGGCTGTAAGCCAGTATCGGTTCGGCTTCCAGTGCGCCGACGAAGTCTTCCGCTGCAACGAGTCGCTTCACAACCGCCGGTGCAGCAACTGCAATGACGTCATCCGTGAACATGAGTTCACTGCGAAGCCGAGGGTTATCAGGAGCTGTAGCTGATACCCCCAGGTCGCATTCTCCTTCTATGAGCAAACGGCAGATCGACTCGTGATTACCGCTTTGCATTCGGATGCGAATGCCGTCCTCCAACAGAGGTTTGAGCTGCCTCGAAACGACTTCGGCTAGAAAATCAGCATGACCTATGATCTGGAGTGCGCCAGCCAACTCCATTGAGCGAGCCCTTGCAGAGGCTAGTGCGCTTTCCGCGTCGTCTAACTTGTCGCCTATATCCGCTGCCAGCTCTCTCGCCGCCGCGGTGGGCTCCACGCCACGAGCCTGTCTGTCGAACAGGCTTCTGCCAATGGCCGCTTCGAGTCCGGAAATATGCTGGGAAACAGCAGGTTGCGTGAGGTTCAGGGTCCGAGCAGCGCCACTGATCGAGCGTTGGCGATACACCTCTACAAATGTCCGCAGTCGTATAAGTGACATGTCGTTCCCATAAAATTATTTATGCCAGCCCCAAAATACTCTGTCTATTCCCCTTCGGGCTAGCCCATTACGATGGCCGCACATTTTGAACGCAGCCGTCAGTGGCCCACAGGTCGGACGCAGTCGCTGCACTCATTCATCCATGCAATAGCTAAGGAGAGACAGATGAGTTACCAGCCCACTGCTGATGATTTGCAAGTGATTCTGCGTACCATGAAACGTGCACACCTGGCTGCTGGCCCTGCTGATGCAGCCTTGCGAAAAGATAGATTACGCCGCGCCACCAGGTTGATTCGCGAAAATCACGCTGCTATTAGCGCTGCCATCAGTGCCGATTTTGGTAACCGTAGTGTTTATCAGTCGATGATTGCCGACATGGCCACCACGGTAAAAATGCTTGAAGATTCTGCCGCGCATGTCGAGCAATGGATGAAGCCGGAAATGGTTGAAAGCCCAGGCCCAGGCATGCAGGCCTGGATTGAGCAACAGCCCCTGGGCGTCGTCGGAATCATCAGTCCCTGGAATTTCCCAATCAATTTGGCATTCGGCCCTTTGGCGGGTGTTTTCGCAGCCGGTAACACTGCGATGCTCAAACCCTCGGAACTGACGCCAAAAATATCCGAGTTGTTGGCCGAGCTCATTGCCGGCTATTTCGATCCTGTCGAACTCACTGTGATATTGGGTGATGCAAGCGTCGGAGCCGCGTTCAGCGGGCTGCCATTCGATCACCTGGTGTTTACCGGCAGCACCAGCGTAGGCCGCCATGTCATGCGCGCAGCAGCGGACAATCTGGTTCCAGTAACTCTTGAGTTGGGTGGCAAGTCTCCTGTTGTGGTTGCTGAAGACTTTGATATGCGCACTGCGGTCGAGCGGACACTCACCATAAAAACCTTCAATGCCGGACAGATTTGCCTGTCTCCTGACTACATGATGGTGACTGAAGATCAGCGGGAGCAGTTGGTGATGTTCAGCAAAGAGTTCATCACCGAAAGCTTCGCTACCCTCATCACCAACCCGGAATACACCTCGATCATCAGTGAACGTCATTTCACGCGACTGGTCGGCCTGCTGACCGATGCGGAGCAGAAGGGCGCAACGCTAATCAACCTGGCGCCGGGCAGTGAGCCAGCTTTCGATGAAACTGCTCGCAAGATCGCCCCGCACCTTGTGCTCGATGTGACCGACGATATGGCCATCATGCAAGAAGAAATATTTGGCCCACTGCTTCCCGTTAAAACCTACCGCAGTGCCGATGAAGTGATTGCTTACATCAACGCCAACCCGCGCCCTCTGGCCGCTTATTACTTCGGTGATAACGCGCAACTTCAAGATCAATTCATGCGCGAAACGACGTCTGGCGGTCTAGTGATCAACGATGTCATGACACACGCTTCAATCGACAGTTTGCCATTTGGTGGCGTCGGTGCTTCAGGTATTGGCGCCTACCATGGGGTTCACGGTTTCCGTCGTTTTACCCATGCAAAACCTGTCGTCGTGCAGAGTCAGGACGGCGCATCAAACCTTCGTTTGCGGGCGCCGTATGCAGACAAGGCGCGAGCACTGGAAGCATTTTTCAACAGCTGAGCCGGGCTGATCGGCAGCACTTGTCAACACTCGCAAAATGCCCAAGGCAAATCCTGTTGCCGAAGGCCAAACCGCATCAATGAGGGTATGAAATGAAAGTTTTAATGGTACTGACGTCTCACGATCAGCTGGGTGACACTGGCTTGAAAACAGGGTTTTGGCTTGAAGAGTTCGCCGCTCCCTACTACGTCTTTAAAGACGCCGGTGCCGAGGTTGTATTGGCCTCGCCTGCGGGCGGTCAACCACCGCTTGATCCGAAAAGCGAAATCCCCGATTTCCAGACCGAAATGACTCACCGATTCAATGCTGACGCGGCTGCGCAGGCGGCATTGGCGAATACCGTCAAGCTCGATTCGGTCCGCGAGTCTGACTTTGACACGGTATTTTACCCAGGTGGGCATGGCCCTCTGTGGGATCTTGCCGAGTCAAAAACCTCGATTAGCCTGATCGAGTCCTTTGAACGTGCGGGTAAACCCATCGGCTTTGTCTGTCACGCGCCTGGTGCCTTGCGTCATGTGAAAGCCGCTGACGGCGCTCCCCTTATCAAAGGTCGTAGAGTGACTGGTTTTACCAACGGCGAGGAAGCTGCCGTTGAATTGACCGATGTCGTGCCGTTTCTGATTGAGGATGAGTTCCAGAGTCTGGGTGGGCGATATGAGAAAGGCCCCGACTGGGCTCCGTTCGTCATTGAAGATGGCAAGCTGATCACCGGTCAGAACCCGGCGAGTTCTGAAGGCGTGGCCAAGGCGCTGGTTGCCCAACTGAAGTGATCGTTGAGCACTCCTGGGCCCCTTTGGGGCTCAGGTGGGACTGGAAAATTTCTCATTTTTGGAGGCAGGCCATGATCACACTTCATCATCTCAACGCTTCACGTTCTCTACGTATTCTTTGGCTCTTGGAGGAAATAGGGGCGCGTTACGAGCTGGTCCGATATCAACGTGATCCCGTCACACACCTCGCGCCAGAGGCCCTGAAGAACATACACCCGCTGGGTAAATCGCCGGTGATCGAGTTTGAAGGCCAAGTGATGGTCGAGTCTGGCGCTATCGTCGAGTACCTGATCCGTCGGTTCGCTTCTGATCTGGAGCCAGCGTTCAGCTCCCCTGAATACATTGAGTATCTGCAATGGATTCACTTTGCTGAAAGCTCTGCGATGGTACCGGTGCTGCTCAAGGTATTCACACAGTTCGAGGTCGACGCTGGCACCCAGCTGAATTTTCTCGAAGGCTACACACGGACCGAATTCGACAAAGTGTTGGGCTTTCTCGACAGCATGCTCGCGGATAAGGACTTTATCGTCGGTGGCAAATTATCTGGAGCCGACTTCATGCTGGCTTTCGTTGCCATCACCGTCGTCGAGCAGCTCGGGGCAGGGGCGCAATACCCTCATCTGGCTGCTTATCTGCAGCGCCTTACTGCACTGGATAGTTGGAAGAGGGCTTTGAAGTTAGAGCATCAGAGCGCCTGACGGCCAAGTCAACTACCCGGTTCCGAGCACGGAGCTCGACGTTGAGTCTGCGAGATCCAGGACATGGGTGGGTGCATAACGAAGCGCATGAATTCCCTAGCGTCCGTCTCTTGCCATTACGACAGCGGTTTGCATTGGATCGACCAGCTCCAATGCATCATGGCCTCAATGATTGGGCACACGATCTTGTAGTGCCTTGCGGTGAATTCGGGGCGATTCACACTTTAAGTTCACCAGAACTCGTTCATGAAAAAAGCGTCCAGTGTTTTCACAATCGCAGTTGGCAGCCGTGATCCTGCTTCGCCCCCTCATACGGAAGACTCCGGCCTCTGCAAAGGCTGTATTTTCGAACCTTCGGATTACTCTCTATTTGAGGGCGATTATGAAATCGTCCACTACAACACCAAAGCCGGCACCCGTAAGCCCCGCCAGGTCAAGGTCTGCAAAAATCCTCACAGTGGCGAAATGGTCGAAACCAAAGGAGGCAACCACACAACTCTGAAAGAGTGGAAAGCAGCGCACGGCTTCGCGACCGTTGAGTCCTGGCTGACCAAGTGAGTTTGGTTTGAGTACAAAAGGGCCCTTTTTATTGTCGATGGTTAATGGCATTTCACTGCAGGAAAATCTGCTTTGGATTTTGAAGGGATTGGGAAAGTCGACATTGCGAATCAAAGAGCTGGCTTGACGTAGGCTTGCCTGGGCGATGGTTCACCATTCGTCAGCAAGGGGCCGTGCCTCTCCTTGACAGCCAAGTCGTCTGGGGAAATACTTGCAACAAGATTCATATAGATGACTAGACAACAAGGTGAATAAAGTCGATGAATGCTCTATCCAGTGATGTTCGCCTGCCGCTTTACCAACGCCTGCGTGACCACTTGGCAGAGCAAATCGCCAACAATCGCTGGCGTCCGGGAGAGGCCATTCCCACCGAAGCCGCACTTTCAGCGGAATACCAGCTTTCCACTGGCACCGTGCGCAAAGCGGTCGACGCGCTGGTCAGTGAGGGCATCCTGGAGCGACAGCAAGGTCGAGGCACTTTCATTCGCCGGCCGCAGTTTCAATCGTCACTGTTTCGTTTCTTCCGTTTTCAAACCGCTTCCGGCGAACGCCAGGTGCCGGAGAGTCGCATCCTATCCATCGAGCCGGTAGCCGCGCCCTCGGCGGTGGCCCAGGCGTTGGGCCTGCCTGTCGAGTCGCCGGTCATTCGCATAGTCCGGGTTCGTCTACTTGATGTTCAGCCGGTGCTCGCCGAAGAAATCTGGCTGCCGCGTAACCGCTTTGAGGCACTGCTGGAGATCGACCTGAGCCGCAAGGGGCCACTGCTTTATCCGATCTACGAAGAAGTCTGCGGGCAGGTCGTCGCCTATGCCGAAGAAACACTGACCGCTGAATCTGTGAATGACGTGCATGCGCGATTGTTGCAAGTCCCGATCAACAGTCCGGTGGTGGTCATCGAGCGTCTGGCGCGCGATTACGCCGGTACACCGCTGGAGTGGCGTCGCTCACGTGGGCATGCCGAGCACTTCCGCTACAGCGTGGATATTCGCTAACCCTGTGCCTGGGTAGCGGATCACTCAGCGACGACTCGGTCGTTGCTGATTTCATTGTTTTGATTGCCATGACTGGCCCGTAGCGGCGCGGTTTGTTCTCGGTTGCTTCCCGTTCCACTTATAAGGATAAGAATCATGTTCAGCTGGTATCGCCAAGTCACTCCTCGGGAGCGCAAAACGTTTTGGGCCTGCTTCGGCGGATGGTCGCTCGACGCACTGGAAGTACAAATGTTTGGCCTGGCAATTCCGGCTTTGATCGCCGCCTTTGCCCTGACCAAGGGCGACGCGGGGCTGATCAGCGCAGTGACTCTGGTCACTTCAGCCATCGGAGGCTGGGTAGGGGGGACGTTGTCCGACCGCTACGGCCGGGTGCGTACGCTGCAGTGGATGATTTTATGGTTTTCCTTTTTTACCTTTCTCTCCGCGTTTGTGAGCGGCTTCAACCAACTCTTGATCGTCAAGGCGCTCCAGGGTTTCGGCATCGGCGGCGAGTGGGCAGCAGGTGCAGTATTGATGGCCGAAACCATCAATCCGCAGTATCGCGGCAAAGTGATGGGCACCGTACAAAGTGCCTGGGCCGTGGGTTGGGGGCTGGCCGTCGGAGTGTTCACACTGATTTATTCCTTCGTGCCGCAGGACATGGCGTGGCGCGTGATGTTCCTGGTCGGACTGCTACCGTCGTTCCTGATTATCTGGGTGCGTCGTAATGTCGAGGAGCCCGACAGCTTCCAACGTCTGCAAAAAGAAAACGCCATCCCGCAAAGTTTCTTCAAATCCTTGGCAGGCATCTTCCGCCCCGAGTTGATCCGCGTAACGCTGTTCGGTGGTCTGTTGGGCCTGGGTGCGCACGGTGGTTACCACGCAGTGATGACTTGGCTGCCAACGTTCCTCAAGACTGAGCGCAATCTGTCCGTACTGAACTCTGGCGGCTACCTGGCGGTGATCATCTTCGCGTTCTGGTGTGGCTGTGTGGTCAGCGGTTTTTTGATCGACCGTATTGGCCGACGCAAAAACATCGTGCTGTTCGCGCTTTGCTGTGTCGTCACTGTGCAGAGTTATGTGTTCCTGCCGCTGACCAATACCCAAATGCTGTTCCTGGGGTTCCCGCTCGGCTTTTTCGCGGCCGGTATTCCCGCGAGCCTGGGCGCACTGTTCAACGAGCTGTACCCAGCGGATGTACGCGGTGCCGGTGTCGGCTTCTGCTACAACTTTGGCCGGGTGCTCTCTGCCGTATTCCCGTTCCTGGTCGGTCACATGAGCGACTCCATGTCCTTGGGTTCGGCGATAGGCATCGACGCAGGGATTGCCTATGGCGTGGCGGTGATCGCGGCACTTTGTCTGCCGGAAACCCGTGGACGCAGCCTCGAAGCTTCGAGTGCATCGGTGCCAGCAACGGTCAACGGCAACGAGAGTGCGCGGGCCTGATGCCCTTTACCTTCTATAGATGAACGCTATGACTGACACCTGTTCTACGCCGATCACCGGCATCGACTCCCATGCTCATGTGTTTAGCCGTGATCTGAATCTGGTCGGTGCACGGCGCTATACCCCTGATTACGACGCCACGCTTGAGCAGTATCTGACGCACTTGCACGCTCATGGTCTGAGTCATGGCGTATTGGTGCAACCGAGCTTTCTCGGCACCGACAATAGCTACTTGCTGGCGGCGTTGAGGCAAGCGCCGGATCAGTTGCGAGGCGTTGTTGTGCTGGAACAAGGTGTCAGTCGCGCCATGTTGAATGACATGGATCACCTGGGCGTAGTCGGCGTTCGCTTGAACCTGATGGGTAAGGCGTTACCTGATTTTCGTAACAGTGCCTGGACAGAGTTTTTCAGCCACATCGCTGATCTTGACTGGCATGTCGAGTTGCATCGGGAGGTAAAGGATCTGCCGGGGCTGATCCATCAATTGACGCCGTTCGGTTTGAAGTTGGTGATTGATCACTTTGGTCGGCCGGATGCCAATTCGGGCGTCGATCAGCCCGGGTTTTACGAGTTATTGGAGTTGGGATCGAAAGGTTCGATCTGGATGAAGGTATCGGGAATCTATCGTTTGGGAGGTACGCCACAACAGAACATCAATTTCGCTCGAATGGCATTACCGCTGCTGGAACAAAGTTTCGGCCTTCGCCGGTTGGTGTGGGGCAGCGACTGGCCGCATACGCAGCATGAGAAAAGCATCGGTTTCAGCACCGTAGTCGATCAGCTGCAAGCCTTGGAGTGTTCGACGCAGGTTAGCCATTCGTTGCTGGTGCAAGTCCCTCGAAGGTTATTCGGTTTTGCAAAAGGCGAGAGCTGAAATTTACGCCTGCATTGGCAGATGGCCATTCATCTCACCATTTAAACGAACACATACAGAACGTTCGATGTGCGACGTAGCAGATAAAACCTATCGCGCCTCATCGAGGAGTTCTGCGTAATAGCAGCATATTCCAATGACAAGAGAGTTGATTTCATGAACAGGTCATCCAATGCCGAAGTTGAAAGCACCCAAACGATGTTTGGTTTATCGCGTGCGCCGACAGGCGTTACGGTTTCAAGCTTCTCTTTCAAATCTGAGTGCAGCTTGAGCGCCAGCCCAACCGAGATCCTTTCATGACTCCCTTGGATATAAACCTCTTACTGACCGCATTGGTGAGCGTCCTGGTGCTGGTGGCGCTCATCGTGTCGCGTCTCAAAATGCACCCGCTCCTGGCCTTGCTGGTCGTTTGCGTTGGCGTTGGCTTTGCAACCAGTATGGAGCCAGAAAACATCCTCTCCCACTTGATCACCGGCGCCGGAAAGACACTGGGGGCAGTAGGGATCGTAATCGCGCTTGGAGCGATGCTAGGCAAAATTCTTGCTGACGCAGGGGTCACAGAGCAGATCGCCGAGGTCATCCTCAAGCGAACATCGGATCGGATGATACCTTGGGCCATGATGATGGTTGCCTTTGTCATTGGCATTCCCATGTTTTTCGAGGTGGGCTTGGTGATCATGCTGCCGCTTATATTCAGCGTGGCGCGAAAGCTGGAAAGCCAGGCCCGCTTCAAAGGTTCAGCGTATGTGTATGTGGGGGTTCCGGTAATTGCGGCACTTGCAGCCATGCACGGGATGGTACCGCCGCACCCTGGCCCCTTGACGGCCATCGCCGCGCTCAAAACCTCGGTTGGGCCCACAATGCTCTATGGCTTCCTTGCGGCTATTCCTGCAATGATTTTAGGCGGCCCGCTTTATGGCGCATTCATTTCGCCGCGCATGAGCACTCGGCCCGATCAGGTTTTGCTAGATCAGTTCACACTAGCTGAAAAAGCCGACGATCAACCACGCCCCAGCGTATGCCTTGGCGTGCTGGCAGCCTTGCTACCGGCGATCCTGATGCTGATTCATGCCGTCGCTGAGATGGTATTACCCAAGGGCAATGCGATCCTGAATATGGCCAGTTTCTTGGGCAACCCCCTGATAGCCATGCTCCTGGGCGTGCTGTTCGCAGGGGCAAGTCTGGTACTCGCGCGGGGCGGCGATGCGGGGCAATTGCGCGAATCCCTGGGCAAGAGCCTCAAGCCAATCGCCTCAATCATTATGATCATCGCCGGCGGTGGTGCCTTTCAGGAGCTGCTGACCAGCGCCAAGGTGGGCGATGCCATTGTGCACCTGACTCAGCAGTCTGCTTTCCCTCCGCTGATCCTGGGTTGGTTGATCGCGATGTTGCTTTCGGTATCCACCGGTTCTGCCACTGTAGGCATCGTTGGTGCTGCTGGCTTGCTGGCGCCGCTTGCAGGTGCTGATCCCAGCCTCAACCTGCCTCTGCTTGCCTTGTCCATAGGCTGCGGCTCGCTGTTCTTTAACTATGCGAACCATGCGGGCTTCTGGATGGTGAAGGAATCCTTCGGCATGACTATGGGCGAAGCCACCAAGACCATTTCGGTGGTTCAATCCATCGTAGCCGTGGTCGGTTTGATTGTGGTGTTGATGTTGAATGCGGCTGTCACGGTGGTTTGAGTCAGGATCTGTTCGCAGGTAGTAACCTTGCCCGAGCGAGTTAGTCGAGGAGGGAAATATAGTTACGTTCAACAGGGTGTTTCACCAGCGAACTTGAATGCTCAGTGTTCGCTGGTAAAGATGGAGCGTTTTACTCGGCTCTAACCCTAAAGTGTCGGCACCCGAAAGCCACGCATGTTTAAGGTCTATAAAAACCCGCACACCGGCGAAGTCGTCGAAACCAGAGGGGGCAATCACAAGACTCTGAAGGAATGGCAGGCTGAGCACGGCTCGGCGACCGTCGAGTCTTGGCTGACCAAGTGAGTTTGGTTTGAGTACAAAGGGCCCGAGAGGGCCTTTTGCAATTTCGTACAGAAGAGATGCGGTTGAACTGCCTCATAGGAGTGACAAGAGATAGAGTTAACTTAGAAAGTCGCTTCCCGCACGACAGCAAGGAGAGCCTGTAGCGGATGCAGAATCGTCACACCTTCCTTACGTTTAACTTGGCTACGGCAAGAATACCCATCCGCCAAAAGGCGCCCTGATCGGTTGAATTTTTCCACCAGCGGCCTCCAAGACTGATCGTAGATAAGGCCTGAAGTCTTCGCGTTTTTCGACTCGTGACCATAGGTTCCGGACATTCCGCAGCACCCGCTCGCCTGAACCTGCAGCTTTAGTCCCATGCGCGTATAGATTTGCTGCCAGAGGCCAATGCTTCCAGGCTCATTTGTTTTTTCCGTACAGTGGGGCAGGAAGTAATAAGTTTCCGCACCTTTCTCCTCGTACAACTGCGGTAGTGCATCTGCTAGCCACTCCTGAGGCAGTAAAACGGTGAGAGTTTTATCGCTGCCCAGCGTCTTTGCATATTCCTGCCGGTACACCAACGTCATCGCCGGATCGAGCCCCACCAGTGGTATTTTGTAGCCTTCAATCTGACGTAGAGCATCAGTGTTGAAATTTGCGGCTTTCACAAACTCGCCGATGAACCCTTGCACCTGAAGCGGTTTTCCGTTTGGCGCAAAAGGGGCGATGTAAACCTGGTAGCCGAGCCTTGAGATCAGTTCGATCCAATCTGATAGCACCGGTGTTTCGAAGTAGCGGGTAAAAGCATCCTGAACGAGGATTACGCTGCGGCTACGCTGGTGTTCTCCCAGTGCCGACAAGCGCTCAGGTGTAGCAATCTGAACGCCCCAACGGCGGCATATAGCGTCGAAGTCCGTCATGCTTAGCAAAGGGCTATCGACCATTCCGGCCACATGCTCGAGGATGAAACGCACGGGGCGAGCGCTCATGACAAAGTTGTACAGGCGAGGGGCACGAGCGATGAAGGGAATCGTGTATTCGAGCGAGCCTATCAGATAGTCCTTTAGCGGACGCAGATAGCGGCTGTGGTACAGCTCCAGGAACCGCGAACGAAACTCCGGTACGTTGACCTTCACCGGGCATTGCCCCGCGCAGGATTTACAAGCAAGGCAGCCAGCCATTGCCTCATAAACTTCATGGGAAAAATCTTGTTGCCCCATTTTCTGTGCGACCGTGTTGACGGCTCGTTTTGCGATGCTGGTGACATTACTGCTTGATCGTATGTGATCACTAGCCACGACTACATCAACGTCTTGCTGGCCCTGCAGTCTTAGCCACTCGCGAATCAGCGAGGCACGTCCTTTAGGTGAGTGCACACGATTGCGGGTGCCTTTCCAGGACGGACACATCGCGTCGTCTGGATCAAAGTTGTAGCACGCACCGTTCCCGTTGCAGTGAAGTGCGGTGTCGTAGCTTCGCCAAACCCTCTCATCAATTGTCCGGTCTAAGTCGCCGCGTAACTGAACGCCATCTACCCGGGTTAGCCGAGCTGCCAGCACCGTCTTGGGGGTTGCGATTTTCCCTGGGTTGAGTTGATTGTGCGGATCGAAAGCTGCTTTCAACTCCTGCAGTGCCGGGTAAAGGTCGCCGAAGTAGTCGGGCACATATTGGGATCTCAAACCCTTACCGTGCTCACCCCACAACAAGCCACCATGCTTTTGAGTCAAAGAAGCGACGGCGTCGGAAATAGGGCGGATTAGGGCAGCCTGGGCCGGGTCTTTCATGTCAAGAATCGGTCGCACATGTAGTACACCTGCGTCGACATGGCCGAACATTCCGTACTGCAATTCATAGCTGTCCAATAGAGCACGGAATTCCTGTATGAAATCAGCAAGATTTTCAGGGGGTACGGCAGTGTCCTCTACGAATGGCTGCGGCCTGGCTTCACCCTCAACGTTGCCCAGCAATCCAACCGCCCGTTTACGCATCGCATAGACGCGCTTTAGTGCATCGGCGCCTATGGCAAGCGTATGGCCCAGGCGCAGAACGGAGTTGTCTCGCTGCAGATGCAAGACAAAGTCATGAACGCTCTGATGGACAGTGACTTCATCGTCACCGCTGAACTCAATGAGGTTTATTCCCAAGGTGGGTGTGTCTGGATCTTCGGGGAAGTATTCAGCGACGCCGTGCCAGACAATGTCCTTCATCGCCAGCATCAAAACTTTGGAATCAACGGTCTCAATCGATAACGGCTTAAGCAGCATCAACGCCTTCGCGTCGCGCAAAGCATCCATGAAGCCGGCATAACGTACGTTGACCAGGATCGAGTACTTCGGGATCGGCAAGACATTAAGTTTGGCTTCAACAATGAAACCTAGGGAGCCTTCGGAGCCGCACAATACACTGTTGAGGTTGAAGCGATCACCCTGCTCACGAAGGTGAGCCAGGTCATAGCCGGTGAGGCAGCGGTTTAGTTTAGGAAAGGTTCGCTCAATCAGATCCGCCTGGTTTTCCGCGATGTCGATCGCGCATCGGTAAACCTCACCGATCCGATCTCGACGCGCAGTTTCTTGCTTCAGAAAGCCGTTTTCCACTGCCGCGCTGTGGAGTAGCTCACCCCCAAGTAAAATCGTCGAAAGCTCTAGAACGTGGTCGCGGGTTTTGCCATAGGTACAACTTCCCTGGCCACTGGCATCGGTGTTGATCATGCCGCCAATCGTTGCCCGGTTGGAGGTGGACAATTCCGGCGCGAAGAAAAGTCCATGGGGCTTAAGCGCGGCATTTAACTGGTCTTTCACCACGCCACTTTGGACGCGCACCCAACGCTCTTCAGCATTGATTTCAAGAATGGTGTTCATGTGACGTGACAGGTCGACGACGATACCATCGGTCAACGACTGGCCATTGGTGCCGGTGCCGCCACCTCGTGGTGTGAGCACGACGGATCTGTGCTGAGGCTCCGCTGCCAGTTTCGCGAGAGTCTCTACGTCCTGAGCATCTACGGGGAATACGGCTGCTTGAGGTAGACGCTGATAAATCGAGTTGTCAGTTGCAAGCACCGTCCGCTGGCCATAGCTGCAAGCGACTTCTCCTTGGAAGCCCGCTTTAGCGAGCTGCTTTAGAAACTCGTCGTAGTTCACGCTTAGATTTTTGGACGGGAGCAACCGTGCGATCATTATAAAACTCCAACCGGCGCGAGGCTTTACTTGACGTAGCTAACGTGCCGGCAGTGGGGAAGCCTGCAATAATTTCGAGCATGTTTAGGCGATCAGGCATCAATGCCGTATAGCTTCAGCGAATACTGGCGCGGACTTTCTCTCTGAAATTGTTCTCGATTCCATCTTGAATCTTGAGCTTGTCCGCGAGCGATGGAACCAAATGACGGCTGATGACGATGACTCCGTCTTTGTCCCCCAAAATAGCGTCGCCAGGGTTACAAACAACATTGCCGCACGCGACAGGCGCACCGACCTGTCCCGGGCCGTATTTGGATGGGCCAGCTGGATTCACTGCACGCGCATAGGTCGGCAGCCCCATGGCGCTCAACTCCTCCACATCTCTAACCGCGCCGTCGATGACCACAGCTGCAACTTTTCGAGCGAGACAGACTTCCCCCAGCAGATCACCAAAAACAGCACGGTTCGTTTCACCGTTGCCATTGATCACGAGAACGTCACCTGGCTTGGCATCGTCCAATGCCCTGTGGATAGCCAGGTTGTCACCTTCCCAAGTGAGGATAGGCAGTACCGTTCCGGAGAACGAAGCTTTGCCTGCAACATGATGGATAGCGGAAGCCATCATTCCCAAGCGCCGCAAAACATCGCCAATAAGCGCGACCGGGTAATGCGATATCTCTCTAATTTGTTCTAGGGACGCGCGTTCCCAATCTTCGCTCACGGTGATGCTTTCATCAGATACGTTGATAAACATGGTGACCTCGGCTTGAAACTGTTTAGAGCGCTATTAGTTGAACGTCTTGGATATAGGGTTGTTGACTGGGTGCAGCGGTGCTTCGCCGCGCAAGACTGCGGATATCGCCTCTACAGCGCTCATGCCAACACGCAGCAATGATTCATTGGTTTGTCCTGCAACGTGAGGCGTGACGAGCAGGTTGGGCAGATCTGGAACGGGGAACGTATTGCAGCTGAAAGGAGAGATCATGTCGGTGTTTTCCGCAGCCAGCACGTCGACACCTGCACCACCCAGCTTGCCGCTGCGAAGCGCTTCTGCAACCGCCTCTTCATCGATCACGCCACCACGGCTGGTGTTGATCAGGATGGCGCCTGTTTTCATCTTCTCGATTTCAGCCCTGCCAATGAGGTTTTCAGTTCCCGCCTGCAGAGGCACGTGGAGGCTCAGCACATCTGCTTGGGCCAACAAGGTATCGAGATCTACCAAGCGTTTATCGAAGCTCAAATCATAAGCAGGGTCAGTCGCCAGAACCTTCATGCCGAAAGCTTCAGCAACTGGCGCAACGTGCTGACCAATGTCGCCGAAGCCGATCAAGCCAAGGGTTCGACCCTCGAGTTCGATACCCGTAAGGGACAGTCGATCGGCTGCCCAAATACTGCTGCGGGTTTGATCCGTAGTCAGTTGAATCTTGCGGCTGATTCCAAGCAGCAGAGCGAACACATGCTCCACAACACTTCTTCTGTTCGCGCCTGGCGTATTGGTTACCCAGACACCCAGCTCGGCTGCGGCTTTGTAGTCGACGTTGTCGTAGCCCGCGCCGTGCCGGGCTACGATCCGCAGTTTCGGGGAAGCGGCGATCATCGCTGCAGAGATGTGGCCGCCGCGCAAAAATACGGCATCTACATGTTGTTGGATGTCTGCATAAGACACCGCATCTGGGCCATAGCCGAGTCGAACCTGGCCTACCGAAGAAAGGGCTTGCAATACATCGGGATGGATCGGACTTGTTACATAAATCAAAGGCATGATCATTACCTTAGGAGAATTGGTGGGTGTTGGCATCATCGCCAGCCACCGGCGCATTTTTACGAACGGTCGAGATAACGATCAGTCCCAAGAGACCTGATGCACACAAGATGAATGCGGGAGTGGACTGATTACCGGTTGCACCGATCAGCCAGGTAGCGAGGAATGGGCCTGAACCTCCGCCGATTACTGCGCCAACGCTGTGGCCGAAGGCGACGCCGGTGTGGCGGATATGCATTGGGAAGAATTCGGGCATCACCGAATAAGTGCCCGCCTGGCAGAGTGCATACGGAATCATGCCGAGAGCCAGGCCAGCCATAGCTAGATTGACCGAGCCCTGCTGCATCAGCATGAAGGAGGGTATCGATAGCACGGCATAGGCCAGGTAGGAGTAGCGCAGGATGGACTTGCCGCCGCGATATGAGCCGAGCTGGCCAGCCAGAGGGATCAGAAACGCGGCCAGGATCACAGCGACCAGTACGATCGTCGACGCCTGGCTCTTCGAGTACCCCAGGATTGAGCTGAAATAGGCAGCGATGAATACAGTACCGATGTAGGTACCGATGTTCTGCACCATCGCAATCATGATCACTTTGGCCAAAGGCTTGCGATAGTCGCGAAGCAACTCAGCGAAAGGTTGGCCTTTCTTGACTTCAGCATCGTCTTTTTTGGACGCAAATTCAGGGCTGTCCTCAATACTCAGTCGCATGTACAGACCGATGATCCCTAATGGCAAGGCCAGTAGGAATGGGATACGCCAGCCCCAAGAGAGCATCTCCGGATCTGTGAGGGTAGCCGCAGCAAGGCCGGCGATTGCAGCCGCCAAGCCTTTACCAAATTGAGCGATGGAGGGCAGGAACGAGATGTACAAGGCGCGGCGTTTAGGCGGAGCCCATTCGCGGATGTAGCTTGCAGCGCCACCGATTTCGCCACCGGCGGAGAAACCCTGGAGCATCCGCAGTACGACCAGAAGTATGGGTGCCCAAACTCCGATTTGTGCGTAACCGGGCAGTAGACCAATGAGGGTAGCCGCCGCCCCCATAAGGGTAATGCTGGCGATCAAGCTGAAGCGTCTGCCTACCTTGTCTCCGAGCCAGCCAAAAGCGATAGCCCCGAGAGGCCGAACCAAAAATGCAGAACCAAAGACGAGGAATGTATTCAGCAGCCCTGTCGTCGCATCGTCGGAAGGAAAGAAAACCATTGCCAGGGTTGCGGCAACGTATCCATAGACGCTGAAGTCGTAGTACTCAACAAACGTCCCGAACACAGCTGCCCTCGTGGCCTTCTTCGCTTTCCTGGTTTGCTCCGTGTCTTCGACGGTGAGTACGGCGGGCTCCGCCATAACATTATTGTTGTTCATGGGCACCTCGGGTAATTGGACGTCGGCCTCATTCAAAAAATGGGACAGTGTCCTGCTTTTGTTTTGTCTAGCTTCTAGAACCACGAGTCGGTTGTCAACAGCCGGGTGAGATTTGCGGTCGGGATGCTTTTGACGCCAGAATGGAGCTCCCAGAACCTCGATTTATTTAATGATGGCTCACTCAGAACGCTCTATCTCCGCCTCTACGCCCGCTACCCCTGCATCCAGCCATACCAGGCTGATAGAGGTAGTGGATGCGCTCGTCAGGAGAGCGGGCAGTGAACCATGGGGAGTGCGGGAGCTCGCTGCAGAGCTTTCAGAGAGCAGAAGTACCGTTAATCGGATTTTGGTTTCGTTGGTTGAAAATGGTTTTGCTATTGAGGTGGGAATAGGCAAATACAGCTTAGGGCCAAGAGTAAGCGTTCTTACGAAAGCGCTAAGTGATGCAAGTCTCCTTCTTGGCTTGAGCGGGGCATCGTTGAGCGAGCTGGCTGATTCCTCACAATGCACTGCGCTCGTCTCTGTGTACTGCCCCCTCAGTAATGGTTATTTCGTCGCTGCCTGCCGTGAGGCCAAAGCCACGCTCACGTTCAGGCCTGAATTGGGTGTTATCTTTCCACTTACATTTGGAGATATCGGTCGGCAGTTTTCTGCATTCATCGAGGCCGATTGTTCGCATTCAAATGTGCTTGGTAACCCTCGTGATGTAAGTTGCAGTTCGAGAGCTCAAGAAGCCCTTGGACTACTATCAGAGGCAGAATTCCCCAGCGCTTTATCGATTGCCACAAAGAGCCTTGCGAATGGGCTAATCATCTCAATTTCAGTCCATTCTGTTGCTAGCACCGGGTCAAAAAAGTCCTCGCAAATTGATGCAGATGTGCAACGAGTCGCTGCAGAGATAGAGGCAGCAGTAAAGTCTAAAATTCTAAACTGCCCTCAACGAGCGCCCAATTTATCGATCGAGGATACTAAGTCCACCGTTACTCGCCTCGAGAGACTTTTGCTATTGGCCTGCGCTTTTCCGGACGGACTGAAAAACTCTGTGAATTTGACTGAGCAACTTTTATGCAATGAAGCTACTGCTAAACGACTGATACAATCTGGCGTTCAAGGGGGAGTCGTAGATTTATCTGGCTCAACCCTTTTTCCTGGTTCGAAGCTCTATCAATGGGCCTCCAGGATTGGCCGCGATCACCGCAATCTCGCTGATCTCACACGACCGATTTTGTCAGGATTAGTCCAAGAGACCGGTGAGACAATCGCATTTCTAGCCTACGACGAATCAACTAAAAAAGCGGAATTCCTTGATGTAATTCAAGGATGGCGACCGATTCAGTACAAACTTCAAGTCAACGTGGAAGTACCGCTGTATGCCGGTGCGGCTGGTAAAGCGGTGTTAGCTTTCTGTGACCAAAAATTAGTAGACTCTATCGAACTTGAAAAAATTACCGAGGCAACCATTACTTCTCGTGAAGTGCTCAGGTCGGAGTTAAAGGTAATTCACGAAAGAGGCTGGGCCACAGGTGACGGCGAGCGTGTGCTCGGCGCATTCGGCTTGGCTGTGCCATTTTTTGTAGATGGCAAAATTAGAGGGTCGATTTCAGCCACTATTCCTCAGTATCGTAAAGATGAGCGTGATCTTCCTACACTCACACAGTTAATGCGCGAGGCCACGGCTAAGATTGAGCGTCTTCTCTCACTGGGTGTAAGCAGGGGGTGAATCGTCCCTAGTTTCGTTGACACCTCTAAGCTCTTGAAGCCTTCTAATTCGACGCGGGCTTAAAAAAATCGAACTTTAGACCAAGCTGCGCGCTTTGCTAGCTGATCACGGTTACAGCCTGAAAGACGTTATTAACCTGCTCGAAAAGTGAGCAGAAGCAGTTGAACACCTGGGGCAGTTTTCAGTCGGCAGAACAGCCTCTACTGGGTCAGTTTTCGGTCAGCGGCAACAATGGATCACAAAAGCGAGGTTTTGTGACCTGTTCCACCTGGTAACCGGCTGACTCGCTCCACCGCGGCCAACGCACACATGACATCTTCTTGTTCAGAGCCACCCGACACACCGATCGCACCCACGATATCCTCCTCATCTAGAAAGGGCTCTCCTCCGCCGAAAAGGACAAGCCCCGCTTGTAAAGGCAACCCTTGGCGCACCGCATGCGAGCGGTTCTCCAATCGATGCTCCCAAGCGCTGGTCGAAAGCCCATAGCCGAGTGCGGTCAATGCCTTTCCACGTGCAATTTCACTGCATTGCAACGTAGCCCCATCCATGTGTGCGGCCAGGATTTGTTGACCCATGGCATTGACCACGCAGACGCTAATGCGCAGGCCACGCCGCTCAGCTTCGGCTACGGCGGCCTCCATGGCGCCGATAGCCGAGGGTAGGGTGATTGTGCTGATCTGTCGTCGATGTGCATTCATCGATAGACCTCCGGTGGATAACGAATGGTGGGAGATTCAACGGGCATCGTTCGGATCATTCAAATCGCGATCACGAGGTTCCGGAGTTTTGAACGTGGTGTACAACGTCGCGAGGGTCAGCAGCGTCAAGTAACCTGCAATGGGTAGCCAGGCACCTACCGCGGCGTGAGGATCTTCCGGACGTATCGCCACGACAAAGGCGATGATCAAGGCGCCGGCCATAGGCGCAATCCCACCAGCAATCACCGATGACGCTTCCCGCGCAACCGATACCCCCATGTAGCGATGTCCTGCGCCGAAGAGCTCTGGCAACAATGCAGCCTGGGTACCGAACATGCCCCACGTTCCGATGCCCAGAGCCAGGGCAATGGCGATCATGCTGGACACGGCATCGCCTTGACTGAGCACCCACCAGACAGGAAAGGCGAGCACAAGCTGAAGGAGGGCGAAGGCGCGATAGACTCGAACGCGACCAAAGCGATCACTGAGTTTGCCCGCAATGGGCACCGTACAAGCGCCAACGGTGGCTGCGCATATCAATGTCATTACACCAATCGGGCCCTGCAGACCGATGACACCTACCATGTAGCTCACGGCAAGGGCCTGGTAAATCGATGATCCGCCATTCTCCGCCAGACGCAGTCCGATACCCAACAACAAGGGGCGGCGTGAAGTGGTCAGCACGGTGCGTAAAGGGCTGACGTTTTCATTGCGGTTCGCCTTCATGCGTTCAAATGTGGGTGATTCTTTGAGCCGCAGACGCATGTAAAGACCAACGCCGATGATGATCACACTGAGCAAGAAGGGTACGCGCCAGAGCCAGGTCTCAGTGACGTGGGCTGGATCGTTGGCCAACATCAGATAGATAACTGCTGCGAGTAATGTCCCGATCTGAATACCCAGAAATGGTAGGGCAGCATAAAACCCACGCTGCCCGCGAGGTGCGTACTCGGTCATCATGACCGCCGCGCCAGCTTGCTCGGCACCCGCGCCCAATCCTTGCAGCAAGCGTAGTACCACCAACAGTAAGGGTGCCAGGTATCCCGCAGTCTCGAAGGTCGGCAAAGCACCGATCAGGGCACTCGAAACCCCCATGAGTAGAACCGTAGCGGTCAGTACATATCGCCGGCCAATTCGATCACCTAATTGCCCAAATAGAATGCCGCCCACGGGACGTACCGCGAAGCCTAAAAAGTAGCTGCCGAAACTGGCGATCAAACGCATCTCAGGTGTCTGTTCCGGAAAAAACAGAGGGCCAAAAATCAGTGCGGACGCCAGCGTGTAAAGCGCGAAATCGTAGTACTCCAAGGCACTACCCAATGAACACGCCCAAGCTGCGCGACGTAGATCGCGGGTCTGTACTTCGGTCTCGGGCGCGCTCGCGGTATTACTTGAATAGCTTTCGGTTTCACTAGGTGTGGTGCTTATTGTTGTTGTTTTCATGACCTGTCCTCTGGGGAGTCAGTGCGAAGCTTCAGGTTCAGATTTGCAGGCGTTCGATCTCCTGAAGCATCGCGTGCTCCATGACTTCCAACGGTGCTTCATCGTGGCCGGTGTAGAGCTCAATCTGTTTGCGAGCCTGGTGCACCAGCATCCGGGTGCCGGACACCGTGACGCAGCCCAGTTGCCGTGCCTGGCGTATCAATGCGGTCTGCGCAGGGATGAAGGCGACGTCCATCACCACAAGATGACTGGCCAGGCGTCCCTCTAGAAGATTGACGGAGGGCTGCCGAAAGCCGGCAGAGGTGGCGTTGATAACGATGTCGAATTCACTGGCAAGAAAACTTTCGATGCCACCGCCATATTCGGTGCCCAGCGACTCGGCAAGGTCTCGGCCTCGAGCAGCACCACGGTTGAATACCGTGACATGCGCCCCTGCCTGCAAACAGCCGTACACCACTGCGCGTGCCGCACCGCCGGCGCCGATCACGGCCACGCGGCGATTAGCTGGATCGATTACTTCACCAAGCGCCGCCAGCGCGCCGAGGTAGTCGGTGTTGTAGCCCGTCAGAACACCGTCGACGTTATTGATGGTATTGACCGCGCCAATCACCTGGGCGGCTTCATCAATGATGTCCAGGTGCTCGATGACCGCCGTCTTGTAAGGCATCGACACGTTCATGCCCCGCACACCGAGTGTGCGAATGGCTTGTACGGCAGCCGTCGGGTCTTCCACACCGAAACAGACGAAGCGGTACTCCAGGCCAAGATGTTCATAGGCAGCGTTATGTATCTTCTCGCTGAGCGAAAAGGGCTCAGCCATGATCGAACCGCAGAGCGTAGGGATAGATCGAGGCATGCTGTTTTTCCTTTGTTGATCAGGTCGAGCATTGGAGGAACAGGCTTACACGACGCTGGTCAGTCCACCGTCGACATAAAGCACCTGGCCGTTGATGAAATCAGAGGCATCAGAAGCGAGCAGGAGGAGGGCGCCAGACAGCTCCTCCACCTCGCCCCAGCGTCCGGCTGGGGTACGCTGGCAAAGCCAGTCCGAGAACTGTGCGTCATTGACCAGGTCGCGATTGAGTTCGGTTCGGAAGTAGCCTGGCGCCAGGCCATTGATCTGAATCCCGTATCGCGCCCAATCAGCGCACATGCCACGGGTGAGCATGCGGATCGCGCCTTTTGTGGCGGCATAGGGCGCAATGGAGGGGCGGGCAAGCTCGCTTTGGACAGAGCAGATGTTGATGATCTTGCCGCGCCGGCGCTCAATCATTCCGCGCACTACAGGCTGGGTGACATTGAACACACCATCCAGGTTGGTGCGCATGAGCGCGTCCCAATGCCCTGGGTCGAAGTCCTCGAGCGGCGCTCGATGTTGAATGCCGGCGTTGTTGACCAGAATATCGATGCCGCCCAGACGCGCTTCCAACGCGGCAACGGCGCTGGCGATTTCAACGCGATCAGTCACATCGAATACTGCGTAGTCGACGCTCAGGCCGGCCTCACTTAGCTCTTCACATTTTCGTTGCAGTGACTCGGCGTGTCGGCCATTCAGCACAACAGTCGCTCCGGCAGAGAGCAAGGCTTCGGCAAGCGCCAATCCAATCCCTTTGCACGAGCCGGTGACCAGTGCTATCCGCCCATTCAGATCAAACTTATCAAATGCACTAATCATCACAGGTTGCACCACTGGCCATGTAATCCGTATGACTGGCAGTTCAACGCGGTATCGACGCTGCGTCCAATTGTCCTTCATTATCTGGTGATCACGGATACTGATAAGGAGTTACGAACGTGGAGCTCAAACTTTTGCGGGCCTTTATCGTACTGGCGGAAGAGCTGCATTTCGGCCGAGCCGCGCAGCGGTTGTCGATCGTGCAGCCTGCGCTGAGCATGCAAATCAAGGCATTGGAAGAGGAGGTCGGCGCTCGGCTGTTTGATCGAGACCGGCATTCGGTGGCATTGAGCGAGATCGGTCGAATCTTTCTCCCGGAAGCTCGCGCCACCTTGCATCAGTCCAGCCGAGCCCTGGATATTGCGCGGGCATCAGGTCGAGGAGAAGTCGGGCGCCTGCGATTGGCATTTGTATCGTCAGTGCTTCCCGGAATACTGCCGACGCTGATTCGTACACTCCACCAGCGCTTCCCCCGAATTGAGCTGGAGTTGAAGGACATGCCCTCACTCGAACAGCTGAGGCTTCTGCGGGACGGTCACCTGGACTTTGGCCTTGTACGTCTGCCGATCGCCGCACCCGACCTCCAGACGCGCATCATCCTGCGGGAGTCATTCGTAGTCGCAATGCCGAGCGATCACGTGCTGGCCAAGCAACAAGTGTTGCTCCCGTCACAGTTGGCCTCTATTCCGTGCTACCTGCTTGCGCGACGATTTGCGCCGGGTATGCATGACGAACTGCTCGCAGCACTTGCAGGATTCGATACGCAGCTAAATATTGCTGCCGAGCTTGGCGAGTACACGACGATGCTGGCGCTGGTTTCGGCGGGCTTGGGGATGGGAGTAGTTCCGGCAGAAGCCGCCCGGGCCTTGCCTCCCAATGTCATTGCCAGACCTCTTGAGTTAGGAAGCCATCAGACAGCGCTCGGATTGGCCTGGATAGATCTCGATACCCCGATCAAGCGGACACTGTACTCATTGATGCAGGCGCTTTTTCCGTGACATGCGGTGTAAGTCTTAAAGTTTCAGACTGAGCATGAGCTTTTACGATCACTGGTAGGAAACCTGCGTGGGTTGATCTGAAACCGGTTTCATCATTCAATGTGTTGTCATACATTTACCGATTTCAAGCGCGTAACGGATGAGTGTTGCCCAGTGACTTGTTGGGAAGTGAAAAACCACGAGTCCTGAGACGGTAAGTCCCTGGCGCAACTCCTACAAAAAAATCCACCGCCTGACCCATAAACCGATGAGGATTTGCCTTGCCTGAACATGACCAAGAGAACCCGCGCCGAGACTTTTTGCGCAAGACACTCACGTTGATCCCTGTGGTAACAGTAGCGAGCACTGGTCTAGGTATGACCGCGCTTGCGGCAACTGAAACCAGCCCGTCACCCAAACCAGCGGTTGCGCCGGTAACTGGCGATTACCAACCCACCTTTTTCACCAAGGAAGAGTGGGCTTTCGTTCAAGCAGTCGTATCGCGCCTGATTCCTGCTGATGACCTTGGCCCCGGCGCACTCGAGGCCGGTGCAGCCGAATTTATCGATAAACAAATGAACACGCCGTACGCGACTGGCGCGCTTTGGTTTATGCAAGGCCCATTCGTGGCTGATGCGCCCTCGGAAATGGGCTATCAGCTACAACTGGTGCCGCAGCAGCTTTATCGTTTGGGGATCGCCGCCGTGGATGCGTGGTGCAAAGACACTCAAGGTGACGTTTTTTCTGCCAAAGACAGCGCTACCCGAGACAGGATTCTCCAACAAATGGAATCAGGAGCGTTGTCTTTGGATGATTTTCCAGTCAAAGCGTTCTTCAGCCTAATGGTGCAAAACACCCGGGAAGGGTTCTTCTGCGACCCGATTCACGGTGGTAACAGAGGGATGGTTGGTTGGACGCAGATTGGCTTTCCAGGTGCTCGAGCTGACTTCATGGATTGGGTTGAGCGCAATGAGCAATACCCGTTCCCAGCGGTTTCAATTCGTGGGGAGAGGGCTTGAGTATGTCGAAGATTTTGAAAAAGGTTGATGCCGTAATCGTCGGTTTTGGCTGGACTGGCGCGATCATGGCCAAAGAGTTGACTGAGGCGGGACTTAATGTGGTGGCCCTGGAACGCGGCCCGATGCAGGACACGTACCCCGATGGCAGCTATCCGAGCTTTCCTAGAAAGGTGAGGCTGAAAACAGTCGAGTTGAGGTATGTAGTAAGGTGTACGAAGTTACGCACTGATGCTCACCACCGAGGTACCTCAGCCATGATTACGATCCTCAGTTGTAGCCAAGCTCGCCGGCGAATCCGTCGGCTGCTTGCGCTTGTCGCTCGAGGTCACAGCTTCGTCCTAACCAAGAACGGGCGAGAAGTTTGTCGGCTGTTGGGTGCAGAGGCAAAGGAGTAAGAGAAGGTGAGATCGCCGTCATCGATCAAGGAGTATCGGCCAGGGCCTCAAAGCGTGCAGTGTATCTGGACGGCCCTTGGGTTGCCGTCCCGCGGCACTAGGCTTCATGAACTAGTGTATGAGGGGCTGTCTTTCGAATACCTAGATCGGATAGCAAGCGCCTTGCAAATGCAGCGAGGGGTTGTTTCCAAAGCTATGGGCATGTCTCCCGCAACGATGGCTCGTAGGAGGAGAGCAGGGCGGTTCAATACCGTAGAAAGCGATCGCCTGGTGGCGTTGCTCTCAGTTTTGGAGCGCGCTGTATGCCTGTTTGAGGGTGATCTTTCTGCAGCGAAGAGATGGATGTGTTCGCCGGTTAGGGGGCTCGGATCGAAGTGTCCAATCGAGATGACGGGGACGAGGGTGGAAACGCAAGCCGTCTTGGATTTCATTGGTCAGCTAGAGAAAAGCATTCTTGTATGAAATCGGCCAGGCGGAGTATTTGATCGGCTCCAGCCACCTAGCACCTTCTGACAATTCCGTGACAGTGCGTTGAGGGCATAGCCAGCAGGCCATAGATCGATTGTTCGCGCAATCAGCCCGCCCACCAGGCCTTGCAGATCAGCCAACAGTGATAGTGGTATCGCCATCGTGGTGCCTTCGAAGCGTCAGCCATTGAGCGACGGTGAATGAGACGAAGGAGTACATTTGTACCCCTTCGACACATTACCCTCTATCTCGCGTCCCCAATCGCTTCACGGACAGCGCCCGCTCTTGATCATGCGAGTGATAATAGGTGTTCTGAGTCGTTGCCAGGTTCGAGTGGCGTAAGTCGTACTGGAGATCCTTGGCGTTTCTGTACGGCGCGTCAAACGTCGCCGAGGTATGGCGTAGCCAATGAGACGATGCTACCCGCAGGCTATCCATTTCGTAGGGCTCGCGCCCTTCATTGCGCATGCGTACCAGGGCGTTGTCGAACACAGCTTGGAGGAGGGCGCGCACTTGCCGATCAGAGAGGCCTGCGCGGCCACTCATCGTTTTCAGAAGCGGAGTCTTCTCTTGGTAGCTCGGCAATGGGCTCAACCCAGTGAACGTGCGATAGCGTTTTAAGTACTTTTCCACGTACTCATCCCGTACTGCAATCTTGCCGGACTTGTTTCCTTTGCCCACCACGTGGAACCACCAGTTTCCATCGGCATCCAGGCGAAAGTCGCCCATCGTGGGTTGCCAATTGGAACGCCCAACTAAGTCCGATATACGGAGATACATGCTGAACATCGTGAGGAGTATGAACAGGGTGCGTTCGTGTTTGACAGGCTCAGCCGCCGCCATTGCTTCTGCTGTATCAATCACGTAATCCCATTGCAAGGGTGTTAGCGCGCGTGAAGAGTTGGACTCCTGTTGGGATGAATTGTACTGTCCTTTCTTTGCGACCTTACGAAACGGGTTAGCGCTGGCGAGTTCTTCTTCGACTAAGTACTCGTAGAAGCCGCTGGCAACTTTGAATACGTTACTCATGCTGCCTTTCGAAGAGTGATAATCAGCACCCAGAAATTCTTCAGCATCCTCCGTCAACGTCCTAGTTTGTTTAGGCGCGCGCTGTGTGAAAGGTCTCCATTTAGGATTAGGAACTATATCCGAGCCCGAACATGAAGTGTCATCTGAATCAGCTAGAAAACGATTGCGGATTACTGGGCCAACCCAGCTGACCGGTGGGTTCTTACAAAACTCCAGAAAGGCTTCGGCATCCAGCCTTTTCAGTTCAGTGACGGGCTTCTCACGGATAATCAATGACCACAGCAGCAGGCGCTCTACGTGCCCACGATAGGTGCTGTACGTGAGCGCGTTGTCTGCATAGCAACGTAGATAGCTACGTGCCGCCAGGAAGCCCGGGATAGCCTTAAGTGCCGGTGCGAAGCGAATCAGATACTGGTCGACATTAGTCATCGATGGCCGGCCCAAGGTGAAATCTTGATCTACAAAGTCACCGTGAGATTCAAAGATTGGCCGGGGCGTGCAGGTCATCTAACTTACCGAAAAGGGTTGGCCTTATTTAGCGATTGAATACTTCCTAATCTGGCTGTTTTAGGAAGTTCTAGCTTCCTATGCCGACTGCTCTCAATCGCCTGACCGAGTTAATGGGGGTCTGTGGATAGTATCCCCAAGTTAGGCCAGTCGCAACCACAACCATGCCACGTCCATTCATCTGCAAACTGCGAGTCCGAACTTGACATATTGATCTGAACGCATTAAGTGGCTTCGATCACTGTTTTTCAAGTTAGCTATGACCGAATTAACTTCTGCGATTACTGATTTATAGCATAAATTGCCTTTTTCCTCGCTAAAACTCCACCTCCGCCCAGCGGGTGAATATTTGACTATATATTGACAGTTGAAGCTCCAAAGCGACGAGCTAAGGAAAGTGTCCACATTATTATTTTTTTAGTCGCTTTCGGAAAGTGTCCGCATTGAGTGCGAAACGCCCCGAAGCCAGAAAAACCGTATTTCTGACGTCATGGACGCCCAGCTAGAACTCCGGAAAGTGTCCACGTTATTGTCGGATCCACGCAAAAAGAACTCTATGGCTCGTCTGAACGCTACGTGCACCTACAACGTCGAAATGGAGGGTTCCGCAGGCCGGGATGGCTTGCAGGCTCCGGCGAGCCTACCCTTGAGGTCATCAATCAACGCTGAGTTCGCGTTGGTGGAGGTAGCATTGCCAATGCTGAAAACGCTCGAAATCTCGGAAAGTGTCCACATTACGCGATTCGACTCGCGATTCGGAAAGTGTCCATATTATGTGCAAAAAGCGCTGGAAGCCGCGAATTTCGTGGTCTGTAGGTTTGGAGTCACCCTGGCTGAACATGTCACAAGTGTCCAGATAGCGGAAGAATTAAGAGCAACGGTTCGAGCGATCGTCTCATCCCGATGCCCAGTGAAATCAAGGGGTTAGGGATAACGCACAGAAGCAAAAGTGTCCGTATTTCGTAGGATTGAAGGCCTATTTGAGCAACGCCGAAGCGCTGGAGGCCATGAAACTAGAGGGCTCTAGGATTTTAGGGATGAAAGTGTCTGCAAAACGCAACGGTGACAGTCGGTGATTGTTGAAAAGGTCTATATGCACCACGATATACAGACACGCTATTTAACATAATATACATTACACGTAACAACGTATTTCAGATTCAGCCTCGATATACGTGTCGAGATCATCGAAATATGCGAAAAAGCAGCTAAATATGAGAAAAGGCAAAAAATCAGATGGTTACTCGAAAATACTTGTGCTGGAGATCAAGCCCGCATTGACGTCTTCTTGCTTAAATATGCGTCAAACCTGCTGGGCTTCAACCAGCGTATAGTGCGGTTACTGCCACAAATGATTCCGTTCCATCAAGCACTTCGGTTAGCCGGAGCATTCATTTTAACTCGTAATCGTTCAGGTTGAGTCTGCCTGTCGTCGGCGCTATTGGCGAAATGGTGCAAACCGAAGCTGTGTACTCTGACGGATTTGCTTACCGATCAGCTGACCGGTTGAAGTCCTCGGAAGTGATTTTTAGGACGTTTTCGGAACTAATTCATAGACAACTGCGTTTTTCCTCCGAGTTCACGAATTACTTCCCATCTTAACTGCAGTCCTCAGAAGTAACTCCGTAAAAATGGAAAATAATCGCGTAAATCGAGCCTGTCGCTTCACGTTCACGGATCAGCAATGCTGCCCTTGATTGACGTGAACGCGCGCCGTATGCAGATTCGCCTATTCGATTGATTTAAGGAGTTTTTTGGGGACCGGCTTGTTCATTTACGGTATTACTGACATTACAGCGTCCGCCTACTAGCACGTCGCTGTGTGAAATCTGCAGCGTTCAGCGTGGAGTTGGTACTCAGATTGTAAGCGCTGGTGTGTGTGGTGAAGGCATACGCGACTGATTGATACAGACCCGCAGGTTTGGCGGTGCCACCTGCGAATGAAGGCTGTAGAGCTTTCTTCTCACCAAATTCCCTGGAAGCTCGCCAGAATAATGCTGGTCCGGTACCGTTGTTAACTACAATTTTGACTTGTTAACTACAGTGGTTAACAGGTCAAAAAACCAGTTTACGGAGTAATACTGAGCCTCCGTGCTTTGGCCTTGATTCACCTAGCGCGTCAGGGATTTTAAAGCTCCGTAATGCTATTCGGACTCTGGGGTTTATCAGTCGAAATGGTAAACCCGATTATCGCTTGCGTTTCACTGTCAACAGCGAACGTAATCATCGGATTCGGTAGGCGTTGCCCCTCCTTATCTACCAATAAAACGTCGAGCTTAAACGTGCACACCTCAATGGGCTTCTCCATTTTTTGGCACCCTGCTAGATTAGGTTTGAACTCATCAAAGCGTCAGGTCTGACGAGTGATTTGTGCTCCTGAGGATAGTCTATGCGCCACCAACCGCCAGAGACACCCTAAGGGGTTCAACGTGGACAACATCAGCCAGCTCAACTAAACATCTATTTAGTTTAGTTATAAGTAAGCACATTTCAGTGCCTTCTTTCTGCATAGTTCCGTTGCAACATCCGATAACTGTCAGACCCGGATATTGCATACTGATTGTCGCTCGTAAACCTCTGCTCGATCTGCGGCGCTCCGATGCGGAACAATTCATGGAGTTCTGCCTTAACCCGCCCGTAACTTGGTCGGGCCCATGATCAAATCACGGTTCAGACGCATCGGTGGCCGAAAGCAGCTTGAATCAGATGATTACGTAGTGAATCGTGATTGGCGGCCATTCAGTAGCACGGTATCTAAACGTGAGCGCAAGCTGGTGACTGAGACGATGCGTGATCTCTCCGCGCGTCCTCACCAAATGGCCCAGGAGTCTGTGGCTCAAGTCTTCGCTGTCTGCGGCAGCTTCTTTCAACACGTGATGGATGAAGGACTTAAGGACGCGAATCCGTTCCGTGCAATCAAGCAGAAGTCGATCTATAAGCAGCGAAATACACTGGACGTGGCGTCTCGCTCCTTGACCGAGTTGCAATGGAGTTTCGTAATTGATACTACGGAACTGATGGCTAACGATGATCCAGCCCATGTGCGCAGGCTGTTCGTAGTGGCGACGCTCTTTGCTATGTACCTCCATGTTTCTGACCTTATCGGCCGTGATAACTGGCGGTAACTATGGGAGATCTGCGGAGGGATACAACGGGCAATTGGTGGTTCCACGTCATCGGGAAAGGTAATAAAGCGGCTAAAATCAGTGTGAGAGACGAGTACGTCGAGCACTATCTCGTGAGATATCGCCACTTGTTAAAGCTCTCTCCCCTGCCCTCACCACAGGAACAAACGCCATTGATTAGCACACTGAAAGGCCGCGGACGGCTATCAGACAGACATGTACGGTGGCTTCTTCAGTTGGTGTTTGATCGCGCCTTGCAACGTATGCAAAGTGAAGGTTGGAGTGAAGACGAGATTGACCAACTCCGCTCTGCCTCCCTCCATTGGCTACGCCATAGAGCGGCTACGTTCGATGCGCCTCTTCGCGATATGAACGATCTCCCAGTCGATCTACGTCATAACAGTCTCAGCACAACGCAAAATACCTAGTACAACAGTCTTGACGAGGAACGAGCCCTATCAGTAAAGGGATTGAAGATGCGGAAATAACGTTGTGGCGATCCTCCATCCACGTCGAGCCCTCAGCGAATGTAGCTGCCGCCGTTGACGTCAAGCGTGGCGCCATTCAGCGACGCCTGGGCGACAGCGACAATGCCCTCGCCCGCGACACTGCGGGCAAGGGACTTGGTGAGGTTGATCAGGGCGGCCTTGCTGGTGCCAAAGGCAGCGCTTGCGCCGCGTAGCCACGCTGTGCGGCGCGATTGGCCATGTTGATGATGCGTCCACCGCCATTAGCGCGGAAGTGCCGGCCGGGGCACTTGCATTGCCATGTGGGTAGTGCTTGTCATCTACCGTTTACTCCGTACCAGCGCAATGGGCAGCCTGGGACCTGCCCCAAGCGTATCACCGATTCTTGTAGCTGAAACTGGCTCGAGCCAGATGAGTTAATTTGCGCGATGACGAAAGAAAATCTTTCCCAGGCCCTGACGTTCAGGGGCTGCCGCGCTGCTCGTAACCGCTGCGCGTGACGGCCCCGGCCACTTTCGAGTGTCAGGCCTGTCAGCCATCCGGCATCGAGGCCACATTCAACCCGGCCTTGGGTAAAACCGGATGCATACTTCAAGGTCAGCCCCTGAGCCCATTCCTCGGTTCTCGGAGGCTCACAGCTGCGTCAAGATTATCGTTACTGAACCCGTGGGTTCGCAGCTGAAAAGGTGCAGAAGACCCGGAAATAAAACTACTTGCGCGCGGCTCCAATCCCTAGGCAGGCATGCACAACGCAGCAAGCGCCATTGCACTGGCAATGCCGACTCGCATGCAAACTATTACTTTGTTGTTTTAATTTCTTATAGGAGATGGTGCACAGAAAAGATCAGTTCAAAGCTTTTGCTTCGCAAGGATGCGACCGATTGCACCGCCCAGCAGTACGATCGCGGTATCCCTGATCAAGTCGTCCGACCTGTACAACCGTGTGGCATCAAGCAACTGGTTGGGTGACCAGACCGGGTAGCCCTCCTCCATCAACTTTTGCGCAACCAATCACGGTCAGCTACCTGATCCTTAGTGCACGACGGTGTCGATCCGCTGCCAGCAAAATCCGCTGCCCGGCCTAGCTTTCAAGCAAGCACAAAAAGCTTGGCTCAGCGAAAACTGCCGGGCCAAACCTCCAGAAAACCTTGAAACTTATTGAGTTTTCACGATCTTGCGATCATCCGGCAACCCCCAGTAGATCAATCCCGCACACAAGATACAGAACGGTGCCAAGGCCAACATACCCATGTAGGTATTGCCACTGACGTCGTTGATGTAACCCACCAGCAACGGCGCGACCATGCCGCTGAGCTGGCCCACGGTATTCACGGCGGCGATCCCGCCTGCGATGGCCAGACCGGTAAATGCTTGCTGCGGGATTGTCCAGAAAATCGGGATGGCGATGAATACACCCGCAGTGGCCAGGACCAAGAATGAGGTCAGCAGGATGTAGTGATCGTTGAAGTAGCACGCGGCGAAATAACCCACTCCGCCGACCATCATGCACAACCACAGATACTTGCGCCGCTCACCCGTGGCGTCCGAACGCCGGGTGACGATGATCATGCCGATCGCCGCTACCAGGTACGGCAGCGCCGTCAGGAACCCAACCGTCAGTTCGCTGTTGATCCCCGAGGCGCTGATCAGGTGCGGCATCCAGAAATTGAGCCCGTAGCCCGTGAGTTTGATCATGAAATAGATCACCGACAGCACTGCCACTTGCCGGGTGAAGATCACCTGGAACAGCGATGCCTGGATCGGTTTGTTCTCTTTCTTGTCATTGTCCAGGTTGCGCTGGAGCAGGTCTTTCTCGTCTTGCGACAGCCATTTCGCCGATTGAATGTCCTTATCGAGCTTGAACAGTACGATGACGCCCAGAACACTGCAGGGTAACCCGGACAACACAAACAGCCAGTGCCAACCGGCGAGACCGAGGAAGCCGTTCATGTATTCAAGGATCATCCCCGACACAGGGGCGCCGAGGACGCCTGCCAGTGGAATCGAGAGGAACCAGATACCATTCATGCTCGCCAGGTTTTTCTTCGGGAACCAGCAGGCCAGGTAGAACAACAAGGCTGGTCCGAACCCCGCCTCCATAACGCCGATCAGAAAGCGCAGGAAGTAAAGGGTGTATTCGTTGTAGGCGAACACCAGCGCGGCGGTCGCCAGGCCCCAGGACACCATGATCCGGCAGATCCAGCTGGGCGCACCGTAGCGCTTGAGGCCGTAGCTGCTGGGCACTTCGAATAGCACGTAGCCAAAGAAGAAGATGCTTGCGGCAAATCCATAGGCCGCGTCCGACAGTCCCAGTTCGGCCTGCATCTGGGTTTTGGCGAAGCTGATGTTGATGCGGTCGAAATAGGAAAACAGGAAACACACGATGGTCAGCGGCAGGATCCGCCAGGCGATGCGTCGATACAGCAGCAGTTCGTCAATACCGCCCGCATTCAGCGCAGCGCCTTGAATTGCAGTAGCCATGTTATTTCTCCGTAATTGTAGTTGTTGGAGATCATTCATTCCGGCGCACGGGGCTACCGGTATAGCATCAGGAAATCTTCAGCGGGCGAGTGACTTTGGACACTCGCCAAAGCCCGGTAACGCCACGGGACTGATCAGCACCCCGTCAGAGTCGGCATACAGCCAGTCGCCAGGCAACACCGCGACGCCTCGCACGCTCAGCGCTTCCTCAAGGATGCCGCCGCTTTCATTGTTCGAACGCACCGGCCAGCAACCGGTGGCAAGAATGCCCAGTTCGGTTTGCGCCAACGCCTGGGAGTCGCGCAGATTGCCGTTGATCACCACCGCAGCCCAGCCATTGCGCAGGGCCAGCGCGGCCAGGTTGTCACCCAGCAACGCCAGGGGATTGAGCCCTGCGTCGATCAGCAGCACCCGCCCCTCTCCAGCACTAGCTAACAGCGCGCGAATCTCGCCGTTGCAGCCGTGGGCCGCCAGAGTGACGAGTTGCCCGTGGCAGCGCCGCACGGCGCCGTACCAGGTCCAGTCGCCCGGCAGCACCCGCAGCTCGCCGCTAGCAAGCATGGCGGCATGCCGGTCGCACAGATCCGAGGTCGACAGGTTCATTTCACACCACCTCGCGGAGGGCGAATTCGCGCAGCTCGGCAAAGCTGGCGAGGCGACCCAGCAGCGCGCTGGCGGCCACGGTGTAGGGGCTGGCCAGCCACACTTGGCCGGGGCCGGAGCGACCGGGGAAATTGCGGTTGATCGCGCTGACGGTGACCTGATCCGCCCGCGTCGATGATCCCGGACCACAGTTTGCGCAGGCGCCGCAGCCCGGCATGATCAGCTCCACCCCCATGCGCTCGAAGGTGCTCAGGTAGCCTTTTTCGATGCAGTAGTCACGTACGGCCAAGGTGCCGAACTGCAGATACAGGCGGGTGTGCGCGGCGATTTGCAGGCCGTGCTCAACGCCCCATGCGAGCACTTCGTGGTAGTAGTCGAAGTCTTCGCGCTTGCCTGCGGTGCAAGAGCCGCCGTACGCAATATCTACCGATACGTGCTCATCCAGTTCTGCCAGCGGCAGACCATTGCCAGGATCACCAGGGGCTGCCACCAGGGGGGGCAGCGCAGAACAGTCGATTGCAAACTGGTGCTTATACTCGGCGCCTTCGTCGCTGAATAACCAGTCTTCCAGTTCGACTTTCACGCCCCGTCGCTGAAGAATGAAATCCACCGTCTTCTGGTCCGGCTGGACAATGCCGGTGAAGCCGCCGAGCTCCGCCACCATGTTGGTCAGCGTGGCCCGCTCATCAATTGACAGCGCCTGGACCGCCTCACCGCAATATTCGAATACAGCGCCAATGGCATTGCCCTGGCGAATGTACTCGGTACGCAGCAACTCGAGCACAACGTCTTTCGCGGTCACTCCCGGGAGCAAACGACCACTGAGTTCCACTCGAATCACCTCTGGCATGCGGCAACGGATATAGCCGGTGGCCCAGCTGTTGGCGATGTCAGTCGCACCCGCACCAAAGGCCAGGCATCCAAGGGCGCCGGAGTGCGGTGAGTGGGAATCGGTGCCGACCACGACCTGGCCCGGCAGCGCATGCTGCTCGGTCATCAGCGCATGGCAGATGCCTTCAGAGCCACTACTGCCTTTGAGCGCACCATGGGCGACAACCGGGTAACGGCGGACAAATTGATCATGGGCCGAGGCCAGCCCGCCGACGGCTGCCAGCAGATTGTCGCGCACATGGGGAAAGCTTTGATTGGCGAGGATCAAGTGATCCTGGAAGGCGATGATTTCATTGGGGCGGACCAAATTCACCGGCTCACCGAACGCCTCGTGCATGAAGTGCGCGCACATGCCGGTGAAGTAGTCGTGGCTGAAGCGCCAGTCCGCGGAAATGAACAGGCCATCGCCACGGGCTACCTGCCCATGGGGGTCGATGCGCCGGCGTTCGATGATCTTTTCCACTAGGGTCAGCGGACGATTCGTGGGGATCGGGTTGAAGACTTTTTCGTCTCGCGGCGGCAGCTCGGCTTTGCTGTACGGCAGCAGGCCGCCCGCGCGGATTACGGCCTGGGTCACGGCGTCGCGACCGACGAGGAACTCTTCGATATCAATCGACTCACCGGCGCGAATGCGCTCGATCAAGCCCAAGTCCGTCGAGGTATAGATCCCGATGTTGTCGCAGTTCTGACGGTAAATCCGCTCAAAACTCTCAGCGATGATCAGGCGAATACCGGCCGATTTTTCTGCCAGCGGGCTGGACTCGCGCGACGAGCCTTTGCCATAGCGCTTGCCGGCCACCGTGACCTGGAAGCCTCCGTTCTGCACCGCAAAGTTGCCGATCGGCAGCACGTTTTCGGTCTTGAAGCCCACGTAGGGGAACTCGCCCAACCGATGGTCGTAGGTCATCATGATCACCACGGGGGTGATTTCGTCCGTGGAAATATTGTCGCGCAGCGGCAGGGCCTCGGCTAACGTCAAGTCCCGCCCCTGCAACTGAGCCGCGACGGCTTCATGGCTGCAGGCCAGGAACAAAATGCGTCCGTCGAAGTGGATTTTTGTTTTAGTCATTTTCTATCTCCTCTCCGAGAGGGATACTAAACCTCGCACTTTCAAGCGAAAGTGATCATTGCTCAGCACAGCCATCACCAAATATCGGTTCTCAATGCATTCAATCTGGCGATTCGACCCCACCT
Source organism: Pseudomonas sp. (assembly GCF_050739655.1). Classification (GTDB taxonomy): domain Bacteria; phylum Pseudomonadota; class Gammaproteobacteria; order Pseudomonadales; family Pseudomonadaceae; genus Aquipseudomonas. Next base: position 32,557 of record NZ_JBOIBY010000036.1, on the reverse strand, counting down.
CCCTCAAGCTCTTCATTTCCGCCAGCGAACTGGGCAGCATTGCGCGCGCGGCGGAACGGGAAAACATGGTGCCGTCCGCGGTCAGCAAGCGTATTGCCGAGCTGGAGGAAGCCCTTGGCACGCCGCTGTTCTACCGCCACAAAAAAGGCATCGAGGCCACTCCCGCCGGCCTTTGCCTGCTGGAGCACGCCAGGCGTGTGGTCGATGCAATGATGCTGATGAGTGCCGAGATGTCGGGGTTTGCCGATGGTCAACGCGGGCATATCCGGGTCGGCGCCAATCGCTCGAGCATCATTCAGTTTCTGCCCCAGGACCTGCGTGCCTACCGCGATGCCTTTCCCAACGTGGCGATCGAACTGCAGGAGCAAACCAGTGAAGAGGCGGTGGATTCGGTACTGAGCAATCAGAGCGACCTGGCGATCGGCACCGATCTGGCGCGAGCCGTGGAGCGCGGCCTGGAGGTCCATGACTACCACTCGGATGAGTTGGTGATTGTGCTGCCCCAGGGGCATCCGCTGGCGGAACAAACCGCCGCCACCTTTGCCCAGACCCTGGCGTTCAGCCACATCGCGCTGCATAAGGACAGCCCGCTGTACCGGATGCTCGATCAAGCGGCACGCAGCGCGAAAAAGACCATTCGCTATGAGGTGCACGTTAAGAGTTTCGATGCCGTGTGTCGCATGGTCGAAGCCGACCTGGGCATCGCGGTGATTCCTCGGCAGGCGATCAGCTACACCGAGGGTCCGCGCCTTGCCGTGGTGCCGCTGACCGACAGCTGGGCGACACGACGCTTTCATATCGTCACCCGCCCTGCGCCTTATCAGTCGACCGTGTGCAAAAGCTTTCTCGAGTTTCTCTGCGCCCAGGTGCCCCAACGGGACTGAGCGCAGCCAGCGATCAAAGCGCCTTCAGTGGGATGCGTGCCGGCGTCTTCTGGCTTGCGTCGGTGTGCGTGGGCGCATTCCAGCGTACCGACAACTGCTGCAAGCGCTGCCGGGCGTTGTGCAGATAGCGATCCTTGACCGGACCATAACCGCGCACCGCATCGGGTAGCTGGGCCAGTTCCACGGCGAGATTGAACCTGTCCGTCGACAGTCCCGACTGCAGCAGCTCCAGCACCTGCTCATATTCCTGCAGCCAGGCCAGCTCTACCTTGCGCTCGTGAGTCCGCGCAAAGGGGTCGAGCCAGGAGTTGCGGATCCGCCGAACGCTGGACAGCAGCTTGAACGCCTTGAGCATCCACGACCCAAAACCCGATTTTTTTCCGCCACTGAACAGCGGTGGCGCCAGGTGAAACTGCAGGCGGAAATCGCCCTCGAATTGCGCGTTCACCTTGTCCAGGAACTCGGGACGCGTGTACAGCCGGGCCACTTCGTATTCGTCCTTGATCGCCATCACCTTGAAGTAGTTGCGCGCAACGATTTCGCTCAGTTGTCCGGCAGCGCCGAACAGGCGCGTCTCCAGTTGCTTAAATGCCTCGACGCGCTGCAGATAGCGCTGCGCATACTGGGCATCCTGATACTGAGTGAGGAATTCGACGCGCCGTTGCACGATCTCCGCCAGTGACTCCGACAACTGCCCGCTGCTGCGCTCCGATGCCTTGCGCGTGATCAGGTCCTTCACCCTAGGCAGGTCGACCGCCGCGCGCCGCCCCCACATAAAGGCGGCCTTGTTCGACGCCACAGCCGTGCCGTTAAGCCCCACCGCCTGCAGCAGCGCGTGCTGGCTGACCGGCAACCAGCCCATCTGGCAGGCAAAACCGAGCATGAACATATTGGTCGCGATCGAATCGCCCATCAGCGCCGTGGCGATTTTACTGGCGTCGATGAACAGGGCGTGGCTGGCGCCGACGGCGTCCTCGATCTGCGCTTGCATCTGATCGGCACAGAACTCCGGCTCTGGATGGCGCAACAGATCACCGGTTTCCGCCTGCCCGGCATAGGTGCGGACAAACGCGCTGGTGATGCTTTGCTCGACGTTGACCAGTGCGTGGGTCACCCCCTGGCGCAGCTTGACCAGGGTTTCGCTGTTGGCACTGACCATCAGGTCGCAACCCAGCAGCAGTTTGGCCTCGCCTTCGGCGATCCGCGGCGCATCCAGCGCGGCCTGCTCACCGGCGATGCGAATGTGCGACCAGACCGCCCCGCCCTTTTGCGCCATGCCCGCCATGTCGAGGTTGAGCACGCCCTTGCCTTCGAAAAACGCCGCCATGCCCAACAGCGCACCAATGGTCACCACCCCGGTGCCACCGACGCCGGTGACCAGGATGTCGTAAGGCTGCGCCGTCGACTGCACCTCGGGCTCCGGCAGCAGCCAAAGGTCCTGGGCACCCTCCTTGAGGGCGGCGGCCTTTTTCAGTTTGCCGCCCTCAACGGTGACGAAGCTCGGGCAGAAGCCATCCAGGCAGGTGAAGTCCTTGTTGCAGGACGACTGGTCGATCTGGCGCTTGTTGCCGAACTCGGTCAGCACATTGGTCACCGACATGCAGTTGGACTGGCTGCTGCAATCGCCACAGCCTTCGCAAACGGCCTCGTTGATCACCACGCGGCGCGCAGGATCGGCAAACTTTCCACGCTTGCGCCGACGGCGTTTTTCCGCTGCACAGGTCTGGTCGTAGATGATCGCCGACACGCCGGAGAACTCGCGCAGCTCTTTCTGGATCTCATCCATTCGGTCGCGGTGCAGCACCGGGACGCCAGGTGCCAGATCCGTTACCTGGCGATATTTGTGCGGCTCGTCAGTGACCACCACGACCCGGCCAACTCCCTCCGCTGCCAGTTGCCGGCTAATCTGCGGCACGCTCAGCGTACCGTCCACCGGCTGCCCTCCGGTCATCGCCACCGCGTCGTTGTAGAGAATCTTGTAGGTGATGCAGGCCTTCGCCGCGACGGCCGCGCGGATCGCCAGGATTCCTGAGTGAAAGTAAGTGCCATCTCCCAGGTTGACGAACACATGCCGGGTTTTGGTAAAGGGCGCCTGACCGATCCAGGCGACGCCCTCGCCGCCCATTTGACTGAAGGTGCTGGTCTGCGGATAGATCCACTTGGCCATGTAGTGACAGCCAATGCCGGCAAGGGCCCGACTGTTCTCCGGGACTTTGGTCGAGGTGTTGTGCGGGCAGCCGGAGCAGTAGTGCGGCACGCGCTCCATCAGCGTCGAGTAATGCGCCCGTGCTGCCTCCTGGGCTTCCAGTACCGCCAGGCACACCTGCAGTTCACCGCTGGCGACATGCCCGAGGATCCGCTTGGCGATCCCGCGCGCGATCATCGACGGCGTGAGTTCGCCGATGGCCGGGAACAGCCAATCGGTGTGGGGCAGCGTCCACTCGCCCTTGTCGGCAAACTTGCCAACAATGCGCGGCCGCACGTCGGCACGCCAGTTGTACAACTCTTCCTTGAGCTGATATTCGATCAGGTGGCGCTTTTCCTCAACGACCACGATCTCGTCGAGACCTTCGGCAAACTGGCGCACGCCTTCGGCGTCCAGCGGCCAGACCATGCCCACTTTGTGCACCCGCAGTCCAAGCTGCTCTGCACGGTGCTCATCGATGCCCAACAGTTTCAGCGCCTGGCAAACGTCCAGGTAAGACTTGCCAGAGGTAATGATGCCGATTTTCGCTTTGGGCGAATTCATCACCAGCCGATCGATGCCGTTTTTGCGCGCATACGCGACGGCGGCGTAAAGCTTGTGCTCGAACAGCCGCTTTTCCTGCGCCAGCGGTGGGTCGGGCCAGCGAATATTCAACCCGCCAGCCGGAATCGGGAAATCCGGCAGCACTGTTTTAACCCGATCATGGCTGACATCCACCACCGCGCCGCTTTCCACGGTATCGGCCACCGCTTTCAAGGCCACCCAGCAACCGCTGAACCGCGAAAGAGCGAAACCATGGATGCCGAAATCGAGGTATTCCTGAACCCCTGACGGTGCAAGCACCGGCATCATCACGGCCTTGAAGATGTGCTCGGTCTGATGCGGCAACGAGGATGACTTGGCACCGTGATCGTCGCCGGCAATCGCCAGCACCCCACCAAACTCGGAGGTGCCGGCGGCATTGGCGTGACGCAACACATCACCACAACGATCGACACCCGGGCCTTTTCCATACCAGATGCCGAACACGCCGTCGTACTGCGCGCCCTCGAACATATTGACCTGCTGGGTGCCCCACAGGGAGGTCGCCGCGAGGTCCTCGTTCAGGCCTGGCTGGAAGGTGATGTGATGTTGCTTGAGGTGGTCGCGGGCCTTCCACAGCGTCTGGTCGTAGGTGCCCAGGGGTGAACCACGATAGCCGGAGATAAAGCCCGCTGTATTCAGGCCTGCGGCAATGTCGCGCTGGCGCTGCATCAGCGGCAGGCGAACCAGGGCCTGAACGCCGGTCATCAACACCTGGCCGGATTCTTTGGTGTACTTGTCATCGAGGGAAACAGCGGGCGAACTCATCGGCGGGACCTCAGGTTTTATTTTTATATTCGAGTCGCGAAGGTGCAAGCGATCGACTTTGAGGTAGATTATTCAGCCGCTCCGCTATCGTATATTTATAAAAAAAGACATCAGGTATAAAAAAAACAAATGCCTAATCCTCGTGACTTCACCCTCAGGCAACTGCGCTACTTTGCGGCAGCGGCCGAAACCAGCCAGTTCTCCCAGGCGGCTACAAACACTCACGTGTCGCAGTCAGCCATCACCACGGCCATCAGCCAGCTCGAAGCGAACCTGGGGGGGAGCCTGTTCGAGCGGCTGCCCTATGGCGTCAGGCTGACCCTCGAAGGTCATCGTTTTCTTGAGCGTACCCGGGTGATTCTCAACGCGGTCGACGATGCCGTGACGGAACCACTCGGTGGCTCGACCTCGTTGTCCGGGGTGGTGAGAGTGGGCGCCTGCTACACGGTGCTGGGCTATTACCTGCCGTCCCTGCTCGCCCGATTTCGGCGCAATTACCCGGACATCGTCTTCGACCTCCACGACCTCGACCGGTTGTCCATCGAACAGGGTGTAGCGGCGGGCACCCTGGATCTGGGGCTGATCATCAGCTCCAACGCCGACCGCCAGTTGCCGCTAGAAAAAGCCGTGCTGATGCGCTCGCGACGCCAGGTGTGGCTGGCCGCCGATCATCCGTTGATGGCGCACAAGTCCATCAGCCTCAAGAATATGGCGGCGTATCCATACCTGATGCTGACCGTCGATGAAGGCGAAACCTCGACCACTCGCTATTGGAAACAGGCAGGGATCACCCCTGAAATAGCGTTCCGAACCGGGTCGATGGAGGCCCTGCGAGGCCTGGTGGCCAACGGTTTTGGCGTCACGGTGCTATCCGACATGGTCTACCGGGCGTGGTCGCTGGAAGGACGTCGCCTGGAAACCCGCCCGCTGAGCGACGCGATTCCAGACATGGAGTTGGGCCTGATTTGGAAGGACGAAGTCTTGGTCTCGGAGCCCGTTCAAGCATTGCACCAGTTTTTGATGTATGCCGGTCACAGCGGTTGAATCGTGGCTAGAACGCGAAGGTGTAGCCCACGATGACCCGGTTTTCGTCCGCTGCGTCAGCAAAGTTCGAGCGCATCGTTGCGTTGCGCCAGCGCAGCGAAACATTCTTGAAAGTGCCTGACTGGACGACATAACTGATATCGGTCGTGCGCTCCCACTCCTCACCCTCGCCTCCCGCAGCATTCAGGGCACGGCCCTTGACGCTGCTGATGTGTTGAGGATCGACCTGGTCACCCTTTACATACCGCACGTTGAAGGTCAGCCCGGGAACTCCAAGTGCAGCAAATTCGTAGTCGTAGCGCATCATCCACGCGCGTTCATTTTCTAAAGCGAACGTACTGACTTGCTGCTCACTGAACAGATAGGTGTCGGTCCCCCCCACATTGATCGAATAACCGAAGTTTGTGCTCAAGGTTCGGTTATCGACCTTGCCAAGCAAGTCTCGACCTTGCTCCTTGGCGGAGAAATAACGCCACTCGGTGAATGCCTCACCTGGGCCCGCCGCAATCCGGTATTTGAATCCGGCGAAATTGCGCTGAAACAGGTCCTCCAACTGACTGGTATGCAAGCTTAACGTCAGATTTTTCAGCGGCTGATAATCGACCCCCGCGTAATACAGACGATCGCTGGTGACGGACGTCGAGTACGCCCCCTGCTGTGCCATCGCCGTCAGGTCTTCAAAATCAGTAGAGTCTCGTAGTTTGGTGGAGTCCACCTCCAGGAATGTGAAGGTAACCTTGTCCAAATCCTTGCTCACAACTTGAGCGCCGTTGAACCACTGTGGAAATAGCCGGCTGTTGTTCGAGGCAAGCAATGGCAACTTGGGACTGAGACCACCCACTCGCGCCTCCGTTTCAGACAGCTTGGCCTTTAACGTGGCAACGGCCTTTGAATACTCATCAACCGCCCGCTTATCCGCTCCACGGGGCAATAACCCCGTACCAGAGCGGTCTGGAGACGAATCGAGTTTGATGCCCAACATGCCCACGGCATCCAAACCAAAACCCAAGGGGCCTGGGGTAAAACCGGACTGCAACTTCAACATGAAACCCGGGGCCCACTCGTCCCGTCTGGACTGGGTTGCGGAGTTACCGTGAAAATCCCGATCAAAATAGAAGTTACGCAGCTCCAGGCTGCCTTTTCCATCGTCGATAAAACGTGCGTAAACCGCCGAATGCGAAGCACAGCAAAGCGTCGCGAGCATCAACGATGCCCGCCGAGTGGTCATAAAAGTCATGTGTCTGCCTGTCTTATTGTTGTTGTCAGGAGCGAAAAGCGAGGGGTAATCCCGTCAGGATTTTGGATTCTTGACGAAACACATGACCACGATGCACGCGAGCAGGATCATCGGTGCGATAGACAACATGCCCATGTAGCTGGTCCCGCTGATGTCATTGATCTTGCCCACCATCACAGGCGCGACTATGCCGCTAAGCTGGCCGATAGAGTTGATGGCCGCCGTACCACTGGCGATCGCCAGCCCCGAAAAAGTTGATTGCGGAATCGTCCAGTAAATCGGAATGGCTACGAACGTGCCCGCCGTTGCCAGAACAAGTGCCGCCATCATCGCCCAGGACGAATCGGCAAACAGGCACGCCAGCAAGTAACCCACCGCTGCCAGCATCAGGCACATCACCAGGTATTTCTTGCGCTCACCGGTGCGGTCCGAGAGCCGGGTCAGCCATATCATGCCGATGCACGCGACTATGTAGGGCAGCGATGACAGCATGCCGACCCAAAATACGTTTTGCACTCCAGACGACTTGATCAGGTCCGGCATCCAGAAATTAATGCCGTAGGAAGCGGTCTTGATCACGAAATAAATCAACGCCATGATCGCCACTTCCCGCGTCAGCAACACCCGCCATATTGAACCGAGCATTGGCTTCTGGCTCTTTTTGTCATACTCCAGGTTCGCCGCCAGCAGGTCTTTCTCGCTCCGACTCAGCCACTTGGCCGACTCGATGTCACGGTCCAGTTTCCATAGCACCAGCACGCCCAGCAGAACACACGGTAAACCAGACATCAGGAACAACCAGTGCCAGCCAGCAAGGCCGAGCACACCGTTCATCTTGCCCAACAGAATCCCGGCTGCCGGGCCGCCCAGGGCACCCGCCAGCGGTACCGCCAGGAACCAGAGGCCGTTCATTTTCGCCAGGTGTTTTTTCGGGAACCAGCATGCGAGGTAGAACAGGATGGCAGGGCCAAATCCGGCTTCCATGACGCCGATCAAAAAGCGCAGAAAATAGAGCGTGTATTGGGTGTAGGCGAACACCAATGCCGCCGTGGCCAATCCCCATGAAATCATGATCCGGCAGATCCAGGCTGGCGCACCGTAGCGTTTGAGGCCCAGACTGCTGGGCACTTCGAACAGGGCATAACCGATGAAGAACATGCTTGCCGCCAGACCATATGCCGCATCGGACAAGCCAAGTTCCTGTTGCATCTGGGCTTTGGCGAAGCTGATATTGATCCGGTCGAAATAGGAAAACAGAAAGCAAATGATGGCCAGCGTGCTCGCATTGAATGCTGCAATTGAGGCAGCCAGGGCTGGAGAGTCCGGTCGTGGGTTTGCGGTCGTTGCTGACGAAGTGAGGAATTTGGCAAGACGCACTCAGGATTCAGTCGGTGAAATCCACAGTGTCATCGAGCAACTACAGAGCGGTACTCGTAATGTGGTTCAGTCCATGCAAACGAGCCACAACCAGGCCTCAGGAAGCGTCGCCCAGGTAAAACAGGCTGTGCTCGCGCTGCAGAAAATCAATCGAGGGGTCGAAGTGATCAGTGATATGAACCTGCAAATCGCAAGTGCTGCGGAAGAACAGAGCTCGGTATCGGAAGAGGTGAACCGAAACGTGGCCAACATTCGTGATGTCACTGAACAACTGACTCTTCAATCAGAAGAATCGGCGCGAGTGAGTAAATCTTTGAACGAGCTGGCTAATCAGCAACAGCAGTTGATGGCTGGTTTCAAAGTCTAGCTCATGGCTGAGAGGCCTTGCGACCAGACTGTTACTCAGAGCAGAGCCACCGTCCCGTTCTTCGAACTTATCAGTTTGAACTCGTAAACATGAATCGCGTGCTGCAGATGGGCATACGCCGTTGAAGTGGTTTGGTCACCCACGTTGCGTATTCGACAGCTGGCTTCCGGAGCGTTCCGGAAGCTTTTTTATCATCACTGGAAAATGCCTTCCGGCCGGATTCCATTAGCAGCCAAGGCACTCGGCTCGAATATCCCTCCTCGGTAGATATATCTTCGACCTGTTCTAAGGTCACCATTCCCTCAATCTGTCTCGCAAGGAGTGTGAACTGCTTGCTCAATGATATGTTGGCGTGATGAGCGAGCCCGATGTCTACGCCAAGAAATTCTTGCCGACTGAAGCCTTTGCCTTAGGAGAGGTGGTAGCTCATTTCGCTCGTACATCTCCCCTGTTGGCGCATGGGATCAAATACCGCCGACACACATGTATTTGATCTCGAGATAATCCTCAATTCCGTACAACGAGCCTTCCCGCCCAAGGCCGGACTGCTTGATACCTCCAAACGGCGCCATTTCATTCGAAATCAGCCCAGTGTTGATGCCTACCATCCCAGTCTCCAGGGCTTCAGCAACGCGCCAAGCCTTGGAATGATCACGGGTGAAGAAGTAGGAGGCCAGCCCGTACTCTGTGTCGTTGGCACGCTCCAGTACTTCTGCCTCGCTTTCAAAGCGAATCAGCGGAGCGACGGGGCCGAAGGTTTCCTCTTCATTGATCACCATGGAAGCCGTGACATCAGCAATGACTGTGGGCGCATAGAAATTGCCGCCCAGTGGGTGACGTTCCCCGCCAAGAAGAATACGAGCGCCCTTCTTGCGTGCATCCGAAACGTGCTCCTGGACTTTGCCGACGGCTTTCTCGTTGATCATTGGGCCGATCAAGACGCCCGGGGTGCATCCTGAGCCGACCTTCAGTTTCTCTACTTCAGCGCAGAGTTTTTCTGCGAATGTGTCATAGATGCCCGTCTGCACGAAAATCCTGTTGGCACTGATGCATGCCTGGCCCCCGTTGCGGAACTTACAAGCAATTGCCCCGCTGACAGCTGCGTCGATGTCAGCATCGTCGAAGACGATGAACGGAGCATTCCCGCCTAGCTCAAGCGATACCTTCTTGATGGTATCTGCAGACTGCCGAAGCAAAATTCGGCCTACTTGGGTCGATCCAGTGAACGAAACTTTGCGCACATCTCGATGAGTAGTGAGCACTTCGCCCACTTCATGACCACGAGCTGCGGTAATAACGTTGAAAACACCTGGTGTGATTCCGGCCTGCAGAGCGAGTTCAGCCACCGCCAGAGCAACCAGTGGTGTGTCTTCTGCTGGCTTCACCACGATCGTGCAGCCGGCTGCGAGTGCTGGAGCCACTTTTCGCGTAATCATGGCAACAGGGAAATTCCAGGGTGTGATAGCGGCGACTACACCAATAGGCTGCTTCACAACAACGACGCGACGGTCTTCGGCAGGGCCAGGAATGACATCGCCATTGATGCGCTTGGCCTCCTCTGCAAACCATTCAACGTAGGCAGCACCATAATCGACTTCAGCCCGGGACTCCGCCAAGGGTTTTCCCTGCTCCAAAGTAATCAGGTACGCCAGGTCTTCCTTGTTCTCGACAATCAGGTCATACCAGCGCCTAATGATGTTGGCTCGCTGCTTGGCAGTCTTCCTTTTCCACTCTTTTCCGGCATCCTTGGCGTTCTTGATTGCCAGCTCGGCTTCAACTTTGCCCATATCGGGAACAGACGCAATGCGTTCCCCTGTGGCGGGATTAAGAATATCGTAATCCACACCGCTGACAGCGGAAACCCATTCCCCGCCTATCAGTGCACGGTCTTTGAAAAGGGACTTATTAGCAAGAACCAGGGCCATGATTTCCTCACAATTCATCTTAACTAAAACAGCAATTTATAATTGACTGATCGGCCTCGGTAGCACCACTTTTCGTCTGTCTATATATCCACTTAAAGTAGAGGGCAATATATATTTCGCCCTCGCCGCGAACTAAAAGTTAGCGATCAGTAGCCTTTTACCAAATCGATCTGATTAATCAGGGGCGCGTTCATCATCGCAAGTCGAATATTTTTGGCAATATGTGCCGCCGCACTTTCTGGCGAGGAAAGGCCGGCGACGTGCGGGGTAATTAAAATGCCGGGGTGACCCCACAGCGGGCTGTTATCAGGCATCGGTTCGACAGCCGTAACGTCCAGCGTTGCGGCACTGATTTTTCCTGTTTCCAGCGCAATCAGTAAATCAAGCTCAGCGAGGTGAGCCCCTCGGCCAATATTGATTAACTGAACAGGACGAGAAAATCTTTCGAATAATCGCCTGTCGAGTATTCCGCGAGTAGCCTCAGTTAGTGGAAGCACATTTATTAGAATGTCTATCTTAGCAGTCATGTCAGCCAGGCCGCTTTCGCCACTAAAGCATTCGACACCGTGAATTGCCTTTTCAGATCGGCTCCAACCCAGGACGTTGAATCCGTCTGCACACAATGCTTGAGCAACTGCCTGTCCGAGCTCCCCAAGGCCCAGGACTCCGATGGTGCGGTTAGCAGCTAGCACTGGTGGCTGAAAGCTCCAGCGATGAGCGCGACTGTCCCGCTCGTACTGATCCAGCGCGCGGTGGTACCGGAAAACTGCAGCACGGGCGTATTCGACCATGGTGGTTGTGAGGGAGTGGTCAACCAGGCGTGCAACTGGAACACCTGACGTCAGGGAAGAGAGATCCAACTGGTTCACTCCGGCACCCAATGAGAGGACTGCTTTCAACCCTGTAAAACTGGCCAAGCCCTGGGGCGGCGTAGTCCAAAGGAGTGCGATGTCTACAGACTCCGGGTTACGGCATTCGAAATCCGCGCTGAAATGGATGGGCCCAAGCAGGCGTGTCAATGCCCGACGCCACTGCTCTGGATCGTCCAGATTGCTATGGAAAAAGATATGCAGAACATTATCGATCGCGAGCCGAGACCCGAATGGCCGGGGGATTTGTGAACGCTGAGGTAAGCCTGATACAGCCCTCTCACAGCGGTGCCGATATCGTCCTGATTCAGCGCGCCGTATCCGAGCACGAACCCGTCCTCAAACGGCCCTGTAGCATGATTGAATGCACTCAAGCGCCTTAAAAGTACGTCACGTTTAGCTGCTTCAGCCTGAAGCGCATCCAGGTCTACTGCCTGTCGGAATCGCAACGTCAAATGCAATCCCGCGAAACCGCTACTCAAGCTGATGGCTTCACCGAAGGTTTCTGCCAGGCATTTGCGTAGCTCTGCTTGGCGCGCCGCGTACAGCGGTCGCACGTTAACCAGATGCCGAGTCAGATGTCCGTCGTTGATGAAGTCTGCGAGCGCAGCTTGCAATGGAAGGTGTCCAGGCCGATAAAGGCTCAGCAGGCCTCGTACCATGGAGTGGACCAACGAGGGTGGCACGACCAAATAGCTCATGCGTAGCCCGGGGTACATCACCTTGCTGAATGTGCCCAAGTAGATGACACGTCCCGCACTATCCTTACCTTGAAGTGAAGGCGATGGCGCCTGGTCATACCGCAACTCACTATCGTAATCGTCCTCTACAATCCAGAAATTACGCTGGGCGGCCTCAAGAAGCAGTCGCTCCCTGCGACTGCTAGAAAGGATGCTGCCGAGCGGAAACTGATGCGAAGGCGTGATAAACACAAGCTTTGGGTTCATCGCGAAATGTTCATCGCGCATATCAATGCCTTCCCGGTCGACAGGTACTGCGATGGATCGAACGCCGAGGGACTTCAACATCAAAGCCCCTGCCCAATGTGAAGGATTCTCGATGCAGACCTGATCATTCGAATCGGTCAAAAGGCGCAAGATAAGGTCGAGTGATTGCTGCGTCCCCATGGTGATCAGCACTTGGTCAGGGCTGCATCGCACTCCCCTTGCCACACGCAAGTAATCAGCCAACGCTCTGCGCAAGGGCAGATAGCCGCCACCGTTCGCATATCCACTTAACTGGGAAAGGTGCTGGCCCAGGTATCGGTTTTGTAGCTTTTGCCATACCGCGTAAGGGAAGGCCGAGACATCAGGTACGCCAGGCAGAAACGCGCCCTCTCGCTCCTGCAAGCCTGCAGCGCCCGAGAGGATCAACTGCCCGCGCAAAGAGATCGCGTCTGGAGCCACTGATCGCGCAGCAACAATGTGTGAACGAATAGGAGGCCGCTCGACAACGAATGTGCCACTGCCGATACTCCCAACGAGATAGCCATCGGCGGTCAGCATGTCGAACGCCGCAACGATGGTGATCCGTGAGACCCCTAATTGGGTCGCCAAGCTTCGAGTCGACGGCAGGCGCGAAGAAGGCCGCAGAGTGCCCTCCTCAATCATCGTTCTGAGGTGGCGATAGAGCTGCTGCTGGAGCGACACGGCAGAACGCCGATCCAAAAGATCCTGAATTCGTTCACCGATCAAAGATGCTGTCATTTATTCCTCCAACCTTGCGCAATGCCAGTCAAGCCCAAGGATAAAACCCTGCTCGACGCCCATGAGACCAGCGGCGTCGAGCAGGTAAACATCAACCTACCAGCTCCAGGAATTTCCTGACGCGCTCAGTTTCAGGATTGCTGAAAAACTTCTGAGGTGGTGCCTGCTCGATGATCTCTCCCTTTTCCAGGAAGACCACCTGATCGGACACAGCACGAGCAAACTCCATTTCATGCGTGACCACCATCATGGTGTAACCCTCGGAAGACAGATTCTTCATCACCTGGAGAACCTCTCCGACACGCTCTGGATCCAGGGCGGAGGTTGGCTCATCGAACAAAATCACCTCAGGACTCATGGCCAACGCTCTCGCAATCGCGACGCGCTGCTTTTGCCCTCCCGACAGGGTAAACGGATAAACCTGCGCTTTATCCGCCATGCCTACCTTGGCCAGCAAGGCCTCAGCTTGTGCCAGTGCTTCAGCTCGCGGCACTTTCTTCACCCGTATAGGCGCTTCCATGACGTTCTGAATGACTGTGAGGTGCGGCCAGAGGTTGAAGCTCTGAAACACCATGGCAGTCTGTGCTCGAATGGCGGCGAGGTCACGTATCCCCATTGGCTTGCCAGATTCGTCGACGCCGATGCGCTGCCCACCAATTTCGATGACCCCGCTATCGGGCACCTCTAGCCAGTTGATGCACCGCAACATCGTCGACTTACCGGAGCCGGATGATCCCAGGACACTCACGACTTCACCTTTGCGAACACTCAGATTCACATTCTTGAGAACCTCGATTCCAGCGAAGGACTTCGACAGTCCACTGATACTCACTGCTGCCTGATCATGCATGTTCGAAACCTCGTTGGATCCCACGCTTCCCTACCCACTTCAAGCCCAGATCCATGAGCATGCTCAGTACGATGTAAAAAACGATGGTGACGATGAACGCCTTGGTCGGGATGAAATACCCTGCTTGCACCGTGTTGGCTGCTGCTGTCAGTTCCTGGACAGTAATGATGGATAGAAACGCGGTGTCCTTGAGCGCATAAACCATCTGATTGCCTATTAAGGGCCTCGAACGAAGCAGCAGCTGCGGCAAAATCAGGTGCACATACATTCCCCAGGGACGAAACCCGTGGGCTCGTGCGGCCTCTACCTGGCCAAGCGGCAGCGTCAACCTGCTTCCACGCAGGATTTCAGCGAAATACGCGCCATGGTAAACGGCCAAACCAACCACCCCAGCGATCCATGCATCTAATCGCAAGCCCAATTGCGGCAAACCGTAGTAGAGGAGGTACACCAGCACCAGAAATGGCACCGTACGCATCAGGTTCATATAGGTCTTGGCCAGCAGACGCGCAAACCACCCTCGCTCCAGCCAGTAATTTGCCAAGCATCCGATTACAAACGCCCCAAGAAAAGACAGCACAAACAGCGCTACCGTGTTGAGCAGCCCCTTGACGAAAATGTCTCGGGATTGCCAAAGAATTTCCCATTCGCTCATGACTGCACCTCACATTGCCAAGCGGTTGGCTTTGCGTTCAGCAACTGATTGCAGCTTGAGCAAACAGCCGATGATCACCATGTACAACAATGCTGCAGCCAGGATCGGAGGAAGAGGTTCGTAGGTGACCGAGGTGATGCGATTGGTCACCCTAGTCAAATCCACGATTCCGATCACGGCAATTGCAGGACTGGCTTTGATCAGGAACGACATTTCGTTCACCAGTCCCGGGAGGCTGCTGATCATGACTTGAGGGAGTTGAATTCTCGAGAACATGATCCACGGGGTCATGCCACAGGAGAGCGCTGCCTCGCGCTGCTCCCGTGAAAAGCCCAGAAATGCCGACCGCCAGATTTCCGCGTTGAACGCTGCAGTGTTCAAGGTGAGCGCCAAAATCGCCGCTACATACCTGTTCATCTCAATCCCGAAGGTAGGCGCAGAGAGGAACAGGAACAGCGTAAGGGTCACCAATGGCGTGGCCCTGGCGAAGCTGACATACCCTGCCAGGAGCGGACCAATCACAGGCAGGCGCGCCATCCGCGCCAACGCGATGAGCAAGCCACAAAACACGCCCAGTGCAATCGCCACCGCGGAAATCCACAAGGTCGTGCAAGCGCCATCCAGCAGTAGCCACCAAGCTTGGGAGTTCATGCCAAACCTCCTCGACCTAACACATCAAGTAAGCTCATATGCATGCCTTACTCGAGGCCGGCCAACTGATGGAATTGGGCAACACTGGTGATCGGTTGTGTGGGCAAGTCGCTGAACGCCTCACCAAACCACTTGGTCTGGAGCGCTGCCAGGCGACCGCTCTTGCGTACCGAGTCCATGAACTCGGAGTAGAAAGCCAATACCTGTGGGTTGTTCTTGGGAACCGGCCAGGCATTGAAGCCTCCGCCTGTGACCGCAAATCCCTTCTCAAACACCTGGTCGCGCGCCCGAATGACGTCGTTCACAGCAATCAGCGAATTGATCACATACTCGACCCGGCCATTGGCGAGATCCGCATAAGCTTCTGGGTAAGTCTGATACTTGATGACCTCTCCGATCTCGCAACCTGAGGTCTTCAGCATTTTTACCAGTTCAGGCAGACGAGCTTCGAACGAGCTACCACCCTGGACACCTACTGCTTTGCCGCAGAGACTTGTGATGTTCTGGGTGATGCCATCGTTCGACTTGAGCTTGACGAAAAAATGTTGAGCGGTTGCGAATGGTGGTGCGAAGTCGAATACGCGCAACCTTTCGTCCGTTACGATCGCCCCCGTGAAGGCTACGTCGTACTGCCCGGATGAAACCGATGCCAGCAACCCGGTCCAAGGCAGAATTTCCTGGCGTACATCAAATCCCTTCTGCTTGCCAAACGCCTTGAGGTCGGCCAGTAGTTCGTTATGGAAGCCCTCGGGTTTCCCGTCCACAACAAAGTTGTAAGGGGCGTAATCGTCCTCAGTTGCCACAGTCATATAGCCTCGCGCCTTAACCTGCTCCAGGTCGGCGTTGGCATTAAGGGATGTCGAGCCTATCAGCACGGCAAGTGTGACTCCGAGCACACGCTCGGCGATGTGGCGCTTCATTTTCATTGTTGTTCTCCAAGCACAGATCACTACACGCAGACGACTTGGCAGATGCGGGCCGAAGCCCGTTCCCCAAACCGTTGCACCGGAGACGACGATAAGAGCCACAGGCCACGGACAGTAGTGCCACTTTTTTGCAGTGGTTAAGACCACTTCGCCAGTCCGCTGTCTCGCCCCCCCAACTAGCGCAATCCTCTCAGGCAAAGGGTTTGGTGGACTTAGCCACGCTGAAAAAGTGGCCCTATGACCCTTAACTGATCTGACTTAGCGTGAGGTCGTCTTTGTACCTGAAACATCAGAAGGACTTCCAAATGGATAACAACAAACAGCTCGACTCCTACTTCATCGGCTTCACGCCAAACGCGCTTTTCAAACAGAAGCCTCGCATGATTACCCATGCTCAAGGCAGCTACCTGCACACACGAGAAGGCGCCAAAGTCTTTGACGGTTTCTCCGGGCTATGGTGTTCGGGAATGGGGCACTCGCATCCGAAAATTGTCGAAGCCGTCCAAAAGCAGGTGGCGAAGCTGGATTACGTTTCAGCCTTCTATATGAGCCACCCAGATGCGTTTGCACTGACCGAAAAAATCGCTGACATGGCGCCTGAGCCCCTTAACCACGTGTTCTACACAACGGGCGGCTCTGATGCGGTCGACTCAGCCCTGAAGATCGCATTGGGTTACCACCGCCTTAAAGGTGAGGCCGGTCGCACCCGTATGATTGGCCGCGAACGTGGCTATCACGGCGTTGGTTTTGGTGGCATCTCCGTAGGCGGCATGGTCGGCAACCGTAAGATGTTCTCTACGTTGACCCTGCCAGGCGTCGACCATCTGCCCCATACCCATAACCTGGAGCAGATGGCATTTTCGCAAGGTCAGCCTGCCTGGGGCGCTCACCTTGCGGATGATCTTGAGCGTTTGGTTGCACTGCATGACGCTTCGAATATCGCTGCGGTCATTGTCGAACCGATGGCTGGCTCCACCGGTGTGCTTGTTCCGCCGCAGGGATACCTGAAGCGTTTGCGCGAGATCTGCACCAAGCATGGAATTCTGCTGATCTTCGACGAGGTAATCTGCGGCTTTGGGCGCATGGGTACCCATTTCGCAGCCCAGCGCTTTGATGTTGTTCCTGACATGATCACGTTTGCCAAGACCGTGACCAATGGTACGCAGCCCCTGGGCGGTGTGATCATGACGAGCGAGATCTATAAGACCTTCATGGCTCAGCCCGAGTACACCAATAGCATATTCCACGGTTACACCTACTCGGCCCATCCGGTCGCTGTTGCTGCAGGCCTGGCCGCCATCGATGTGTTCCACAACGAAGGTATGGCGGAAAAGGTGCGCGAAAAAGAGAACCTGTTCCAAGAACTGATTCACTCTCTCAAAGGCGAGCCAAACGTAGTAGATATTCGAAACGTCGGCTTTGCAGGCAGCGTCGAGTTTGCTCCATTGCCTGGCCAACCTGGTATTCGTGGACATCGAATCACCGAGGCACTTTATGAAGCTGGCTATTACCTGCGCTGGTCGGGCGACCAAGCGGTATTTGCCCCTCCGTTCGATGCCACTGCCGATGAGTTGGAAGCGCTCGTTGAAGCGCTGCGCACTTGCATTCGCGCAAACACTTAACGCCGGAAAAGGAGCAGGTACACCTGCTCCTTTTTCCTCTCAACCAAGCCAGTCAAATTGAATAGCACTCACCGAGTGCAAACGTCAGCGGTACAAACGCACGTAAATATTTGCCTTGCTCACCGCGCCACGATCTGATGATCGACTGGGAGACATTCTGTATTTCCCTTCAGTGCATCACACCCCTGCTTGAGCGTCACTGCCACCCCATTGACTTCCCGGGCACGCTCGATGCTCGCGTTTAGCGCCAGCAAATTGGTCTTATCGGCGATTCCTTTAATCACTGCCACCATCACTTCAATACGCTGGGTACGCTCTCGCAGGCAGGCCAGAGCAGCAGTGGCTTCATCCAAACGGCCTGTCATTTGCTGCATGTCCAAGGTGGTCTGACTGCTCTGTTGATGGCCTTCATTTGCCAGATTGCGAGCCTCGCTGGAGAAGCTGACCGCAGTCTCACAGGTCAGTGCCACACCTTGTGCGGTGTTTGCGAGCTCAAGTGCAGCAGCGGCAATCAGGGCCACCTGCTGACGTTGATGGTCCGCGGCTTGCACCGAGGCGCCGGCCTGATCATCCAGTACCACCACCGTATCAGTGACACCGCGGATCTGCTCGCTGATAGTCTGGAGCGAATCCCGTAGTTGATCCTGGGCAACATTGAGGGCATGGCCGATGTGCGCCAGCTCATCTTTACCGATTACTTTCACACGAGAGCAAAGATCGCCTTCGCTTATCGAGCGAGCGATGTGGGTAAACTCACAGTGTTGCGGCGAATCGAAACCTGTACTTAGAGCACGCCATAGAGCGCCAGCAACGCCATCAGGCTGAACAACGACACCGCCACTACCGAAACGTGCCAAGCAGCCTGTTGATAGCCTGCCAAGCGTTCGTCGAGGTCAAGCAGCGCTTCCTTCTGCAGGCCAATGGACAGTTCCAGTGCCTCGCTTACTCGCTGGCTGACGTTGGAGAGCTCCAATGAATTGAGATCCCGACGGACAAAAGGCGATTCCGGTTCTGGGGGCACAGATTCGCTTCGCGCAGATCGGCTCGCTGACCGGCAACGACATCAACCTGCCAGGCTCGCTGGTGCGCAACTCCGCCCTCAAGCTGATGGGATTCGGCCTGGGCAACGTTTCTCGCGCCGGCCTGCTGCGTGCAATAGGTGGGGTAATGGTGGCTATCGGCAGCGTCAGACTGACGATAGCCACCGAAGCGGCGCCATTGGAAGACGTGCCAAACGCTTGGCAATGTGAGGAGATGGGATAGTCTTTACATCGATTATCCGAGACGCCCTCCCCCATAGGCGCCTCAATTGGGTTTTCCGATTCTCAAATACTCTGATCGTATCTGCCGCGTCAAAAGCGGCAGATATCTATGACCGAGGGCAGCTCAGGAACCGATCAGCAGAATCGGCTTAAGCGTATCTCCACGCTCACTGTCAGCAGCAGCCTGATTGATTTCCTCGAACGGGTAAAACTTCACCATTTTGTCAAAGGCAAAGCGCCCCTGCATAAACAGATTGACCAGATCGGGAATGAACTTTTGTGGCACGCTGTCGCCTTCACAAATTCCGCGAATACTCTTGCCACTGATCAACAGGTCGTTGACATCGAATGACGCCAGCGTCCCCAGGTGCGATGCCCCAACGACTCCCACGCTACCCAACCCACCGAGCGCATCCACCGATTGGCGTAACACTGCCGGAATACCGGTGGATTCCAAGGCGAAGTCGACTCCGCCTCCGGTGATCCCGCGAATGGCCTCCACCGGGTCTTCATCTTTGCTGTTGACCACATGGGTAGCGCCCAACTCCAATGCCAGTTTCAACCGCGAAGGCACTACGTCCACCGCAATGATCACCGTTGCGCCCGCAACCTTGGCCGCGAGTACAGCGCTTAGCCCGACAGCTCCGGAACCAAACGCCGCAAAGCTGCTGCCTGGTCGAACCTTTAGCGAGTTGATCACAGCACCTGCGCCGGTCTGAATGCCACAACCCAACGGACCCAGTAATGTGAGCGGCGCCTCTTTGGGGACTTTGATTGCGTTGTTTTCGCGACTCAGCGAGTAGGTGGCGAATGAGGATTGCGAAAAGAAGTGATCATGCAGTGGCTCACCGTGATGATCATCAATTGCGCACTGACCCTGTGCATCCGCCCCGCTGAAATTGAGGTTATAAAAGTCCTTGCAGTACGAGGACAGCCCCCCTGCACAGGGCTGGCAATGGCCGCAACTGCCATAGGTCAATACGACATGGTCGCCAACTTGTAAATCTCGAACCAACGGTCCAACCGCTTCGACGATGCCGGAACCCTCATGACCCAACACGGCAGGAAGCGGTACCGGGTAATACTGGTCTCGAATAATCATGTCGGTGTGACACATACCGGTGGCAACGATTTTAACGAGTACCTCGTCCCCGACAGGAAGCCGTAGTGTTGCAGCCTCAATTACAAAGGGTGCACCTTTGGATCGAACCACTGCCGCTTTGATTTGTAGAGTATTAGTAGCGTTCATTATTATCTCCAGTCATTGGCAACTTCAGAATACAATAGAGAGCATCAATCAAAATGATGGGTGTATCGAAACACCAATCTGGAGCCTTCTGGTCGATTCCTCACATCCTGTTCAAAGTAGGCATTTGCAAATACGTGGTCATCTTTGGAGAAGCTATATAAAGCGCCTGGCCCGACTGCCCAAACTTTTTCCCGGCGCCCCGACACTTCATGGCCTCCTATTTTTGTATCTGTTATTTGATTCAACCAATAACCGTTGATGCCCACTCGCAACTTGTCGGTTAACGCATATTCCGTAGCAAAGTTAGCGTGAACTGCCTGGCCTGCCTGCACATCCGATACATCACCGTAAGCATAACCAGGGTCATCGTTTTTAAAATTATATAGGTAGTACAAGCGAGTCGACGCGGTCCACTTCGGAGTGAAGAAATAGGTACCTGCCCAATAAGGATTGAAGGACCACGCATTAGAACCAGGGTTGATATCGTGCTGCGAGTCGTACTCCCCCGTAGGTGCATTGACGTCCAGCTCGATCCTATGAACAAAGGTAGGGCCGTTCTCACCCATGATTGGATCAAACTGGAAGAAAGGCCCAAAAACCAGGTCACCCATACCGCTCTGGGCTTTAAGCGCAGTATTATCCAGGCCGTCATCGACATCCATTTTCGTGACTATTGGCAATACCATATTCCAGCCCAACGCCGCGTTACCCCAACGCACATCGGACATATAACTCAGTTGACTCGCCAGGACCTGGAACTGCACATCGCGCTTGGGCAACGGCAAGTTAGTGCCTTGATTATCTTTCAATCGATGAGCATTGTAATGGATGGCGTACTCTTGAAAGTACCAACCTGGGCCGGCGGGAAGGCCGCCATCCAGAAAACTGGTCAACCCCAGATTGACCGAGGGCAGGTCATAAGCATGGGTGACTTGTGCACTCGTAGCGAAGCACAGTGAAAACAGCATCGTCATTTTTTTCATGGGATCTCCTTCGACCTCCGTTAAATAAGGCTCGTCTACCGGATAACCCTGTGGCAGGGATACTCGATAGCAAAACAAACCGAAACTCAAGTGGTGGCAGAAGGTGCTGCAAGGCTATTGCTTATTTTATTATTCACTTCATCAGCCCATTTAATTATTTTTGTCAAGGTAAGGCATTCCACCCTGTGGAACTCCGGTGCTTGCCGGTGTGCCGGCGTTAAAACATTTTACGGTTGCTCGTTGCTTGCGAAGGTTACAATCAAGTATCAGTGAGGCGAGTTGCTTTGAATGAATTTTTCATAGTACATATTGAAATTGTCCAGACCCTTTATTTCCATCCAGTTTTTAACAGCCTCCACCATGGCTGGCGGCCCACACATATAAATATCGAACTCTTGACCTGCCAGTTGTTCAGGGTAGAAGTAATCGGGTATGTAGCCAACCTTGCCTTTCCACTGCTCCGATGGTTGCGAAACAATGACTTGGTAGGTAAAGCCTGGAATGCGGGACTGGTAGCTGTCCAGACGCGGTAACTCACACACATCGGCGTCTTGAGTAAGGCCGTAGAATAATTGAATGGCGTGGCCCCTACCGCCTTCATCCGCCAACTCGTCGAGCATGCCCAAAAACGCCGAAAGCCCTGTGCCACCTGCCACGAGTACCAAGGGTTTTTCTACTTGGCGTAGATAGAAGCTTCCCAACGGAGCTTCCAAATCCAACGTCATGCCGGGTTGGCACTGTTCCCGGAGAAAGTTGCTCATTGCACCGTCCGGCAACAGGCGAATCAGGAACTGCAAGTGATTGCGTGAGTTAGGCCGATTGGCAAAAGAATAGGAGCGCCAGTGCGACGATCCAGGCACCTGAATACGGGCGTATTGACCCGGCAAAAAATTCAGTTGCTGTGCAGTCGCGCTCGCGTCCAGGTGCAGGATCGCAGTACTGCGCGATACCAGTTCAACACTGGTCACCACGCCCTGCACGATTTGCGTCCCGACAGCGCTGCACAAGCTTGAGTCAAAATCGAAGGCAAAAGTCGCATCGGAGTGCAAACGAGTCTGGCACGCGAGAATCTTGCGTTGCGCCAAGTCGCGTTCGCTCAAGGCTTCCTCATCAACGTAGTCCAGAGTGTATTGACCTGACTCACAACGCCCCTGACAAGTACCGCACACCCCTTCACGGCAATCGAGTGGAATGTTCACCCCATTACGCAGCGCAGCATCGAGAAGTAGCTCGTTCGCACCGGCCTCGAAGAACAGGGTTTTACCATCGGCAAAGCTGAAGGCGATTTTATGATTCATAACAGCAGCTCCGCAGCTTACAGATGGTAAAAGTCCAGCACCGAATCGATCGTGTCATTAAGCAGGACGATGTGTTTGCGGGTGATCGTCCAGCTGTCACCGTTCGCTTTGAGGTGATAGGTGACGTGACCAAAAAACTGGTTCGACACCGCTTGCCGGGTATACAGCGTGGCCCAGGCTGCCCGAACCACCAACTGCCCGTCATCACGCTCCTCAATGCGTACATTGTTGATTTGGTGCAAGGTGCGTGGCATCGGTGTCGATGCGGCGGATTTACCTGTGCGCAGTCGGAATACACGGTCTTCAAGACCACCACGATTGGCGTAATAGATCAGTGACATACTGCGTTTGGGATCGGTCGTGTAGGTGTGTTCCGATTCCCATTGCGGCAGGTGGAATTCGCTCAAGGGATCGAACAGTTCAAGGTATGCGTCCCAATCCTGGCGATCGCACAACTCGGCTTTGCGATAAAGGAACTGTTCCACGGAATACTGATAGGCCTGGCTCATTTCACAGCTCCTTCAACTTCAAATCTTTGCGTTGCAGGCCATCCAGCAGCAAGCGCTGCCAAGCGCCATGCTGGTTCACGTACAAGCCTTCATGAGTGAACTCGGTCCCCGTCATCACCGGTGAAATACCCAGTACTTCACTATTGGCAGTCGGGCCCTGAACCCATTTATGACTGCCCCGGGTAATTTCATTCCAATGCTCCAATCGAGCCTGGAACCCGCGCTGGGCTTCACGAAACTCCACAAGATCGTCGGGCGTGCCCATGCCCGAGACGTTGAAAAAGTCTTCGAACTGGCGGATGCGGTTTTCACGATCGGCATCGGACTCCCCTTTGACACCGATGCACTGGCTGACAATTTCGGTCTTGTTCCAGGCGACTGGCCGCACGATCCGCAGTTGTGAACTGATCTGGTCCATGAAGAACAAGCTGGGGTAGATGTTCAGGTTGCGTAGACGATGCATCATCCACTCGGCTTTTTCCTGCCCGTGGGTCTCCACAAGCCGTGGCATGACACTCGCGTAGCCGGGGCGCACCGAAGGGTTCGGCATGTCACTGAATAGCAGGCTATGGCCGTTTTTGAAGGAGAACCATCCGTCGTCGGTCTCGGCATCACCGGCGCCAAGCTTGCTGTAATCCAAGGTGGCGGATGCCGCACCGTTGGAAGCATTTACCTGTTGGCGATGCTGTACGGTGGAAACATAGTTGTAGTGCACAGTGCTGACGTGGTAACCGTCCAGACCGTTCTCATGTTGAAGCTTCCAGTTGCCTTCGTAACTGTAGGTAGATTTACCCGGCAGTATTTCAAGCTCACCCGTCGGCGACTGAGCGACCATCATGTCGAAGAAGATTCGAGCATCGCCGAGGTAGTCTTCAATCGAGTCGGTGCCTTGCACATCCAGGCTCACGAAGACAAAGCCCTTGTAACTGGCGATCCGAGCTTTCTTCAAGCCCCGGGTAGCTTTGTCGAAGTTCTCCGGGTATTCACCCTGCGCTTTGACTTTTACCAGTCGCCCATCACTTTTGTAGCACCAGGCATGGAAGGGACAGGTGAAGGTGGACTGGTTACCCTTGCCCACCCGAGTCAGCGTGGCTCCACGATGCTGGCAGGCGTTTATCAGCCCATTGAGTTGTCCGCCAGAGTCGCGGGTGATGATCAATGGCTGACGACCCACTTTGACGGTCAGAAAGTCGTTTGGCGCAGGAATTTCGCTCTCATGACAAGCGTAGATCCAGGCCTTTTCGAAGATCAGTTCCATCTCCAGGTCGAACAACTGAGGCTCTGTGAACATGTCACGAGCTACGCGATAAATCCCGTCTTGCGGGCGGAAATCAATGCAGCCACGGACGTAGTCCTGCCACTGCTCATTGGTTCGATAGTCACTCATCAGATCAACTCTTTTTATAGTGTGCTCTGCCTCCATTGGATACCTTCGTTACGACGACCTCTATCCTGATTTGACCCCAGCCATATCCGAAATCGTTGGCGCGAGAGTATTTAGTCCGGACCTTGATAGTGGTGGCAAAATTCGGATAGTCCCTGGCGGTTCGACGGCCTAATTTAGGTCTCAATCAGATCCCCAGAGGTGATAGATGGCCGTACACAACAATGCAGGTGGCCCGGATTATCCCGAGCAAGCCAAAACATTAAGAGCCGTACACCACGACTTGCGCAGTGCCCAATCCTGGATGGAAACAATATGCGGTCCGCACCAATTACAGGTCAGCTCACCGCAACGTTTGCAGTTTCGACACTCGGCTACCGTACTCAGGTCGATGTCGACAGTGATTGGCGAAATCCAGTACGGCACGGATGTGCGAATTGGCATTGAAGAAGCGCAACTCAACTGCTTCAGCATCAGCTTGCCCCTGACGGGTGAGCAAGAGTTGCGCTTGCCTGCAGGAACGGCGCTGTCGAACATCAATCACGCAGTGATCATTTCGCCCAACATGCGCCAGGAACTGACTATTGCCGGCAATTGCAGCAAGTTGCAGGTAGCGATTGGTCGTGACGTCTTGCATAAAGTGCTTGAAGAGTTACTGATGCGCCCGGTCCTGCAACCACTGGTTTTCGACGCGACAATGCAGGTCAACGAAGGCGCTGCGGCAAGTTGGTGGCGAATGGTCAGGTTTCTCATACAAGAGATGGAGCACAGTCCGCGCTTGCTCAATGAGGACCCGGTCTCGCGGGACATTGAGCGGGCGTTGATCAAGGGCCTGATACTGTGTCAGCCCAGTAATTACTCTTGCGAACTGGCTACGCCCAGCGAAGCCCGTTATCCGCAATACTTGCGTCGGGCCTGCGAGTTTATTCGCGAACATGCCAAGGACGATGTGCAATTGGTCGACATGGAACGGGCCTCCGGAGTGTCACACTCGACCCTCTATGACGCCTTCCGACGCCATTTCGGTATGTCGACAACACAGTACCTCAAACACTATCGCCTTCAGGCGGTGCGCCAGGCACTGCTGGAGGGTCCGATCAAACAGAACATTTCAACCATAGCAATGGGTTGCGGTTTCACTCACATGGGCCGGTTCTCGTCGGACTATCGCAAAGCCTTTGCCGAAGCACCTTCCGATACCTTGGAGCGCAGACGTGATTGCCTGAGCTCGTCTTACTCAGCGGGCGCGGCGAAAAGTGTCGGAGGGCTTTTCACCGAATGCACGACGATAGTCGACTGAGAACTGGCCCAAATGCAGAAAACCCCAGCGAATAGCCAACTCGGTCACGCTATCGCCTTCACTCGGATTAAGCAGCGCCTGGCGCACGTTGCGCAGGCGAACCTCTTTGAGATAACGCATTGGGCTGATACCGCGCCATTCATGGAATGCCCTGTGCAGTGAGCGAATACCGCAATGCGCGGCCTGCGTCACATTCAGCAGCGTCAATGGCTGATCGGCATGCTCTTCGATGTAAGCAATAGCACGTTTGAGATAGGCTGGACTGACATAGGGAGTGATCGCAGCATCGCAATGCTGCAGATCCGACTGGGCACAAAGCAGTGAAAGAATCAGCAGCTCCTCAGCTCTGGGAAGCATTAGATCTCGAACTTGCGAGCTGGCGGAAGGGTCCAGTAACTGACGCAACTGATTGAGTGAGGCGTGCCATAGCGCGCGTTGTCGAGGATCATCGATCGCTCGCGACATCAGCGGAAAATCCCACGCCCTGAAGTTGAACATCGAAGCGGCAAGCTCAACGATCCGTGAGGCCTCGATTCGAGCCACTAACTGAATGTTGTCAGCGTCATAGAAGTACTTGGAACTCTCGCCTGGGGCAACCAGCACGGTACTCCCTCTCCCGCCAGCGCTGTGCATGGAGCTGGTGCTGATAATCGACTGCCCCTTCAGGGTTGTCAGCACCAGTGCAAAGTCCTCAAACGGCTCTGGTTCGATGGTTATGTCAGTGCCGTAGGCAAATTTCGACAGCCCGACCGCTTTGCCCGGGAGGTTATACATACTCGCCGGGAGTCGGCACGGGCCCTTTGACTCGTAGCGATAGGAGGTATAGATGCGGCTGACCTGTTCGTTTGCCTGGCCAAGATCGGTGGTCGCAAACAACAGAGACTGTGAGGGCATATCGCCGGCGCCCATCAGCCCGCGCGCTCCCTCCTCAAGCTCCTGGATCGGATTATCAAACACTGTAGCCACGCTCATCACGGATTCTCCCGTGCATTCTGTGATGCACTTTCAGTTTTCCAGCCTTCTGAATACCCCGCTCCAGCGTATCAAGCAATGCTCGATGGGAATTTTGACCGTCAGTCGATAGTTATGGCCACTCATTGATATCGCCATGTCAGCGCAGGCATCGAAGATGTCAACCCTCGAACATTTGGTTCGACCAACCCTGTGGCCACTGGACAACAACAATGAACTTGTCACTAAAAAACGACTACCCCGCCTACATCGACGGTCAGTTTGTCAGTACTTCGCAAACCTTTCCCGCAATCAATGCTTCAACGGGCGAACATCTGGCAACCGTGGCCCGCTGCACCGCAGCCGAGGTGGATTTAGCCGTTCGCGCGGCACAACGTGCGCAGAAAGAATGGAAAAAGACCACTTTCGAAGAGCGATCGGCCTTGCTCAACCGTTTGGCAGACGAATTGGAGAAAGCCGCTCCGCGATTGGCTGCAATTGATGCCGCCGACGTGGGTCGCCGTATCGGGGAAGTGATCACTGACTACCATATTGCAGTAGCGCAGTACCGCTATTTCGCAGGGGCCATTCTGACCCACGAAGGTTTTGGTCGGCCGATACCAAGCGGCTACCTGGTTGCCAAGCGCGAACCCATCGGAGTCGTGGGACAGATCATCCCGTGGAACGTACCCGCTATCATGGTAGCGCTGAAGGTGGCGCCAGCTGTCGCGGCAGGCAATACAGTGGTTCTCAAGGCAGACGAGAACGCCTCCTTGTCGACCCTGGAATTCGCGGAACTGGCAGGCAGTATTTTTCCTGCAGGCGTGATTAACGTCATTACAGGTTTCGGTGCCGAAGTAGGGTCCGCCCTGACTGCGCATCCCGGCATTGCCAAGTTGGCGTTCACCGGCAGCCCCGAGGTAGGCAAAATCATCGGGTGTGCAGGTGCAGAACGCCTGGTCCCCGTTTCATTGGAGCTGGGCGGGAAAAGCCCGAACATTGTTTTCCCGGACATCAACGACATTGATGCTGTGGTCGATAACGTTCTATTCGCAGCGCTGTATTGCAATGGTCAATCTTGCCTGGCCGGTACACGCTTGTTCATACACGACGATATCTATGCGAACTTCACTGACAAACTGGCCAATGCAGTGTCCCGGCTGAAGGTTGGCGACCCAATGTCCGCAGCCACTCATTTGAGTGGCTTGATTAATCAGAAGCAAGGCGAGCGCGTGCTCAACTACATCGAAATTGGTAAGGCGGAAAAAGCCAAACTGCTGGTCGGAGGCCAGCGGGCAGTGATCCCGGGGCACGAGCACGGATATTTCATCCAGCCCACCGTATTCGAAGCCACCAACAACATGCGCATTGCTCAGGAGGAAATTTTTGGACCTGTGCTCAGCGTGATTCGCTGGAACGACTATGACGCCATGCTTGAACAGGCCAACGACGTACGGTACGGCCTGGCTTCCGGCATTTACACATCTAACCTCGGTAATGCGATGAAAACTGCCGACGCACTGGAAGCGGGTAACGTATGGATCAACCACTATTTCAATCTCAACAGTGGGGCACCATTTGGCGGGGTCAAGGAGAGTGGCATCGGGCGCGAGCATTGCCACGACACCCTTAATCAGTACTCACACCTCAAGTCCATCACGGTACAAACCGATGTGATTGCACCCTGGTATGCGCCTGGAAATTAAGCCAGCAACTTTCTGTGGGGCTAGTAATCCTGAAGGACTCTGTTGATTCATTGCTCAGTCGTTCGACGCCTTAACAGGATTCACTGCCCTATCCGACCTCTCAAGGGCATGAGCAGTGAACCGCATTAAGCGGTTTCTGCTCCGCTCGATGCTCACCCATTGAGCGCGCCCTGAGTTGTTCGCAGAAGATCTGACGACATTCTCATCGCCAATGACAGCTCTAAACGCAAGCTTGGCGATGACTCTGCGCTGGAGTAAATCCCTGGCAACTTAGAGTCATGCTGTGGCCGCGCTCCCGGGTTAAAGGGTCTGTGGCTCAGGTCTTCGCTGTCTGCGGCAGCTTCTTTCAACACGCGATGGATGAAGGTCTTACCGAAGCAAATCCGTTCCGTGCCATCAAACAGAAGTCGATCTATAAGCAGCGAAACACGCTGGACGTGGCGTCTCGCTCCTTGACCGAGTTGCAATGGAGTTTCGTGATTGATACTGCGGAACTGATGGCTGACGATGATCCAGCCCATGAGCGCACGCTGTTTGTAGTGGCGACGCTCTTTGCTATGTACCTCCGTGTGTCTGACCTGATCGGCCGGGATAACTGGCGGCCAATTATGGGAGATCTGCGGAGGGATACAACGGGCAATTGGTGGTTCCACGTCATCGGGAAAGGTAATAAAGCGGCCAAAATCAGTGTGAGAGACGAGTACGTCGAGCGCTATCTCGTGAGATATCGCCACTTTCTAATGCTCTCTCCCCTGCCCTCACCACAGGAACAAACACCACTGATTAGCACACTGAAAGGCCGCGGAGGTCTATCAGACAGACATGTATGGTCACTTCTTCAGTTGGTGTTTGATCGCGCCTTGCAACGTATGCAAAGTGAAGGTTGGAGTGAGGATGAGATTGACCAACTCCGCTCTGCCTTGCTCCATTGGCTACGCCATACAGCCGCGACGTTCGATGCGCCGCTTCGCGATATGAAAGATCTCCAAGCGGATCTACGTCATAACAGCCTCAGCACAACGTAAAATACCTACTACAACAGTCTTGACGAGCAACGAGCCAGATCAGTAAAGGGATTAAAGATGCGGAAATAATGCTCGTATTGGCCTAAGCGATCTGTGAAGGACGACGAATGTAGCTCTTGAAGGACAGCTATCAGCCGATTCTGATGCGATTCGGAACCGGCAGCTGCTCGCAATGACCGAGTAAAGTCGGACTTCTGTGTCGTTTGCTTAGGTATTCGTCAAGCTTTACAGCGCTGGTTTGTCACTGCGCGCCTCGAGATTGGCTTTGAGCTGTTCGCTCATAGGCATGTTCAGATTCATTCCTTTTGGAGGAATCGGTGATTGAAACCACTTGGTGTATAACCTTGCGAATTCGCCCGACTTCATGAGACGGGTTATGGTGCCATCGACCAATTCCTTGAATTCAGGATCATCTTTGCGAAGCATGCAGCCGTAGGGTTCGACTTGCAGCGCATCACCCACGACTTCGAGCGAGTCGGGATTTTTGGAGTTCGCCATGAGACCAAACAGCAGGATATCGTCCATGGCAAACGCCACGGCACGATCATTCTCAACCAGCGCCAAGGAGTCGTCATAGTCTTTGCCCAAGACGACCTGTACGTCTAGATTGTTGTCGGCACTGTATTGACGGAGGACCTTCTCGTTGGTGCTGCCGACGGTGCTGGCAACAGTTTTCTTTGCGAGGTCGGCGTAGTTCTTTATGCCGGAGGTCTTCTTGGTCAATAGGCGCGTGCCGGTGTAGAAATGGCTAATTGCAAAAGCCACGTCCTTGCCACGCGCAGTGTTGTTAGTGGTGGAACCGCACTCCAGATCGTATGTGCCGTTGACCAGCAACGGAATGCGGGTTTGCGAAGACACAGGAATGTAAGCCACTTCTAAGTTCGGCTTCTTGAGCTTCCTGCGCACATCATCAACGATGGCATCGGTTAAATCGACTGAGAAACCCACGGCTTTGGTGGGGCTAATCAAGTAGCTGAAAGGTACCGATGCCTCGCGGTAAGACACTGTGATTTTGTTACTGTCGACAACTTTTTCGAGTGTCTGCGAGTTGGCCTGAGATGCGATGGCAGACAAGCCGGCGGCGAGGATTGTCGCTGCTACGAAATATGAGGTTTTCATGGGACTCCCTTGAAAGCATGAAAAAGACAAAAACTTATCAAAAACACACTGACAAACGTAAAGGGTGAGCGCCAATTTCCGACGTGTCTACGAAACGTTATTGGAAATAAAAAAGGTACGCCCAGGGACGGTAAATACTTTGCGCCAGATCAAAAAAACTGAGTTATGTTGCTAAATCGCAGGAACTCCATCGGAATGTTCGGGCGGCAGATTAGGTAGTTTTCATTAAATTTATGCCGCTCGGACCGCCGGTTTCACTAGCACTGCAACGACTGAATTAACTGCTCGTGCATCCTCACGACGCGTCCTGCTTCTGCGCATCAGCTCGAGACGCCACGCTGCCGACTGGAGTATTTGGGGGCGGAAACGAGGGAAGATGTTTCGCTGACATTTAGGCGCCTCTAAAGCCTGGGGCTTAGCGTATCGATCAACATGGACGCCGGACGACGAAGCCGCGTAGCGTCGGCTTAGGCCAGACTTTGAATGTCTGCTTCCCAATCCGGCTACTTCTACTTTGTGTCGCCAAGGACTTTAAAGCCGCTGTCGATAAACTGAATGCCGATCTCTGGACGTTCATCCACAGTTGACCGTTTCGGAACTTTGCGTTTCTCCGTCCTCAGGCGTCCTGCCGACGACGCATTAGAAAATGACTGATGTCGCGCTAGGTGACCAAGAGGATGGCGCACATGGGATTCTTGGCTTCTTCTCTGTACAAGGTCGTGCTTGGGGCATCCTAAAGCTCCAATCGAGTTGTCGATGCTGCGTACCAGAGTGGATTGGTGTTTCGAAGAGTTCAGAATCAAGCGCGGTCTGGAATGCATGCCAGTGTGTGTCACCAAGGACAGCGAGGAATTCACTGGCCGCATCACTATGTCGAATGCGAATGTTCCCGAGAGGACGTCTAACCAACGCCAATGCTGGAAGAACGGAGGAGCGCGAGCACTGCCCCAGGCTTAATACTGAGCCATTTTCGTTCTCGATATTTTCCCCTGGCGAAAAAAAGCCCCATTTAACAGACTGTGTGAAAACACACTGACAGGCCTAAGACCAAACGCCCCGACTTGTTCGGGGCGTTTGTTTTGTGCGCCCAGCATGGGCGCAATCTTGTGGGTGTAAGTCCCGCCGTAAGCTGACCACAGCGAACGAAGTGAAGCGCAACTGCATGAGGGCGACCGAGTGTGGGGAGGAAGCGTGGAGCGAAGCCGCGAGCCGATGGACAAGAACCGGATACAAGGCGATGCCGATCAGGGCGAGCGAGCAAGAATTCGCGAAGCTCTTGTGGTCAAGGGTCAGGCAGCGTAAATCCGGCGGTTGTATGAAAAGCTGCACCTGAGCGTCAACACGAGCAAGAGTGCAGTGACGAGCGCGTTTGGTCGCAAGTTCCTGGGGTATGCCTTTTGGCCCTACCAAGGTGAAGCCAAGCGAGCCGTCTCATTCAAAGCGCAGCAGCGATTCAACCAGCGGATACGCGAATGTACCCGAAGCTCAGGCGGTCATAGCATGCAGCAAGTCGTGAAGGGATTGCGTCCTTACCTGCTGGGTTGGAAAGCTTACTTTGGATTGTCGCAAGTCCCGAGAGTCTGGCGAGAGCTGGACGAATGGATACGACATCGACTGCGAGCTATCCAACTCAAACACTGGAAGCGTGGAACGACGATCTACAGAGAGCTGCGCGCACTGGGTGTACGCGAGGAAAGCGCACGCAGAGTTGCGGGGAACTCGCGCAGCTGGTGGCGCAACAGCCGCATGGTAATGAACCGAGTGCTTGATATTGCGTGGTTCGACAGCTTGGGACTACCACGCCTCTCCTGACCTCAATCTCTCGAACCGCCCGGTGCGGACCCGCATGCCGGGTGGTGTGGCAGGGGTACGGTCTACGAAGACCGTCCCCTATGCCGATTGTGATGAAAAAGGCTCTTCAGCCCATCAGTTGCATCATTTTCTTGGCTCCCAGGACACTGATCGCCCGCTTGAGGTTGTACGCGGTCACGGCCAGGGCCATTTCAGCTTTCGTCCCTTCAAGTTGTCGTAGCAAGAACCGCCCGTTCCCAAATAGCCATTGTTTGAGATTGCCAAACGGGTGCTCCACGATGGATCTGCGT
>NZ_JBOIBY010000035.1:0-80664 GCF_050739655.1 Pseudomonas sp. | reverse complement strand
CGCTCCCACAGGTTCCTGTGCCAGCCACAGCACTCGTGAACGAAGCAAAATCTGTGGGAGCGTGGCTTGCCCGCGAAGGGGCCGGCACATCCAATATCAATGGTGCCTGACACACCGCCTTCGCGGGCAAGCCCCACAGGTTCCTGTGCCAGCCACATCATTTGTGAACGAAGCAAAACCTGTGGGAGCGTGGCTTGCCCGCGAAGAGGCCGGCACGTCCAAAATCTGCGGTACCTGACACACCGCCTTCGCGGGCAGCCTCGCTCCTACAGGGGTTAGCGGTGGTTTTCAAAGTTGTGGGTTTCCTGAACGGTCACGGTGGCTGTAGTCCCGGCCCGCAGCTTATCCATCCCCGCATAATCCCCATCGATCTGTATCCGCACCGGCACCCGCTGCGCCAGTTTCACCCAGGTGTAGCTGGGATTGATGTTGGCGAGCAATCGCCCGCCAGGCAGGTTTTCCCGGTCGGCGATGGCGAAGGCGATGCTTTGCACGGTACCGCCAAAACGCTCCCCACTCATCAACTCGATGTCGACCCGGTCGCCCTCCCCGATTCGCGGCAACTTGGTTTCTTCGAAGTAGCCGCTGACGTAAAACGAATCACTGTCCACCAATGCCACGAGCGGGCCACCGACGGTCGCATAATCGCCCTGTCGCGTCAGCAGGTTAGTGACGTAGCCGCTGACCGGCGATTCGACCCGCGTACGTTCCAGGTCGTGCTCGGCCTCGGCCAATGCGGCAATGGCCAGTTGCACATTGGCCTGGGCGAACCCCAGGTTGGCCTGATTTCGCAGCAGGTCCGCCTGGGCCACCGCAACTTCGGTACTGGATTTTTCCCACTCTTCACCGGAGATCGCCGAGCGTGCCTTGAGAGTCCGCCGCCGCTGCTCCTCACTTTGCCGCTGCTTGAGCAGTGCCTGGCTCGCAACGATGGTCGCTTGCGATTGCCCAAGAGCGGCCTTGGCCACTTCTACCGAGCGCCTGGCATGGTCGACCGCCAGGGCGTAGCGTGACGGATCGATTTCCAGCAGCAGCTGCCCTTTCTCTACATGCTGGTTATCGTGCACGCCCAGATTGACGATGCGTCCGGCGACATCGGCGGACAAGGTCACCACATCTGCACGCACCCGCGCATCACGGGTCCAGGGCGCGCGGGTGTAATGCTCCCAGGCAAACCATCCCAGCACAAAAGCCAGGGCGACCACGGCTACAGTCGATAGTCGGGCAAGCAGGGTTTTCAAGGCATCAGGCTCCCATCACCAGTATCAGCGTCGCGCACACACAGGCGTAGAGTGCGCCTTCGAATAACGCTTCATGCCAGACAAACCGCAGCACACCGAAGCGCCGCAAGACCCAGTCCAGCATCAGGAAAATCGGCAGGCCCAGCAACAGTGCCTGGGCAATCGGCGGCAAGTACACACCGCCTATTTCCAGATCAATGGGCAAGTGCAGGCACTCCCTGGTTGTCGGTGGTTTCAAAGTGGCCGCGATACCGCTGCACGAATGACACCACGATCAACAGTGCCACACGCATGCGAAACACCGACCACAGGTGTTCATGGACGCTTGAATGCAGCGTGTCCAGTTCGTCACCCAAGGCGTGCAGGTTGTCGAGCACGTGATCGACTTCGATATTGCGCCGACCGGCGACCAGTCGTCCGGTCTCCCGAACGGTGGCGAACAAGCGCTCCTGTGTCTGAGGGCTCAACAACACATTGTTCTGCCCCTGCTGCCGCAGCTGGTTCAACGCAATGCCCAGCGCCATGCTGCCCAGGCTGACCTCAAACAAATCGTGCAGGGATTTGTCTGCAATGGCCGGCAGCAATCCCAGCATCATGGTCAGGCGGTCAACCATGCGACTTTCGAACGCAAACTGGTTTTGATCCGTGGCCGGCGTTTTCAGTAAAGCGTAGACCTGCTCGCAATTTTCCTGATGCAACCTTCGAATTCGCAGCCCGGGCCTGAAGGGAAAAATCAGCGCATACACACTCAGTGCCAGCGCACAGGCACAAACGTAAGCACCGGCAAATTCAAACCACTGGATCGCGCTGTTCTGCCCTAACCCGGTGTTCTGCGGCCCCAGCATCAGCAACGTAATGAGCCCCAGGCCAATGCCCGTGCCGGTGGTCGGCGGGCTGGCCAACCCCACCGCTACGGCATACAGCAACGGCGCCAACAGCAAGGCCAACAACTCGAAGTTGCTGATCATCGGCACCAGCATGAACTGAAGCAGCGCCGACGCCACCAGTGCAAGTGCCAGTCCCCGGGCAAAGCTCTGGGCGGCAAGCAATGGCCGGGGAAACGTCGCCATCAGCGAGCACAGGATTCCCGTCACGATCATGCCACCCCGGGCGCCGTCCCAACCGGTTTCGATCCAGATCAAGCCAGCCACCATCAGTGCGCAATAGGCGCGAATGGCATTCATCGACGCCAGGGTGAAATCCAGATGCAACGGGTTGGCCTGGCCGCGATAGACACTGCTGGCCCCGCGTCCGCTCTGGATCGCATCGCTCAACTCCAGAATCGTCTCCAGCTGCTGCAGCATTCGCGCCTGTTCCCAACGCAATGACCATGACAACGAACGCAATGTGGCTTTGAGGGGTTCTGTCAGTTGCTCCGAGCGGTAGGCCAGTGCATCGAACCGTTGTTGCAACGCAGCAAACTGCCGGCGTTGCTCGGCCGGCATAGCGCGCCCCTGCCGGGCCAGCTCGTCGAGAAACGCCAGTTCCTCGGTGAGCAGATGCCTGATCTCTTCAGGGATCTCCCCTTCCCAACGCTCCAATAACAGCTCGCGCTGATGGCGCAACGCAGTGAGACGCGCCGTCAGCAGCACCAACTGGTTACCCAGCAATTGCACCAGATCATCGGCACTGCGCAAGCGTGGCGCGTCGTAATACAGATGCCGGCGCACGCCCTCCAGCGCACTGATTTGCCCAAGCAATTGCATTTGGCGACGGTGGAACTCGGCCTCGCTCTCCTCGGTACGAATGACCGCGCTGGCATGGGTCGCCAGTAACTTGATCACCTGATCGATCCTGGCGAAGTAATCCTTGGCAACTGCCTCGGGGCGCGCGGTCAACAGGCTGACAACACACACGCACGCCACCGCCAGCAGCGTCTCGGTCACACGGGTTACTGCCAATAAAAAGGTGCCGTCCTGATCAGGCACCGCCAGCAACCCCACCACCACCGCTGTATAGCCGCTGAGCACAAAGGCCTGGGAACTGGTGTAGCGCAACAAGGTGCCACCGGCGGTACAGAGCGCCAGCCAAAGGGACAAGGTAATGAGAAATGGCACAGGTGCCTGAGGGAAAATCGCCATGATCACCACGGCAACCGCCGCACCCAACGTGGTGCCGATGACCTGGCCGAAACTGCGGGCCAGCGTCATGCCGGCCAGCGGCTGGCTGACGATGACCACGGCCATGATCGACCATTTGGGCTGATCGAGGTCGAACACAAAGGCCAGATACAGCGTCAAAAGCCCGGCCGCAATGGTTCGCAAGGCAAACAGCAACACCCCGGGACCGGGGTGGAGGATTGCCTTGAAGTATTGCAGCAACGCTTGCATCGGACGACTCATGGATGTGTCTTTGAGCAAGCGTAGTCACAGCTTTGGGGTCTCGACAGGCTTGGGTGTCATTGGCGCCTTTAAGACCTGGCTTTATGCTTCAGGAACGGTCTGACAGGGTCGAGTTAAAACGGGCCGACTTGAAAATTGATATGGCCGGTTGATAAAAGACACCGCCGGGCAACTGAGCTGGCCTGCTACCTTCAATGCTCTTTATAAGAGCCGAGGGATTTGGGATGAACTTTCCCTGTTTGTCATAGGCACCGATCACTGCCGAAGCCGGGATGTCCTGGCCGTAATTCACTTCGTACGGTCGCATACCCAACTTTGAATCGGGGTATTTTTTCCAATGATCATTGGCGTACAAGTGATATCCCCTCATGTTTCTGCCATCAACGAGATACGTGTACCCTCCTCGCCCACCCCCATATTGAAATGCCCCAGCCCCGCTTTGCTTGTAGTAAGCAGAGGTGGAAATCCCCATGCCATCCATGTCCAGCGCGTCTTTACCGCCGCCGAAGCCACCGCGCATGCCATTCACCTGGCTCACATCAGTTATTGGCGTGCGTAGTTTGAAACCTTTTTCGAAAACCTCTTTAGGGGGTCGCCTATCGCCCCGCATGACAAACCCCTGATAGACATATCCTTCTTTGGGGCCAGAGAAGTGAACGTTTTTCGTGTCTTTTATCAGCTTTTGCGCCTGTTTCGGTCCTTTATACAGTTGCTTCAACTGACTCACCGTTCGATGGCTTTTGAATTTCGCTTCCAGCTTTGCCGTAAGCGCCGCCGTATTGGGAACAATGGGGGGAATGAATTTGATCGGTTTGGCGATTTTGTGGCCCATTGATTTAATGCCATTGAAAACTGAACGACCTATTCGCGAGGCAACCAAACTGGAAAAGGTCTTGCCAAACAACTTCCCCGCCAAGGGACCGGCAAACTCCATGATGAATCCGCGGTAGGCATTGGAACGGAAGTTGGCTGCGGTGGTCGGGTCATCTGCGACTGCGCCACGTAACAGTTCTGTAGCGGATGCGCTTGCACCAAACAAAAACGATGCGGCCATGCGAGCACCGTGGGTGGCGAGAACACTGGCTCCCGGGAAGAATGCAACTATTGATAAAGCGGTCAGTACCTTGCCTACCGCTGCGATCAATCCATCGGTGAAACGTTCTTCATCAGTTGAAACCAGCGTATCCATGTCGGACAACGCTTGTGAAAGTTGGCGCTTATACAGATCTTCCACTGCATCTTTTGACGAATCAAACAATACAGGCGCATAAAGTGGGTACTTATTGAATATATTGAAAACAGGTTTTCCATATTTGAAATCTTCGTCTTGGCGCGACAATTTTTCATAGAGCGGGATTCTATCCATCAATGCCTGCTGAAGTGGCTTGTTATTTTCTATAACGTTCTGCTTTCGCTCGCTTCCTGCGGGCAGTTCAATCACGGTGTTGTTACCACCCAAAAACACAAACAAACCCATCCCGTCCAGATTGTCGCCTAAATAAACTGCGTTACTGACTTTGGACGGACTGTTTTCTCGGGGATCGTTCAGGTAAATAAGATGGGATGTTTTTTTCCCCTGAAGGAATTTGTCAGAAATGCTGATACCTTCAGCCGATGCATTCCTGGAGTTTTTGTAGGACTCCAGGGTTGTCTTCAGCTCGTATTCCTTGCTCAGCTTCCACAGTTCCTTGACATCCGGGCGCTCCAGCGTTGACTTGATGGTTTCCTTATAAGCGGCCTGCAGGTCAGCATGGATGATTGTATTCTTAAAACTTTCGGGAAAATGGCTTGGCCAAAGGATCGTAAACTCTTCGTTGCTCGCCTTTACACGTAAGTGATAATCGACACATAACTCAGCCAAGGTGAATGGCTGAACTCTTTCCCGAGAGGCTTTCCTGTTATTGAACTTATCCGGCATGACGGATTCCTTGAACCTGACTTCAATCGTCGACTTAGGGTTCAGTGTGCTTTTCAAGGATCGAGGAAGGCTGGATTCGCTGATGATTGTGTTGACGCTATTTTGTATAAATTGCTGAGGGTCGACGATTGCTTCAGCAGCTCTGAACGCCTCAATGACTTTGTCGGCAGCCTTCTGGAGTGTAAGCCCCGGTGCTATCTCTCCTTTTTGCTGCTCAAGTGAGACAGGTGCCATTTTAATCTCCCGCGAGGCTTCAACAGCCCAATGCACGGCCCTTATGTGAGCTTGTGCGTAACCTGGGACGAGGCCAAAGGCGTCGACACTACGAGGTTTGCGGCTCAATGGTTCAGACTCTGCAACTTGGATGGAGCGCGAATCGGTGGAAAAGTCGGCCACCTCATCCAGTTCATCGATTTGCGCCAATTGAATGATTTCCTCAATCCGCTCCTTATAGCTGACGCGACTATCCTGCGCAGTTTCCTGGAGCATCACCTGGATATCCTCTAAAAGTTCAGGGTCAAGATGCGGGTCAGCGTACCTGGATTGCCTGACGCGCCCCTCGAGTTCTGAAGCCAGGGCTGGGAACTCCACAAGTAAATAGTCCAGGTCATCGAGAATATGTTCTTCAATTTCAGTTACCGGATCAGCGAAAAAGTATTGATCGTCGCTCGATACGGATGAGAGAACAGGAGAAATAGTCTCAGGAAGAAACCATTGAGCGTAAAGGTTGCTGATGGCTACATACGCAGCAAACGCGCCCGCGGTTTTACCGGGATTTTGCTCGATCAAATCCCCTGCTCGCCCCAGGGTCGCAGCGCCGGTGCTGAGCAAGGTACCGCTCATGCGGCCGAGCCAGGTGGAAAAATAGTCTCCGATTGCCCGCATTTGGGATGAGTAATCTGCAGATGGTGGTTCCAAATTAGTTGTCGTGGGTTGATAGGGCGAAGGTAACTCCTGCAACAACTCCGTCATTTCAACCACTTCGTGCGCACCGACACTGTCCCACGGCATAAGTTTGCCTGTGATCTGACCGAGAAGTTCATCCGCCTGTGCAGCGATCTGGCTCATCATGGCCAATGGGTCTGCAGCAGTGGCAATGGGTTTGGACGGCACCCTGGAAAAATCGGATGCGCCATTTTTCCACGCCTCACCATTGGGTTGCGAACCCGCTTGGGCCGTAACAGGACTCGTGTCCAATCTCAAGGGGCGGGAAGTTATATGGCTACTGTCCAACTTCAAGGCGCCAAAAGTATCCAGAGCGTTGCAGACCCATAACAACTTGCCAACAAAGCTCTGAGGAACACGGGGGCCGTTGTGGGTAATGTTCGAGTAAAAATCCGCACTGCGTTCAAAGGTTTCAAGGGCCGACAGCAACCATCTTGAGCCTGCATCCGTCGGTGCAGATTTGACATGACTGCTCGGCACTGACGAGGAATCCCGGCACCCAAACACCCCTTCCAGCCAACTGGGGCCGACCAGCCATTGCAGCCAGCTTTGTTCTACTTCAACGTCGGGTTTGAGCTGTTCGCACAACGCCCTGGCCGCTGCTTCATAGTGCTGCGGCCAGCGCACACGCTTTACATCGGAATTTTCAAGAAGGTCGACAAATGTTTTCAACTGCGCGTGTGCTTCGGCCGGAGAAGGCCGCAGATCGCTCGAGTCTTCCAGCATCGTCAGCGCATCATAAAGTTTGAAATCGCTTGCACGAATGTATTGGCGGCCTTGGGTCGTGAGTTGTTTCAGGAATTCCCACTGAGCATCCGTGAGCAACTCGTTGATTGCGATCTTTTCGTCCCGCAAATCACTTGAACGGACCAGTTGTGCCTGGATAAATCCCGCAACCCCTTGAGCTTGTCCACCCACAAACCTGATGTTTTCACCCAGCGCGCACTGCCATTGACTGGGCGGTAATTCGCAAACCACTTTAACGATTTCTTTCAGATGATCGCGGGTCAACGATCCAAGCGGTCGGATCGACCGCAACATAGCGTCCGAAAACAGCCCGACAATGGCTTTGCCCGTCTCGGTTTGCAAAATCCCGCTGCTGAGTACTGCCAATACTTCCTGCTCGGACAGTGTCTGTGTCTTCAGTTGTGTTTTAAATGAGGCCCACTGGTACTCAAGATCGCTTTGACTAGAGAAATCCGATGCACCGAACAGATTTCGCAGCAATATCGGGGGTGGAATGTCGCCATTCGTGGTGGTAGCCAGTGCTGGCGGGATGCCAATCGGGGCAATCAGAGCGTCGGAACTATTCCCCACTCGTCGCAGCGCAGCAGAGAGCGAAGTCTCTGTCCTTGGATCATTGACTGTCGTAAGTATCGGCGATGCGAGACTTGTTGCATTACATGGGCTGGGCACTGAACGACTTTCCGCTTCTTATGGATCGTCTCCAAGCATGTAGAGGGTTTGCGAAAAGCTCTTGTAAATACCGCTTATAGGGCGACCTGTTCACACATTGGAGGCCAATGGTGAGC
The DNA here is from genome assembly GCF_050739655.1 of Pseudomonas sp. Taxonomy (GTDB): domain Bacteria; phylum Pseudomonadota; class Gammaproteobacteria; order Pseudomonadales; family Pseudomonadaceae; genus Aquipseudomonas. Next base: position 72,686 of record NZ_JBOIBY010000035.1, on the reverse strand, counting down.
AACCCGGGTTTGACTCCTGCGCCAGACTGATAAAAGCTGACACTCTTTCGATGCCGCCTCAGCCCGGATTTTGCATGCCCCGATCCCGCCGTTATCTACTCATCAGCCTTTGTGCCCTGTGTGTCATCGGCCTTGCGTGGTTCTTTCTGCACAGCACGAGCCCCGTTGTGCCTGAAGCGATCAAACGCGGCTACAGCGAAGCGCTGGCAGCGGCTCGAAACGGTCAGCCAGGTGCCGCACGGGTGCTTTACCAGCAATTGGCGCGCCCCGATATTTCGCCGAAACGCCGTGTCTGGCTGCATGCCGAATTGCCCAACTACCCAAGTTCCGTGGCCCTGAAACTGGCAGATGCGGATTTGCAGCATGAATCCCCTGAAGTACGCATAGCTGCCATAAAAAGCATCAGCGGATTGGTGCCCAATGGCCAGCGCAGTCTGCTATTGGGGCCTTTGCTCGATGACAGTGACCAGAGTGTGAGGTTTGCCGCGGTCAATGCCTTGCTGGGGCTTTCCCCGGATGACCTTGGCTTGTATTTCGGCCCGCTGGAACAAGCCATCGATGCCTGGCAGTTAGCACTTAAAGATGCACCACAAAGTGCGGAAAACCAGTACCAGCTGGCTCGGTTGCATCTGCACAACGCCGAGTTCAAACAGGCACAGCAGGCACTTGAAAACACCTTGCGAATGGCCCCGGACAACCTGCCGGCTCTGGTGATGCAGATCGAGGTGCTGGATAAACTGGGCCAGAACGACGCAGCCCAGCAGTTGTTGGCCAAGCAACTCAAGACGCAGCCCGATTCGGCCTATCTGCAGCATGCCTTGGGGTTGTGGCTGTTGCATCACGGCCAAAGCGAATTTGCCCTGCTCGGTCTGTCGAAGGCCGTGGAGCTTGAACCGAACAACAAGGATTACCGCTATGATCTGGCCACCACACTGCATGGCGAGCAGGAGCTGGACGCGGCACAGAAACAATTACAGGAAATCGTTCAGCGCCACCCCAACGATCGCCGCGCGCGGGTGTTGCTGATCAATTACTGGAAGGAAAGCGGGCAACTGCAAAACGTGCAGATTCTGCTGGCGCAACTCGAACAGCTCAATCCAGACGATCCAGCCCTGCAACAGGGTTTGTGACACCCGCCGCAAATTTCGTTGAACGCTCGTCTCGGTCAACGGTCAAGTGAAAAGGCAGCCCATCGAGGTTCAGATACTCGCTGCGCTGCCTCGTTTCCCTAGTCAAAAGAGGGCACTTATTTGTCTGCATCCAACGAGTTGATCAACGAAAAAGCCGCCACCGGTATCGAGGGCCTGGATGACATCCTCAACGGCGGACTCTCACGCGGTCACGTGTTCTTGCTGGAGGGTGAGCCGGGCACCGGCAAGACCACCGTCGCCTTGCACTTTCTGTTGGCTGGCGCCAAAGCCGGCGAACGCTCGTTGTACATCACCCTGTCGGAAACCGAGCGCGAATTGCGCCAGGGCGCACGTTCCCACGGCTGGGAACTGGGTGAAAACGTCCACATCTTCGAACTGACACCGCCCGAAAGCGTGCTCAATGCCGATCACCAGCAATCGCTCCTTTATTCCTCCGACCTTGAACTGGGCGAAGCCACCCGACAGATCTTCGAAGTGGTCGAGCGGGTCAAGCCAACCCGCGTGATCCTCGATAGCCTGTCCGAAATCCGCCTGCTGGCACAAAGCTCCCTGCGCTATCGCCGACAGATTCTTGCGATCAAGCATTACTTCGTGCGCTACGACGCCACAGTGTTGCTACTGGATGACCTGACCACCGAGTCCCTGGACAAAACCGTGCACAGTGTGGCCCACGGCGTGATTCGCCTTGAAGAACTGACACCCAACTACGGTGCCGAGCGGCGACGAATCCGTGTGGTGAAGTATCGGGGCCAGAAATATCGGGGCGGCTACCATGACTTCACGATCATGGCCGATGGTGTGCATGTATTCCCGCGTCTGGTGGCCGCCGAGCATCGCGGTACCTACGTGCGCCAACAATTGACCAGCGGCATCGTTGAAATGGACGCTTTGCTCGGCGGCGGTATCGAGACCGGTTCGAGCACGCTGATTCTCGGCCCTGCCGGTACCGGTAAATCGCTGATCGCGATGGTGTTCGCCGCTGCTGCCGTCGCCCGTGGCGAAAAAGCCGCACTGTTCATATTCGACGAAGAGCTTGGATTATTGTTCGAGCGCATGAAGAACCTCGGTATCGATCTCGAAGCCTTGCAGGAGGGCGGTAATTTAAGAATCGAGCAAGTGGATGCTGCCGAACTCTCCCCCGGCGAGTTTTCCCACCGGGTTCGGCGCTGCGTCGATGAAGGCAACATCAAAACGGTGGTGATCGACAGCATCAATGGCTATCAAGCCGCGATGCCCGAGGAAAACGCTTTGGTGCTGCACATGCATGAGTTGCTGCTGTACCTCAATCGCAAGGGCGCAGCGACCTTCATGACCGTCGCCCAACACGGACTGGTCGGCGACATGCAAGCCCCGGTGGATATTACCTACCTGGCCGACACGGTGATTCTGCTGCGGTATTTCGAAGCGCTGGGCAAGGTCCGTCGCGCGATTTCTATCATCAAGAAACGCACTGGCAGCCATGAATCAACCATTCGTGAGTACCGCATCAGCACCAAGGGCATGACCATTGGTGAGCCGCTGGAAGCATTCCAGGGCGTCCTGCGCGGCGTACCTACTTATCTGGGTGCGAACATGCCATTGCTCGAGGATGAAGCTCCGTGATGCTTGAGCAGGCAACGTCCGAGCGCGCGATCATTCTCGCGCCGCTGGGACGTGACAGTCAGATTGCGTTGATGTTGCTCAAGGAAGCCGGTTTCGACGGCGTGGTCAGAGCTGATCTGCTTGGGCTGTGCGCCGAACTGGTGCACGGCGCGGGCCTGCTGCTGATCTCCTCCGAGGCCTTGTTGGGTTGCGATCTCCAGCCCCTGATAGCACTGATTGAACGACAGCCCGCCTGGTCAGACCTGCCGATCGTGTTGCTGACGCATCACGGTGGCCCCGAGCAAAATCCCGCCTCACGTTTCGGTCCGCAACTGGGCAATGTCACGTTCCTCGAACGGCCGTTTCATCCGGAGACCCTGATCAGTCTGGTGACCGCCGCTGTGCGTGGACGGCGACGACAGTACGAAGCCAGGGATCGGATGGTGGACCTGAGCATGAGCGAACTGCGCCTGCAAAACACCCTGGAAACTCTGGAACAGCAGGTCGAAGAGCGCACCGCCCAGTTGCGTCATAACGAAGAAGTTCTGCGTCAATCGCAGAAAATGGAAGCGGTCGGCCAGCTCACCGGTGGTATCGCCCACGACTTCAACAACATGCTGACCGGTATCATCGGCAGCCTGGAACTGCTGCGCCGACGGCTGGCCCGTGGTCGCACCGAGGACCTGGACAGCCTGATCGACCTTGGCGTGACATCGGCCAATCGTGCTGCCGGGTTGACGCATCGCCTGCTGGCCTTTTCCCGTCGCCAGTCGCTCGATTCAAAACCGGTGGAGATGAATAAGCTGGTGGCCTCCATGGGTGAACTGCTGCAACGCAGCGTCGATGAAAGTATTCAACTGGACATGCAGTTGAGCGAGCAACTGTGGGTGGCCGAAGCCGACCCCAATCAACTGGAAAGCGCCCTGCTCAACCTGGTCATCAATGCCCGCGATGCCATGCCCGAAGGCGGCAAGCTGCTGGTGCAAACCTCCAATCGTCATCTGGACAAGCACTTCACCGACCTACAGAGCAATCTCAAGCCGGGTGACTACGTGGTGCTAAGCGTGACCGACGATGGCTGCGGCATGCCCCAAAGCACCATCAATCGGGCATTTGACCCATTCTTTACGACCAAACCGATCGGCCAGGGCACGGGCCTTGGGTTGTCGATGATCTACGGCTTCAGCAAACAATCAGGCGGCCACGTTGCGATCCAAAGCACGGTAGGCGAAGGCACCACCGTGAGTGTGTTCCTGCCGCGCTACAGTGGGGAACTGCAGCAGGATCAACCGACAGACAACCAGCATCCACTCTTCGCGCAGAACGGCGAAACGGTGCTGATTGTCGAGGACGATCCGGCCGTGCGGGTGCTGGTCAGCACGGTACTGAATGAGTTGGGTTATGCCTTCGTCGAAGCCTGCGATGCCGACAGCGCGGTACCGATTCTCGATTCCGCCCAACGCATTGACCTGCTGATCAGCGACGTCGGGCTACCCGGCATGAATGGTCGGCAACTGGCGGAAATCGGCCGACAATACCGACCCGGGTTGAAAGTACTGTTTATCACCGGATATGCCGAACATGCCGCAGTGCGTGGCGGTTTCCTCGACCCGGGCATGCAGATGATCACCAAGCCGTTTACCTTCGACCTGTTGACGGCGAAGGTGCGGGAGATGATTCGCCAAGTCTGACACTTGCTACGAGAGCATCTCTTCCATGATTTCCTGCAACACATCCAGATCGAAGGGTTTTTCCAGGATCGGTGCCTTGCGGGTAATCGGGCTGCCCGTCTCGCGGATTTCCTGCGGGTAGCCACTGATGAAAATCACCTTGAGGTCCGGCCGCAATTTCACCGCAGGCTCGGCGATCTGTACGCCGGAAATACCGCCCGGCAGCCGAAAATCGGTGATCAACATGTCCAGGTGCGGTTTGCTCGACAGAATATCGAAGGCCTGTTCGCCGTTTTCCGCCTGCAACACGCGATAGCCCTGCCCGGACAGGTAATCCGTCAGCACCATCAAGATAACCGGTTCGTCCTCTACGACGAGTACTACATCTTGTGCATCTTCACTCATGGGAAGCCTTTGTTCGATCAATAGCTGCTGATACGACCGTGGGGTCGCTCAGAGGTTGCGTTTATCGCGCTGTTTTCCTACAGCGGCAGACAAACGCGAAACAGGGCGCCTTCGCCAATCCGGCTTTGGACGGTAATGGTACCGCCATGGGCGGTGACAATCTGTTCGGAAATAAACAATCCCAATCCCAGCCCGGCGACGGCGTGTTTAGCCGACACTCGCTCGAACTGTTGAAAAATCCGTTGCTGGTTCTCTTCGCTGATACCGATCCCGAAATCACGGACTTCCACCCGTGCCTCACCGTTTTCACTGTAGACCTTCACCGTGATCGGGCTCTTGGCGCCATAGCGCAAGGCATTGGTCAGCAGGTTGGACACCACCTGCTCGATCCGGAACTCATCCCACTCGCCCACCACCGGTTCAGCGGCATCCAGGCTGACCGACGCCTCGGCCGCCTCGATCTGCTGGGCGAAATTCTGCAGCAAACCGCGGACCAACGCCGCCAGATCGAAGCGTGACGGGCGGATCGACAGCTTGCCCGTGCGGATGCGTGACACATCGAGCATGTCTTCGATCAGGCGGATCAGGCTTTTGATCTGCCGCTCGTCGCGGTCGACCATGGCGTGCATTTTATCGAGGGAGAACGCCGCGGCGTTCTCCCTTGCCAAGTGCATCTTGCGCAGTTGGGTTTCAAGGATCAGGCCGTTGAGCGGCGTGCGCACTTCATGGGCCACGATGGACATGAAGTCATCGCGCATGCGCACCGCCTGTTGCAATTCCTGCTGGGTGCTCTGCAACTGCTCAAGCAGTGCTTGCTGCTCGCGACGGCTCTGTTCCAACTCTTCAACCTGTTGCTTCATGGCCTTGCTCTGGCGAAACAACTCGACGAATACGTTGACCTTGCTTTTGACCGCATGGATGTCCAGAGGTTTGTGCAGAAAGTCCACCGCGCCGCTTTCATAGCCCTTGAACGCGTAGTTCAGTTCACGGCCGGCGGCACTGACAAACACGATCGGGATGTTCCTGGTCTTTTCCGTTCCGCGCATCAGCTCGGCCAATTCGAAGCCGTTCATGCCAGGCATCTGCACATCGAGAATGGCCATGGCGAATTCGTGTTGCAGCAGCAGGGACAAGGCCTCGTCAGCAGACTGCGCCTTGTACACGGTGCGGTCTTCGCGCTTGATCAGCGCTTCAAGTGCCAGCAAATTTTCTGGCAGATCGTCAACGATCAGTAATTTGGCCTGGATATTACTTAGCATGCGATTCGTTCCAGCTCGACCAGCAGACGGCCTATGCCGCTGATGGGAAGAATGTGATCAGGCTCAAACATGTTCAACGCTGCCTGGGGCATGGTCGCGACCTGGGCTTCCTTGGGGTCTTGCACGATGGTCAGGCCGCCACGCTGCTTCACCCGCGCCAGACCTTTGGCACCATCACGGTTGGCACCGGTCAATAACACCGCAGCCAGGCGTGGGCCATAGACATCGGCAGCGGATTCAAACAGGTAATCGATGGCTGGACGCGAGTGATGCACGCGGTCTTCCAGGCTCAAGGAAAAACTGCGGTCCCGCTCCACCGACAAGTGATAGCCCGGCGCTGCGAAGTACAGGGTTCCGGCCACGACCGGGGTTTTGTCACAGGCTTCCAACACAGGCAGCGAAACCCGCCGGGCAAAGACTTCAGTCACGTAGCTGCGACGTTCTTCCGGCAAATGCAGCACAACGATGATCGGCAGTCTGAAGCCTTTACGCAGGGGGCCAAGGATCTGGAGCAGCGCCTCGACCCCGCCAGCCGACGCACCGATCACAATCGCTTCTATGGAGAGCTTACCCGTGGCGCTGCTCATGATTTGCGATAGATCCGTTCTTGTTTGACCAGCGGCTGGAACTGGTTGCCGAAAGCCGAAAAATCGGGGGTTTCCTTGCTGCCCAGCGCGAGGAAACCTCGGTGGCACAGCGACTCGTGAAACAATCCGAACGCTCGATCTTGAAGCTTTTTATTGAAATAAATCAATACATTACGACATGAAATTAATTGAGTTTCTGAAAATACGCTATCGGTTGCCAGGCTGTGATCGGCAAAGGTCACGTTCTCGCACAGCGACTTGTCGAAAATCGCGTAGCCATACGCCGCCGTATAGTAGTCAGCGAATGAACGCTGGCCACCGGCCTGCTGATAGTTAGAAGTGTAGGCGCGCACGTTTTCCATCGAGAAAATCCCTTGCTTGGCTTTCTCCAGTGAGCGTGGGTTGATGTCCGTAGCGTAGATGATGGTGCGCTCCAGCAGACCTTCTTCGCGCAGCAGAATAGCCATCGAATAGACCTCTTCTCCGGTGCTGCACCCGGCAATCCAGATCTTGATCGACGGGTAGGTCTTGAGCAGCGGCACCACTTCCTTGCGAATCGCCAGAAAATGGGAAGGGTCACGGAACATTTCACTGACCGGAATCGTCAGCAATTGCAGCAAATGCATGAAGGCCGTCGGGTCATGCAGGACCTTTTCCTGCAAGGCCGAAATGGTATTGCATTCGAACTGGCTCAACGCATGAGTCACTCGGCGCTTGATCGATGCGCCGGAGTAATCGCGAAAATCGTAGCTGTACTTGAGGTAGATCGCCTCGATCAACAAACGCAATTCGATTTCGCTGTTGTGCTCCATGGAAAAATTGCGCTCCACTAGATACGTTCCATCTTCGGTAACCACACACGAATCAATGAAAACAGGCGGTCAAGGTCAATGGGCTTGGCCAGGTAATCGTTGGCGCCCGCCTGCAGGCAGCGCTCCTGATCGTCCTTCATGGCCTTGGCCGTCACCGCAATGATCGGCAGCTTGCGCCAGCGCGGGTCCTTGCGGATTTCCAGGGTGGCTTCATAGCCATCCATCTGCGGCATCATCACATCCATCAACACCAGATCGATGTCTTCGACTTCCTTCAATCGTTCGATCGCCTCACGACCGTTTCGGCCGATGACCACGACGGCGCCCTTTTGCTCCAACGCACTCGTGAGGGCGAAGATGTTGCGTACATCGTCGTCCACCAACAGCACTTTGCGCCCTTCGAAGACCTTGTCGCGACTGCGGGCCGTCTTGAGCATCTTCTGACGGTCATGGGACAACCGGGATTCGACTTTGTGCAGGAAAAGTGTCACCTCATCCAGCAAGCGCTCGGGCGAGCGTGCACCCTTAATGATGATCGAGCGTGAATACCTGCGCAGCTCGGCCTCTTCGTCCCGGGTCAGGTTACGACCGGTGTAGACGATGACGGGCGGGAAGGAGCAGATGTCCTCGGTGGACATGCGCTTGAGCAGGTCATTACCGAGCATGTCCGGTAGCTTCAGATCGATGATCATGCAATCGAATATCGTGTTGCGCAGCAGATCCAGCGCGTCCTGCGCGAGGCCGACGGCAGTGATCTCGATGTCATCGTCACCAATCAGCCGGGAAATGCTCTCACGCTGCAAATCGTCGTCTTCGACCAGCAATACGTGCTTGACCTTCTGGGTCAACTTGGACTCCAGGCGGGCGAATACATCCTTGAGCTCTTCGCGGGTGGTCGGCTTGACCGCATAACCGATCGCACCCATGTGCATCGCCGCTTCGACCCGGTCCTCGACGGAAATCACGTGCACCGGGATATGCCGGGTTTCGGCGTGTTCCTTCAAGCGTTGCAGCACGGTCAAGCCGGAATGATCCGGCAGGCGCATGTCCAGCAAAATGGCATCGGGAATGAACTGCCTGGCGAGGTCGTAGCCTTCGTCGGCACCGTGGGCGACCAGGCAGTGGTAACCCAGCTCATGGGCAAGATCGAAGAGGATGTTCGCAAAGTTCACTTCATCTTCCACCACCAGAATGCAGCGCGTGGTGAACGGTGCTTTGTGGCGGTCATCGTTGAAGCGCGGAAGATCTTCAGCCATCAGCGGCGCTACAGTGGCCGCAGCGAACTGGGGCGCAATCGCGACTGGCGCGGCGCGCATCGGCTCGACCGATTCTTCGCCCGGCTCGACGTATTGCCGGGGCAAAGCCAGGGTAAACATGCTGCCCTGTCCCGGCGTGCTGGAAACGCTGATGGAGCCGCCGAGCAGTGCGGCCAGATCGCGGGATATCGACAGTCCCAGCCCGGTGCCTCCGTATCGGCGGTTGGTGGTGCCGTCAGCCTGGCGGAAGGCCTCGAAAATGCTGTCCTGATGCTCCGCGGCAATGCCGATCCCGGAATCGCTGACGATAAAGGCAATGCCATCGTTTGGCGCGGGAGCGACGCTCAGGCTGACACGGCCCTTTTCCGTGAACTTCACAGCGTTGGACAGCAAGTTCTTGATGACCTGTTCCAGGCGCTGGCGGTCGGTGAACATCATCGTTGGCGCCGTATCTTGCAGCTCGACGTGGAAATCCAGCTGTTTATCCAGCGCCAACGGCTCGAACATCCCGCGCAAACCGTCGACCAGACGCGCAACACTGGTGTTCTCCGGGCGGATCTCCAGTTTGCCGGCCTCGACTTTGGAAATATCGAGAATGTCGTTGATCAGGTTGAGCAGGTCGTTGCCGGCCGAGTAGATCGACTCGGCGTACTTGACCTGTTCGGCGCTGAGGTTTTCCTGAGGGTTTTGCGCGAGCAGCTTGGCCAGGATCAACGAACTGTTGAGCGGTGTGCGCAGTTCGTGGGACATGTTGGCGAGGAATTCGGACTTGTACTTGCTCGAACGCTGCAATTCTTCGGCGCGTTCTTCGAGCTGGATCTGGGCCTGATTGAGCTCGGTGTTCTTCAGATCCATGGCGTCGCGTTGTTCGGCAAGCACTTCGGTCTGTTCAGCCAGTTGCTCATTGGTTTGTTCGAGCTCGACCTGCTGGGTCTCCAGATGAGCCTGGGACTCCTTGAGAATCCGCGATTGTTCTTCAAGCTCTTCGTTGGCGGTCTTGAGTTCTTCCTGTTGCACCTGCAGTTCTTCGTTGAGCTGCTGGGTTTCAGCCAGCACTTCCTGCAAGCGCTGGCGATAGCGCGCAGCCTCGATCGCGGTGCCGATGTTGCCGCCAATCAGTTCAAGCAACTCAATGTCACGGTCGGTCAGCGCACGCAAAAAGCCCAACTCGATCACGCCGTTGACCCGGTCGTCATCGCTGGTCGGTACCACCAGCACACTGCGTGGCAAGCCTTCACCGAGACCGGAACTGACTTTGAAATAACCGCTCGGCACGTCGTCCAGGCGAATCAGTCGTGCCTGTTGCGCGACCTGCCCGACGATGCCTTCATCGCTGTAAATCTGTTGCTCACGCTCTTCTTGCTCACGGGAGAAACCGTAGGACGCCACGCGCCTGAGGCCGCCGTGTTCTTCGCGAACATACAGGGCCGCCACGGCCGTACCCAGGTACTGCGCGCAAAACTGCAAAATGTTGCGGCCCAACAGGTTCAGGCTCAGTTGCCCCAACACCTGTTCGGCAAGCCGGGTCTGGCCAGTGCGCAGCCAGGCTTGCTGTTCCAGGCGCTGGTTACTGGCTTGCCGTGCCGCAAGGGTGGAGGCGTAACTTTGCGAGAGATTGAGCAGGTCACGACGGCCGATGTAAGCCAGCAATCCGCTGATTCCGGCAATAAACAGCAGATACAGCACGATGCTCCAGATGGTGGTGCGCCGCACCTCTTCGTTGCGCGCGGCTCGCAACTGCTGCTCCATCTCGATCACGTCTTCGAACTGCTTGCGCACCTCATCGGTCAGCCGCTTACCGCGTCCGGTCTTGACCGCACCGCGGTAGTCACCGCTGCTTCGCTGCAAGTCGATCATCGACTGCGCGTAATCGGCCCACTCCTGTTGCAATGCTTGTAAGCGCTGCAAACGGTCAGTCTGAGCCGGGTTGTCGGCGGTCAGTTCGAGCAAGGTACTGAGCACAACCTCGATTCGCGGCTTGGCGGTCTCGTAGGGTTCGAGAAACTTGTTATCACCGCTGAGCAGGAAGCCGCGCATGCCGGTTTCCAGATCGACCGTCAGCTTGACCGCTTCATTGGCATTATTGATCACCCGGTCGGAGTGCTCGACCCACTGAATCGTCGACAGCAGGTAAGTAATCAGTGACACAAAAAACACAGCACTGACGAGGCCGACGCCCAGCGGCAGGCTGACGTTGCGTCTCAGGAGTTTACGAAATCGCTGCTCATCAACCGAAGACTCAGTGGTCATAGTCAATCCTTGTCAACCGGGTGAAAACCAAGGAGTTTGCCCCATTCCTGGCGCATTGATCCATTTTTCTCACGCCTTTATACGCAAACTCCTACATTGAGCTGCCCTCACACCAAGGAGCGAGTATCCTTCGCGCCATTGATTGCAGCCTACTTTTTACAGCGCGTTGGGAACTTGTCGGGACCTGCGACTTACTGATGCAAGAGGGCCGGTAATTTCGATAGACCGGCAACCGCCCATCCAGATCGAGAAACTGACTATGTCCGCCAACACCTCCACCATTCTGGTCGTCGAAGACGATGCCATCGTGCGCATGCTGATTGTCGACGTGCTCGAAGAGCTGGAGTTCAAGGTGCTTGAAGCGGAGGGCAGCGAACAGGCGCTGGAAATTCTGAAAGACATCAGCCAAAACATTGACCTGATGATGACCGACGTCGGCCTGCCGATCATGGATGGCCGGGAGCTGGCCATTGAAGCGCGCAAGTTGCGCCCTTCCCTGCCAATCATGTTTGCCAGCGGTTATGCCGAAAACATTGATGTGCCTGAAGGCATGTATCTGATTGGCAAACCTTTTTCCATTGATCAGTTGCGGGACAAAGTGATGGGTATCCTGGGTAGCTGACAGTTTCATTTGCGGCGGCCTGCAAATCGTTGGGCAAATCCATCAAGGGATACCGATATTTCCATCACGATTTAATCAAGTGGACTCCTTATCTTTTTCGCGTTTATTCGCGAATTGATAAGGGTCTTTCATGATTAACAACGCTACGGCTATACCTCAAGTTCCACAAAACCACCCTGTCCCGCTGCCTCCAACCCCATCCACCAGCAGACTTGCCGGGGCGACGACAGGTAATAGCCACGCCCCCATGCTTCCCATGCAAGCACCCGCGACGGGATGCAAGGCGCCTTCCGATCCTATGCGTCCGGAGCCACCGGTTTACACAAGCATCCTGCGTGAAGGCGATATTCCAGACGTATTGAAAAAAAATACGTTCTTCGACCAACCATCTCTGGACATGGCATGGTCCACGCTCCTCGATCGACTGCAAACCGAGCCAATCACAGAGAATGATTTATTACAGATTCTCAAATCCGGCTTGCTGCAAACCGACACCGGTAAAACACTCGCGCCTTTGATCGTCGAGGGCGTCATGCGCTCGATCCAGCCACTCGATGGTTTGACGCCACAGCGGCTGCGCGAAATCGTGGAGGTCATTTGCCAGCGGCCTCCCGAACAATGGGCCAAAACCTTGGGGGAAAACTTCAACTTCAAACAAGGTGGCAATGGCAAGGGCGTTCAAGGGTTTATTCAGGAGCAGCTCGCAATTTCCCGTGAGGGGTACACCGCCAACGATGTGATGCTAGATGATGACACATGGAACTTGCTGCGTAATTGCAACTGGCTAAGCCATTTGCCAGTCCATGACACCTTGATTGAGTTGAAGAAAGTATTTTCCGATAGGCCATCGAAGGCAGACGCCAAGTACTTGATAGATGATTTTGTCGAGTCGTTGGAGGAGCGTGAGCAATACGGACACGGGCGTTACAGCGAAGTCGTCCAGGAGCTGAAGAAAATTTCGCAAGCCATCGAGGTTGTCGATACCCGGCCAGACTGGATCTTTCTGGAGCAATTCGCGGCGTTCAATCCCGTGCCCCTACAGGGGGTTGCCGACATCATGAGTGTTGCGGTGACTAAACTAGGTAATTACCTTGCATTCGGCCCGGCGACTGAGCCTGCATCCGCTGAACAATCCGATGAATTCGCGCCGTCGTCTAATTTGCTTCACTGGATACAACAGTTCGAAAAGCAGGCCAGCTTTTACAATGACGTGGTGACTACGGGACCTCGTCCTGGTGGGGGTCTTTGGCAGCGCTTTTTATATGCGCTCAACGTCTTGGACACGGCGGGTGTTCTGTCGCTTGCAGATAAAATCAAACCCCATCTACCAGCAGTTCCCACGAACGAGCCGTTGCAAGTAGTTCCCCAGGAATTTCAGGCCCCAGATATCGTACCCGCTGATCTACGGGATCAAGTAAATGAGCGGGAAGCTGAGGTGAATGAATACCTGTCGTCCCTCCCGCGCCAGTCGAATGAAGCGACGGAACCTGCCGCTGCCGCTACCGATACGATATCAGCCCCATCTTCTGCACTACCAGCCGTAGCCTCGGGGGAGAACCTGTTAGGACAGATGGCACAGCAGGTCATGAATGCGTGGAGTCAGTTCAAGGATCCCATTACATTTCCGGGTGCCGCAGGTCAGTTGCCAGAGCAATGGCTGAATATCCGAAAACTGATGCAGCTAGACAGCGTCAATGAGGGAGAGGAATACAACCCGCTAACCGGGCAAGGACCCTATCAACCACTATCCGAACCGGTCCAAACCGAACCTGACCAATCCTGGTGGGAGTCCATTGCCCCCGAAATAAACAGTGTTCTCGCCCAACTCTCCACGGTTCTGGCCACCTCCGCCACTTCTGTCCTCCTCTCCATAGGTGGGGCAGTAAATCAATACCCACGTGCCTCCGCTACCGCGTTGTTTGCCGCTCTCACGGCATTACACAACCACTTCAGCAACCAGATACCGGACCAGCCCGAAGAAAGCCCCGCTGCCGAACCGTCATTCGAGGAAAAAATAGTAGGGATTGTGAATACACCTGCCATCGGCACTAATCGCACCCTCGCTGACGCCATTTATGAGCGGATGCTCCAGTCGCCCGAAACCAACTTGCTTGATGATGAGCAACTGCTTGAAGAAGTGGCATTGTTGTTGGAGCAACACAGCAAAAATGCCCCGGAAGAAACCTTTGTCGAGCTCATTCAAGAAGCCGAGGCACAAACCAATGCTGCGGATTTTCTACCTGAATCACCACCCATGGATTTGCCATCTGCGGGAAGAGTCAAGCGTGCCGCTTATTTCGAAGCAGCCTCCTTTGAATTGCCTCGCATGGCGGCAGCAGAGGCGGTTATCGCTCATGGAGTCGAAGAAAGCACCGCCAACAAAGAAGTGCGCTTGAATGACTACCTTGCAACGATGGCCAGGCTCAATGGCCCGGATGTCGAAGCCACACAGGAGACTGCAGCCGATAACGACACGCAGATCGACCCAGCCGTCGAAGCCGCACGACAAGTAATTCGCACGCTGCGTCGCGCTCGAAGCGTGACGTGGGCAGATTCATCCCGGGCTGTGGGCAACCAGCAGTTGGTGTCCTTTTACGCCGACACGATGTTGGAGTACGCCAAAACTCCAAATCCTCAAAAGACTATCACCGTCCCGCGCCATTCCACCTTCGGTCAGTGCTGGTCGAATTTTGTATCCGCCTTAAACAATCCGTTCTTTATAGAGTGGGCACTAAAAACCGGGCTCGACCTGTCGACCGTCAAGGTGGATGCATCTAAAAGTAGCCTGTCGGGGACGGTCAATGGTCAGAGCAAAACATTCACCCTGACCGACAACTCCGGCTGGGCTGACCTGGCGGCCCCTATACTGCGCAACGCTCGTGTGATCGACCCCCTTTACGACGGAGTGCACTACACAGTTACATATACCCTCGCGCCATTTTTGCTGGTGGCGGCATTTCATGGGGAAAACAGGCACCTGTCCGAAACCCAGGCTGGACGGCGTGCCGACCTTCTGAATACGCAAAGGGCATTTGATCCGATCCCAACCGATGATTGGCTCAGGCCTCTGGATGTGAGATCCGAAGAGGCGGTCGCAAGCGAGAAACGCCATCTTGGCGATCTATATACCCACCATGAGTTGGTGAAGGCTTTGAAGGGTATCGATAAGCTCGCCGACAACGGGGTCGTGAATCTCGATAACCACCTCATGAAAGTCCATCCGGATTCGTTGTACGCGGGCAAATACCCTCTAACCCCTGAAAGAATCGTTACCGCAAAACAATTTATCAGCGCTGTTGGCTGGAATGTGCCAAAGACCAGTGCCGATGTCAGTAATCTGATCGACGTGTTGAGTTTCTCTTTACCTGATAGCCCGTATTTGGGTAACGGATGGGGTGCACTGGCCTACGATCGCCCATTGAACCAGGAACAACGCCAAACCCTGCGGATCGAAACGAATCGTGTTGTATCGCGATCTGACGTCCCACTATTCGAAGAGCTGCTGAACCAACCCGTTAACAGTCACGACCAGGCAAGAAACTTCATCCTGGCGAGTGATAAAGCCAAGGCGCTAGGCGCATCACTGGAATCCACGTTCAACGTTGCTTCAACACCCACCAGCACCGATGAGTGGATCATGGCGGCGGTCTTGCTCAACCTGGATCCCGCACTCGGTCAGCAACGCAACCACGTGGGCGGATACAACCTGACGCAGGAGGCTAACTTTGGCGTAAAACCGTCGATAGTTGTCGAGAACCTTCAGCGCCACCTGGTGGCAAACGCAAAGCTCAGCGCCACGACAGCTCCCTACGCCGCGCATTATTTACTTGCCGGCAGTGCACCGGAGTTTTTGGTAAAGAAACTACCGGATAACCTAGTGTGCGGTACTCACACATGGGCATCCTTCAGGATTGGCGTGGCCCGTATTGAACAACTGTCACCAGGCGCATCATCCCGGATGACGTTCGAGCAGGTGATGAAATATGCCCGCACGGCCCCCATCAACGTCGGACAGGAAATCGCAGTACAAATGCTCTCGGTGGACCCACTCATCGATTGGGCCATCGCCAATGGCGTGATTACAGCCACTGCCGGCGGCACTTATACGAAGCAGCAATTGGTCATCGCGCAGGAGAAGTTCCAGGCAATCACCGAGGAACTCGTCAAGGCCCGTGACTACCTGAAGACACCAACCCCTACCCGGCAATCCCTTGCACTGGCTGAGCTGACCCGGGTTTTCGGTGAGGGCCTCCCCTACGAAGATCAATGCCTTACGACAAGTTCGCAAGTCATGCCACATGAAGCCAGGTCGATGGTGGAGCGTTACATCGATGAAGACCTGCAGGGCGATTTGGCATCATCGAACGCCAAACTACCCATCGATAGCTTCAAACCTAAACTCGATGAATTGAAAAATGTGGGTGAGTTGTTCGTAAAGGAATTCAATGAACACTTTGATCATTTACGCACCGGTTCTGAATCCGTATTCAAGAACCTTGTTTCCCAGCTTCCCTTAGAAGATCGCAGAGGCCTTGAATACGGATCGCAAACCTTTTACTCGTTGCGCAGCGAGGTCATTGTTGATCGGCATCAGCAAACGACAGAAATGAAAGAGGCCAACAAAGGCCGGCATGGCATTTTGATCAAGTCTGAATTCCAGCAGAAAGTCACTTACTATGAAGTGTTTCCGTCGTCGTCGCAGATCCGTAAGCGAATCCTGACAGAGCCTTTGACGTTGGACGGTGAACTTAAAACTGTTCGCAGCATGAAAGACCCCAGCGGCTACATAGAGGTGCAAAGCGCAACATCACAACCCTTTGACTGGGAAGCCTATAAAAATGGCACGCCGCCACGGGATGGCGTTAGGTCAAATGTCATCATCGAAAAACTGGACCTAATGAGAAACCGGGTCGTGTTCGGGCCGCCACGAGTTGACTTCCAGGAAGTGCCGAGCGCATTTTCGCCCGATTCAAAAATTAACGACATCGCAAAAAGTATTGTAGAAAAGCACTTTATTACCGGAAAGGAAGAGCTACAAACGTTGGCAAGAGGAGTGACCGTCAAAGAACAACGAAAAGCCTACTCCGATAAAGTATCGAATTTCCTCGGCGCACTGGTCCCATTCAAATCAACCATTGAAAAAGCCATCAGCGGGGACACCGCCGGCGCAGCACAAGACTTCCTGCTGGATGCTTGCGGCTTTGCCATACCCGGACTCGGCGCCGCTGGCAAAATCGCCGGTGTCGCAAAGTCGGGCGCCAGAATCATTCCCAAAATCGGAAAAATGACCTGGATTGCCGGCAGCACTTTTGTTACAGCTGCAAACCCGATTGACGGCGTTGGCGACATGCTCCGGGCCGGAACAAACGCCGTGGTTAAACTCGGCAAGCACGCCTATGGCGCCGTGGACGCAGGCATCGGCCAGATCAGGAAAATTTATGGCCGAACCAGCGCCATTGACCCGGCCATGCTGGCAAAACGAGCCGATATCGCCACAGGAATCCCCAATGCAGCGCAGGCTGCGCAGCAGGCGGACAACATCAAAGCCGTTTACAAGGACGGTAAGTGGTACGCCTACGATGTCGACAAGAATCAGGCCTACGGCCCGGCACTTGAAAACTTCCGCCCTGACAGCGCCATTACACTGGAACGGACAACGTTCAGTGATGGCACAACCGCCTATACCAACACTCGGTTGTTTGATGCAGAGCCGCATACGATCCAGCATTCCACGCATACTGACATTGTGGTGGGCAATAACGTCTATCGACTGGATCCAACGAATCCGAATGTGCTCAATGACCTGTCATCTCCGGCCTACTTCAAACAAGTAGATGGATTTAAGGACGTGTGTGGCACTGGACGTACAAAGCGCTCACCTCACCTCTGTTTCTCGAAAATTGTTGATAACAAACGAGACCGAAACAAGAACCGATTGCAATCCATACAGCACAAGCGCCTTTACCCATCAATTTCCGTGAACGGCAGCGCACGCAAAGTCATTCAAGATCGACGCTTGTACACCGTTGCGAACAATGGAAATACGCAAATTCTTATTCCATCCAAATTGACTGAACCACTTCAATTCAAACTCCACACCACGGGAAAGATAATCAAAGACAAGCACTTTGGATTACCAAACAAACAAACCGACGTCGATCTTGATAAGAATACTTGTGTGATCAAGCTCGATGGCATCGTCCACGGCATAGATGACCAACGTGACGCCAGAGCATTCCTGGTTAATTACGACTATCAGAATACAGGTATAAAACCCTATTTGGTCGTGGAGTCAGATGCTGGCCTTTTTTACTACTGCGATTACGATGCGGCAAAAGTCGATAATATTGCATTCAATAGGATCGACACCCTGTACTCTGACAGCCTTGGTAATGGCCTGATCAAGGAGCATGACAAACTAAAGGATCAGTATCTGACGGCAGCAGGCGTATCGATAAACAATGATTTTGTCGCCCTGCCTCCACTTGACTCGTTATACATGGACTTGGTACTAAAAAAAGGATTCACGCAAGACAAAATCAACGAATTAAAGGCTAGGACGTTACTTCTTTCGGATGAGAAAAAACGCGAATTCGTTCTGGCGGTCTGGAACAGAGGGAACAATCGAAATGTCGAGATTGCCGCCCAAACTATTAAAGTCGAACCGATTTCCAAGGCACCCGGTTTTAATCAACTCTCGCCAGCCGATCAAAACAAGGTTTACGCTGACGGTGCAAAAGCCCAGGTAGATCAGCAATTCGAGGCAACCGGTCTCCGGTCAGGCAATCAGGTCATTTCGGGGAACATGGATGATCTGCAACGTCAAATCCTCACCCGTCCTGTAGTAATTTGGGAATACTCAAGAATTCATGCAGTGAATTACGCTGACCTGATCCTCAAGACCGGTGCCGGCAATTGCGACCAGATGGCTTGGGCTGCCAAGAAAATCATTGAGGAAAGCGGAGGCACTGCTGAAATCTGGAACATGCCGGGTGCCCATACATTTACTTTGGTTGGGCTACCCCGAGGAACCATTCCCAAGACTGTCGATTTCAGCGAACCTGCCTTTGACCCCATCTGGGTCGTTGACCCATGGGCCGGAATAAGTTGCCCGGCAAGCGAGTACATGACAAAGCTGGAAGCACAAATGAACAGCTGGGGAGTGGACGGGAAAATGCTGATGATGACTGATTGGCTTTCTCCAAACCCGACCCAGGCCTGGAATAGCCCAGTTGACCCGCTTTGGATTGCCCAGATCATTCATGGGGAGAAATTCCCCTCATAAGATCAAATCTTAAGGACGATCTGTGTAAATGCTGTAACGCGGCGCCCCAGCCTTGGGGCGCCCACTTTCATCTGGTCCTGATCATAGCCAGTCCCCTTTCCTGCCGATTTTACGTAGCCTGTGCTTTAATTGCGCCCCCGCGCTCCTACCGTTTCAAGGAATCTACCCCGCATGATCGCCCCCCACGCAACCAAAGTCCTGGTCATTGGTTACGTCTGGCCCGAGCCCCGCTCTTCTGCGGCCAGCGGGCATGTGATGCAGATTCTCGAGGTTTTCCTGCAACAGGGCTGGGATATCACCTTCAGCAGCCCGGCGGGCTTTGGCGAGCAACGCGCTGACCTGGCGGCGTTGGGTATTCGCGAAGTGCCCATCGAGTTGAACAACAGCAGTTTCGACACTTTCATCAGCGAACTGGCACCGGATATCGTGCTGTTCGATCAGTTCATGATGGAAGAACAGTTCGGTTGGCGGGTGGAAAAACACTGCCCCGATGCCCTGCGCGTGCTGGAAAGTTCCGACCTGCAAAGCCTCAGGCATAGCCGGCATCAACGCCTCAAGGAGCGTTTAAAGGCCAGTGATGACAACAATGATTTCAGCGACTTGTTCGCCCCGGCGTTACGTGAAGAGTTCGAACATATGGCCAATACCGATCTGGCCAAACGGGAGATCGCATCTTTTTATCGTTGTGATTTGACGCTGATGGTTTCCGAAGTGGAAATCGAACTGCTGGTTGAGCAATTCAAGTTTTCGCGCAACCTGTTGCACTGGTGTCCGCTAATGGTCGATCTACCCATCAGCGCGCCAGTACCGTTCGAAGAACGCGCACACTTTCTTCATATCGGCAATTTTCGCCATGCCCCCAACTGGGATGCGGTGCTGTGGTTGAAGACTGCTATCTGGCCGCTGATTCGCGAGCAGTTACCCGCGGCTCAACTGCACATTTATGGTTCCTACACTCCGCCCAAAGCCACTGCGCTGCATAATCCGGCCCAGGGCTTTCATGTGATGAACTGGGCCGAGGATGCCTTGCAGGTGATGTCGGCGACACGGATCTGTATGGCGCCTCTGCGCTTCGGCGCGGGCATCAAAGGCAAGATCGTCGACGCGATGCTCTGTGGCACCCCCAATGTCACGACCCCTGTGGGTGCAGAAGCCATGCACGACGAAGAGCCATGGCCGGGCACCGTGGCCCGTTCGGCCCGTGAATTTGCCGACGATTGCGTGCAACTCTACAGCGACAAAACGCTATGGCTGGACGCCCAGGCAAAAGCACAGGCACTGCTGGCCGGCCGTTACCAAAAATCTGTTCATGGCCCGGCCTTGGTCCAGAAACTGATCGATTGCCAAAAGAATCTGGCCAACATCCGGCGGGATAACTTCACCGGCAGCATGCTGCGTCATCACCATCACAAAAGCACTCAATACATGGCGCAGTGGATTGAGGCGAAGAACCGATCCAATCAGGCGTAGCCCATCTTTTGCGCGATACATATGTACCGCACTCCCCACGTCCGAACGTTTAGCGTGAAAGCTTCACACCTCCACGGTTGGGGGTGATTCGCAAAAGGACTGGCCATGAATAAAAGCACCCTGGGGGAGCTCGATAAACGGACCTGGATGAGCAAGGTCCTGGATATCGACACACTCAAACTCACCGACATTGTCTGGCCTGGCGCTCACAACGCCGGCATGGACAAGAAAGACCTCAGCCATGAAGAGGTCGCCGGTCACTGGACAAGTTGTCAGAACGACACGTTCGCCTGGCAACTGGATCAGGGCGCCCGCGCCTTCGACATCCGTCTTGGCTACACAACCGAGGCAGATCGCCCGCTGTTCTATTTCCACCACAATGGCTTTCGATCCACCCGCGTGCTGGACGATCTGATCGACGCGGTGTTGTCGTTTCTTGATCGAAATCCGGATGAGTTCATCATTCTGGACTTTCATGAATTGGGCGATGGCAAACAGTTTTTCGATCACAAGCAACTCGTAGAACTGCTGATACGACGTCTGGGGCCTCGTGCCGTCCATGCGCTCGATGGGTTTCGAACGGTAGGAGAACTGAAAAAATCCAGCTCCCAACGCCGGGTGATCATGGCCGTGCCGCCTGTTCGAGAACTCGATAGGGAATACTTCTGGCGGCGTATTGCGCACAAGTGGCGCGACAACACCTTCACGGCTCCCGACGAACTGCGCCGCTACATCTCCCAGACACTGGAAGGCGCACCGTTCGATGCATTTTTGTGGTCACTGTCGGCGACCGGCTACTCGCTGCTGGGCCCTGCTCATCTCAAGGACCACATCAATGCCTGGTTCGACACCGCGCAAGACTGGATCACCCGCTGCAGCATCATCAGCACCGATTTTTTCGACGAGTCGGAAATTGTCCGTTACTGCTGGAGTGCATCCAGCATGAAAGCGGTATATGGCGACTCGCTGTACGACTGAACGGATGCCTGGGCGCTTGACCTCGATACCCACTGGCGTTTACCCATTCCCAAAAGCATGATCAGGGCGCGATAACAACAAAAGTGCCCCGATATGTCCCGCACCGCCAGAGTCTGTTCGCCGAACTCAAGACCCTGGAGGAAGTTGCCGAGCATCCGGGCATGACACCGAGCAACTATCGGCGGTTGGTGGTGCAGAGGCTGACCGAGCAAAACCTTGGGTGAAGGCATTGGTTTAGTGGTGAATTTGAGATTGCCTTCGCGGGCAAGCCTTAATGCCGGTCAGTTAAGGCATTTGTAGGAGCGAGCTTGCTCGCGAAAAACTTCAGGACGCCGCGTTCATTCAGAATTTTCGCGTTATCGTTAACGTTTTTCGCGAGCAAGCTCGCTCCTACAGTTGACCTTCATCGCTTAACTGCTGGCATTAGGGCAAGCCCGGCTCCTACAGAGTTGTGCGTCGCCTAGCCGATCCCCACCTGATTACGCCCATTGTGCTTGGCCAGGTACAACCCCTTGTCCGCCGCCGAGATCAGTTCTCGGCAGTTGCTGCCGGTTTTCGGAGTGATGGTCGACAGGCCGATGCTGATGGTCAGGTTTGAACCTTCAGTCGGGGAAATGTGCGGGATTTTCAGTGCTTCCACGGTCATTCGCAGTTTTTCCGCCATCAGTCGCGCACCGCCCTGGGAGGTGTTGGGCAGCACAAGGGCGAACTCTTCACCGCCGTAGCGGGCCGGCAGGTCGGAGGGTCGTGCGCTGACCTCACGGATCGTCGCGGCGACCTGGCGCAAGGCTTCGTCGCCTTCCAGGTGGCCAAAGGTGTCGTTGTAGGTCTTGAAGTAATCCACATCGATCATCAGCAATGACATTTGGCTCTGCTCACGCAGCGCACGTCGCCACTCAAGCTCCATGTACTCGTCGAAATGCCGGCGGTTCGACAGCCCGGTCAGGCCGTCGGAGTTCATCAGCCGTTGCAACACCAGGTTGGTATCGAGCAACTGCTGCTGACTGACCCGCAACGCGCGGTACGCCGCGTCCCGCTGCAACAGGGTCATGTAGGAGCGTGAGTGATAGCGAATGCGCGCCACCAGCTCGATGTTGTCCGGCAGTTTGACCAGATAATCGTTGGCCCCGGCCGCGAACGCCGCGCTCTTGATCAGCGGGTCTTCCTTGGTCGACAGGACGATGATCGGAATGTCCTTGGTCGCCGGGTGATTGCGGTATTCACGCACCAGGCTCAGGCCGTCAAGGCCGGGCATGACCAGATCCTGCAGGATCACCGTCGGCTTGATCCGCACCGCATGGGCAATGGCCTGGTGTGGGTCGGCGCAGAAGTGGAAGTCGATGTTTTCTTCGCTCGACAACCCACGCCGAACCGCCTCGCCGATCATCGCCTGATCATCCACCAACAACACCATGGCGGCATTTTCGTCAGTCTTGAAGTCGTCGAGCTGGAATTCATTCATGTGCGTTCACCTGAAAACTGCATAAGCCAGGATTGCTGCTAATAGTGGTCATTTTGGAAAGACCTCCAGTAATCGTGGAGCGATCTTCTCCAGCGGGCGTATTTCCACGGCGGCATCGATAGCCGCGGCCGCCTTCGGCATGCCGTACACCGCACTGCTGTTTTGGTCTTGCGCAATGGTCAGGTAGCCCTGTTGGCGCATGAGTTTAAGCCCCTGCGCGCCATCACGTCCCATGCCGGTGAGCAAAACACCAACCGCATCACCGTTCCAGTAACTGGCCACACTTTCGAAAAACACATCGATCGAGGGCCGATAAATCTCGTTCACCGGTTCGGCGGTGTACGACAGCGTGCCGTTTTTCAATAATCGAATATGGTGATTGGTGCCGGCCAGCAATACCGTTCCACTTTGCGGTGGCTCGCCTTCCCTGGCCAGGCGCACGTCCAGGCCACTGGCGCTGGCGAGCCATTGGGCCATACCGGCAGCAAATACCTGATCGACGTGCTGAACCAGCACAATAGCCGGTGAAAAATTGCGTGGAAGCCCCTTGAGCAGGACTTCCAGCGCCGCCGGCCCGCCAGCGGATGAACCGATGGCGATCAGGCTTTGGCGCGAACCGGGGCTGCGTAGCGGACTGGGTACTGAACGCTCCCTGACGCCCTTCTCACCAATCAGCCAGCCGATGTTCATGATTTTGCGCAACAGTGGCGCCGCTGCTTCCTGGGCGTTGCCGGCGCCGATGGCAGGCGTGTCGACTACGTCCAGGGCGCCATGCCCCATGGCTTCGAATACCCGGTGCACGTTCTGCTGGCGATCCACGGTGACGATGACAATGGCGCAGGGCGTTTCAGCCATGATCCGGCGAGTGGCTTCTACCCCATCCATTTCGGGCATGATCAGGTCCATCAGGATCAGATCCGGGGTCTGTTCGGCACACAGCCGCACTGCTTCTTTACCGTTTCCCGCGACCCAGATCACCTGATGCGCCGGCTCGAAAGCCAGCGCCCGGCGCAGGGCCTCCACGGCCATCGGCATATCGTTGACGATTGCTATCTTCATGCCCTTGCTCCTCCAATGAGCTCTACCACCGCGTCGAGCAGGGCATCGTCGTGAAAACTGGCTTTGGCTAGATAATAGTCGGCTCCAGCATCCAGTCCACGACGACGATCTTCTTCACGATCCTTATAGGACACAACCATCACCGGCAGCGATTGCAGGCGGTTGTCCTGGCGCAACAACGACACCAGCTCAATACCGTCCATGCGCGGCATATCGATGTCGGTGATCAGCAGGTCAAAATTTTCCGAACGCAAAGCGTTCCAGCCATCCATACCGTCGACCGCCACGGCCACGTCATAGCCACGATTGAGCAGCAGTTTGCGTTGCAACTCGCGCACGGTGAGTGAGTCGTCGACCACCAGGATCCGCTTGCGGGCCGCTTCGGCCGCCTGATTGCTGTGACGTGCGATTCGCTCCAGACGCCCGGTATTGAGCAGCTTGTCCACCGAGCGCAGCATGTCTTCGACGTCGACGATCAACACCACCGAACCGTCGTCGAGCAAGGCCCCGGCCGAAATGTCCTGAACCTTGCCCAAACGCTCATCCAGCGGCAACACGACCAGCGTGCGCTCGCCGATGAAACGTTCGACCGCCACACCATAGATCGCATCACGCTCGCGGATCACCACCACTTTCAGGGTTTGCTGGCTGGCCTGGCTCGCTGGGCGTTGCAGCAGTTGACTGGCGGCGACCAGGCCCACATGCCGGCCTTCATACCAGAAATGTTGCCGGCCCTCGACCTGGACAATATCCGTCGCCTCCAGATCGCACATGCGTTCGATATGTGCCAGCGGGAAGGCATACGCCTCGTCGCCGACCTCCACCACCAGGCTGCGCACCACCGACAGGGTCAGCGGTACTTGCAGATGGAAGCGACTGCCCTCGCCCGCCGTCTGTTCCAGCACCACCGCGCCGCGCAATTGGCGGACCATGTGCTGCACCGCGTCCAGGCCGACACCGCGGCCGGAGACTTCGGTGACGGTATCGCGCAGGCTGAAACCCGGCAGGAACAGGAACGTCAGCAGCTCCTCTTCGCTCAACTGCGCGGCGGTTTCAGGGGGAGACAATTGGCGTTCGATGACACTGCGGCGAACCTTTTCCAGATCGACGCCATGGCCGTCATCACTCAACTCCAGCACCAACAACCCGGCTTGATGGGAAGCGCGTAAACGGATCAGGCCTTCTTCGGACTTGCCAGCCAACAGCCGTTGCTGCGGAGTTTCGATACCGTGATCCACGGCATTGCGCAGCAGGTGCGTCAGAGGCGCTTCAAGCTTTTCCAGGACATCACGGTCGACCTGGGTTTTCTCGCCTTCGATCTCCAGCCGCACCTGCTTACCGAGGCTGCGGCCAAGGTCGCGGACCATCCGCACCTGACCGGCCAGCACATCGGCGAGCGGCCGCATGCGACAAGCCAGTGCTGTGTCGTACAACACCTGCGCACGCTGGCTGGCCTGCCAGGCGAACTCATCCAGTTCGGCATTTTTTTCCGCCAGCAACTGCTGGGATTCGGCCAGTAGTCGACGGGCATCTTCGAGGGCTTCCTGGGCCTCCAGGCTCAGGGCGTGATCCTTGAGATGAACGTTGAGGTTTTCCAGCGCCCGCAAACCGTTGTTCTGCATGCGCTTGAGACGCTGCATGGTGGCCAGGTGCGGTTTGAGCCGCAGAGTTTCCACCAGGGATTTGCTCGACAGATCGAGCAGGCTATTCAAGCGTTCGGCGGTAACGCGCAGTACGCGCTCGCCGGTGTCGGTTGTGCGCCTGTTCTTTTTAGGGGCGGCAGGCGGCGATTCGATCACAGGTTCAGTGACTTCAACCTTGATCACCGGCGCCTCAACCTCGGGAACAGGGGCTTGAAGTTGAAGTTCTGCCATCACCGGCACGGCAGCGGCCGAAGGGTCGAGCAGGCGCGCCATCAAAGCGACATAGGCTTCTATGTCGGCAGGTGCAGGGGCATTGCTCGGTGTCGCGATGCGCATCAGCAGATCAGTGCCTTGCAACAACGCATCAATATGTTCGGGCCTCAGGTACAGCCGCCCTTCCTGGGCGCTGACCAGGCAATCCTCCATGACATGCGCCACGCTGACCCCGGCATCAATCCCGACAATCCGCGCCGCGCCCTTGAGCGAGTGCGCTGCACGCATGCAGGATTCGAGCTGATCGGCCTGGGTCGGGTTGCGCTCCAGCGCCAGCAGACCTGCGCTCAATACTTGGGTCTGGGCCTCGGCCTCCAGGCTGAACAATTCCAGCAAAGAGGCGTCGCGCATTTGCTCGGGGGTCATGTGAGGCTCCGGGTCACGGCGGACAACAGCTGTTCTTCATCCAGCCAACGCAGGCTGCGACCTTTGAATTGCAATACGCCACGGGTGTATTTGGCGTTGGCCTGGGCGCCGGATTGCGACGCGGCATCAAGGATGCGTTCGTCGATGGCATGAATCCCGTCCACTTCATCCACCGGCACCACCACAGGCCCGCCATGGGCGGCGATGATCAGCATGCGGGGCATGATTCGCGCACCGGTGGCAACGCTGCTGACGCCGTCGAGCCCCAGCAACTCGACCAAAGACAGGCATGCCACCAACGCGCCACGCACATTCGCGACGCCAAGCAAGGCCCGCGAGCGCTGATGCGGCAAAGAGTGGATGGCTTGCATCGGCGCGACTTCCACCAGGCTGCGGGTCGCCAGGCCCAGCCATTCTTCGCCGAGGCGAAACATCAAGAGTGAGCGGGTTTTCACTTCGCTTTCGAGCACACCCGACACATGCCCGCGATCGTCCTGCTGCAACGCATAACGATCCAGCAAGCGCGTCGCGGCAGCCGAATACACCGCGCAATTGCGGCAATGAATGTGTTCGATCAATAACGGGCAGGATTTGTCGCCATGGATACCCATGCGGTTCCAGCAATCATCGATGGCCTGGGCATCTTCATGGGTGACGCTAAAGGTGTCGGAGGCACTCATCGTTTACGCTCACTATCAGCGGCGCGCTCGCTGCGGGCGGCGCGGTCCTGCAATCGTCTGGCACCTGCGGTGTCGCCCTGGGATTGCAGCAAGGCTGCCAGGTGCATCAACGCCTCGGGATGTTGCGGTTCGAGATACAGCGCCTTGCGATAAAAACCCTGGGCTTGCAGGACATTGCCGGCCACATCACTGAGCAGCCCCAGCCAATAAAACACCTGGGCCACGGGTTCGTGACTGCGCAGGTAGCTTTCGCACGCCTCACGGGCTTGGGTATTTTTGCCTTCATTGGCCAGTGTCGCGATGCTCGCCAGCAGCGTGCTCGCATCGGTATTGGCCACTTTGGCGATCTTCACGGGCGGCGTGGTACGGGTGAATGGCCGTCGGGCGACCTGCGGCGGCACGACATTACGCACAGGTTGCGGCACCGGCAATGGCGTGGGAACAAAAAGCGGCACCGGTTCAGGCACCGCCATGCTCTGGCGGCTGAAGGCAAAAGACTGCGGGATGCCAATTGAACGCATCCCCAATCGCCCCAGCAGGCTGCCTTCGGCCGGGCCGATAAACAGCACGCCGTCGACATGGGTCAAACGCTTGAGCACCTCGAAGACCTGTTTTTGCGTCGCCTGATCGAAGTAGATCAGCAGATTGCGACAGAACACGAAGTCGTACGGCGGCTCGTTGGCCAGCAAGGCTGGATCGAGCAGATTACCCACCTGCAGGCGTACTTGATCGAGCACCCGCGTGCTGAGGCGATAGCCGTCGTTTTCACCGGTGAAATGCCGGTCGCGAAAGGCGATGTCCTGTCCGCGAAAGGAGTTTTTGCCGTACAGCGCACGCCGGGCTTTTTCCACCGACAGCGGGCTGACGTCCATGCCTTCGACCTTGAACTGGTGCGGTTTTAATCCAGCGTCCAGCAGCGCCATCGCAATCGAGTACGGCTCTTCACCAGTGGAACACGGCAGGCTGAGAATCCGCAGGGCGCGCATATTGTTGAGCTCGGCGAGCCGTTTGGTCGCCAGCTTCGCCAGCGTAGCGAAGGATTCCGGGTAACGGAAAAACCAGGTTTCCGGGACGATCACCCCTTCGATCAGCGCCTGTTGCTCATCCAATGAGCCCTGCAAAACGCGCCAGTATTCGTCCGCGGTTTGGGTCTGCGTCGCGGTGCTGCGTTGCCGTACCGCACGCTCGATGATCGCCGGGCCGACCGAGGTTACGTCGAGCCCGATGCGCTCCTTGAGGAAGTCGAAAAACCGTTGATCGCTGCTCATGGCTGCTCCTCAAGCAATGCCAAATCCAGGGGCGGAACCGGAAACAGCAGCGCACGGACCTGATCATTCAACAGGTCGGCAACGCGCACCCATTGCAACAGACCTTGAGCATCTTCGCGCACAGGGCCCAAGTAAGGCGCCTGTTGGTTGTCGAGGCCATAAGGCTGAAAGTCCGCCGGGTTGCAGCGCAAGGTGTCGGTGGCCTGTTCCAGAATCAGCCCGAGCAGCTGTGTCGGCGCGCCTTCATTTGGCCGGTAATGCACCAGCACCAGGCGCGTGCTGGTGCGCGCCTGTGCAGGCTCACCAAAGGTCAGTGCGCAGAGGTCGATCACTGGCACTACCACGCCGCGATAAGCAAATACCCCGGCCACCCAGTGCGGCGCGTGGGCAATCGGCTTCAATGGCAGGCGCGGCAAGACCTCCGCCACTTCGACGGCCTGCAAGGCATAGCGCTCGCTGCCGATGCGAAACACCAGGAACAACGCGTGCAACGCCTGCTTCACGGCAGTGCGCTTGGCCGTCAGTTCGTTCATCAGACTTTGAATCGCGAAACGCCGCTGCGCAGCCCTACGGCCACCTGGCTCAGCTCGTCGATGGCGAAGCTGGCCTGGCGCAGGGATTCGACGGTCTGGCTGCTGGCATCGCCCAATTGCACCAGCGCATGATTGATCTGCTCGGCACCGGTGGCCTGGGCCTGCATGCCTTCGTTGACCATCAACACCCGCGGCGCCAGCGCCTGTACCTGATGGATGATCTGCGACAGTTGCTCGCCGACCTGCTGCACTTCGGACATGCCACGACGCACCTCCTCGGAGAACTTGTCCATGCCCATCACACCGGCCGACACCGCCGATTGAATCTCGCGAACCATCTGTTCGATGTCGTAGGTGGCCACAGCGGTCTGATCCGCCAGGCGCCGTACTTCGGTGGCGACCACGGCAAAACCACGTCCGTATTCGCCAGCCTTCTCGGCTTCGATGGCGGCGTTGAGGGACAACAGGTTGGTCTGGTCGGCGACCTTGACGATGGTCACGACCACCTGATTGATGTTGCCCGCCTTCTCGTTAAGGATCGCCAGTTTGGCGTTGACCAGATCGGCTGCACCCATGACCGAGTGCATGGTCTCTTCCATGCGTGCCAGGCCTTGCTGCCCGGAACCTGCGGCTACCGAAGCCTGATCGGCAGCGGTGGAGACTTCGGTCATGGTGCGCACCAGATCACGGGATGTGGCGGCGATTTCACGGGAAGTCGCACCGATTTCAGTGGTGGTGGCGGCGGTTTCGGTGGCGGTGGCTTGCTGCTGCTTGGAGGTGGCAGCGATCTCGGTGACCGATGTGGTGACCTGCACCGACGAGCGCTGGGCCTGGGACACCAGCGAAGTGAGCTCGGCCATCATGTCGTTGAAGCCGGTTTCCACCGCGCCGAACTCGTCCTTGCGCTCAAGGTTCAGGCGATTGCTCAGATCGCCAGTGCGCATGATTTCGAGAATGCTGACGATGCGGTTCATCGGCGCCATGATGGCGCGCATCAGCAACAATCCGCACAAGGCGGCAGCCAGCACCGCGACCAGCAAGGAAATACCCATGATGACTTTGGCGGTGACAACCGCATCATCGATTGCCGCGATGTCTTTATCTGCCACCGCTTTGTTGTGGCGCAGAATGTCATTGATCTTCACTCGCCCCGCCGTCCAGGCCGGCGTCAGCTCTTCGTTGAACAGCTTGATGGCATCGGCGTTCTGATTGAGTTTATGCAACTCGATCACGGCGGCGAGAATGCGGTTGTAGTCCTCATGAAGTTTGCCAAACGCGGCGAACTCAGCCCTGTCTTCATCGTCCGTAACCGTCCCACGGTACAGTTCAATCTGCTCTTGCAGCCGCGCGGAGTAGCCCTTGAAGTCGTCGGCATCCTTGGCGTTGTAGCCCTGGCCCACTTCCATCCCCAGCATCCCCTGCATCCGCAGATAACTGTCGGTCCAGGCACCGCGAATCATTGAGCTGTAATACACCCCCGGGAGCGCGTCGTCACGAACACTGTCTTCGCTGCTTTCGATCTTCAACAGCCGGGAATAAGAGACGACCACCATCAGCAGCATGATGGCGATGATTACCGCAAAGCTCGCCAAAATGCGTTGGCGCAACGTCCAGTTCTTCACAGTCATTCCTCGGGGCGTATTTCGAAATGCGGGGAGTATAGCCGAGGGCGGTGTCTCATTAATAAGACGGTTTAGGAGGTGAACGGGGTGATTTTGCACAAAGGGGCGGTGAATTAGCCGCAGAGATATGTAGTGAATAGGAAA
The DNA here is from genome assembly GCF_050739655.1 of Pseudomonas sp. GTDB lineage: Bacteria > Pseudomonadota > Gammaproteobacteria > Pseudomonadales > Pseudomonadaceae > Aquipseudomonas. The sequence continues at coordinate 42,310 of NZ_JBOIBY010000035.1, read as the reverse complement.
ATGCAAAAAGATCGCAGCCTTCGGCAGCTCCTACATGGGATCGCGTACATCCTGTAGGAGCTGCCGAAGGCTGCGATCTTTTGCGGTCAAGCCTGGCGAACCTGCCTCTCCAGCTCGGCCTTCAACCCCGGTTCCAACTTGAGCTGACGGGCCAGTTCATCGAGGTAGGACTTCTCCATGAAGCTCTCCTCGTCCACCAGCATGACGCTGGCGATGTACATCTCGGCCGCCATTTCCGGGGTGCTCGCGGCGCGGGCGACATCGATGGGGTCCAACGGTTTGTTGAGTTCGGCATGCAACCAGTGCCGTAGCTCCTGATCGTTGTCGAGCTTGATGAACTCGCCTTCGATCAGCTCGCGCTCACGCTCATCGATATGGCCATCAGCCTTGGCCGCGGCCACCAGCGCCTTGAGAATTGCCTGGCTGTGCTGCTCGACTTGCGCCATTGGCAGGCGATCAAGGGTTTGCGGCGGGTGTTTGGGTGCAGTGCCCTGCTGAGCCTGCCAGTTACCGTAGGCCTTGTAGGCAATCACGCCCAACGCGGCAAGACCGCCGTAGACCGCGACTTTGCCGCCCACCTTGCGTGCTTTCTTGCTGCCCAACAGCAATCCCATTGCGCCAGCCGCCAATGCACCGCCGCCCGCACCGGAGAGCAGGCTGCCCAGAGCGCCGGCGTTTGTGCCTTTGCTCTGCGTGTTGCCAGTCTTGTTTTGCAACAGCTCCTGGCTCGATTTCAATAGTTGATCGAGCAATCCACGGGTGTTCATTTCCGCCTCCAAAACAGGGGTTTTCCGGATCAATAAGGCCATCAGCCTAGATCGAAAGTGCCGAGCACCTGCCGCCCGAGTTGCATCCAAATGTTGCCCCCACTTTTGACGTGCAGCTTGAAGCTTGCAGCTCCCTTTCCAAAAAACCGATATACACTCGGTTAAATCTAAAAAACTGCCCACCGGGTATCTTTCCCATGATGACCTTGCGTCAGATCCGTCACTTCATCGCCGTGGCCGAGACCGGTTCGATCTCCGCCGCCGCGCAAACCGCGTTCATCTCCCAGTCCACCCTGACCCTGGCGATCCAGCAACTGGAACAGGAAATCGGCGTTGGCCTGTTCAACCGCCACGCCAAGGGCATGACCCTGACCCATCAAGGGCATCAGTTCTTGCGGCAGGCGCACCTGATCCTGGCCACGGTGGATAACGCCAAACGCAGCCTGCAACAGAGCACCGACCAGGTGGCCGGGCAGTTGATCGTCGGCGTGACCAGCCTGGTGGCCGGTTATTACCTGGCGGACTTGCTCACCCGCTTCCAGCGCGCCTACCCCAACGTCGAAATCCGTGTGATGGAAGATGAGCGCCCCTACATCGAACATTTGCTGGTCAGCGGCGAGATCGATGTCGGCGTACTGATTCTTTCCAACCTCGAAGACCGTCATGCGTTGCAGACCGAAGTGCTGACCCACTCACCCCATCGGCTGTGGCTGCCAGCGCAACATCCACTGCTGGAACACGACAGCATCAACCTCGCCGACGTGGCCCGCGAACCGTTGATCCAGTTGAACGTCGACGAAATGGACCGCAATGCCCAGCGGATGTGGACGGCGGCCTCGCTGCAACCGCGCATCACCCTGCGCACCGCGTCGACCGAAGCGGTGCGAAGCCTGGTCGCCGCCGGGCTGGGCGTCTCGATTCAACCCGACATGACCTATCGCCCGTGGTCACTGGAGGGCGACATCATCGAAGCGCGGCCAATCGCCGACCTGAGCCAGACCCTCGATGTCGGCCTGGCATGGCGTCGCGGCACCGCGCGCCCGGCCTTGGTTGATCCATTCCTGACGGTCGCCCGGGAGCAACCCCACGGCGGGCGCAAGCCATCTATTTAATCGAACGCAGCCTTCAGTATTTAGAATTTGTCGACCTCGGGCCTGCGCACTAGTCTTGTGGCATCTATATAAGACGGCCGGCCCCAGTCACAGGGAGCAACATGGCCACACAAGAAAAGAGAGCCCGGAAAATGGCTGGCGCGCAGACCCCGTTGTTCACCGCCTTGTTGATCGATGGTGAATTAGTCCCAGGGCAAGGCTGTGTCGAGCCGATCCTCAATCCCGCCACTGGCGAAGTCCTGACGAAAATCGCCGAAGCCAGCACCGACCAGGTCGAAGCGGCCATCCACGCCGCGCACCGCGCTTTCGCAGGATGGTCTCGCACTACACCGCAGCAACGCTCAAACCTGCTGCTCGACATCGCCAACGCCATCGAAAAAAACGCCGACCACCTCGCCCGCCTCGAAGCCTTGAACTGCGGCAAGCCGTTGCACCTGGCCCGTCAGGATGACCTGAGCGCCACGGTCGACGTGTTCCGTTTTTTCGCCGGTGCCGTGCGTTGTCAGACCGGCCAGCTCAGTGGCGAATACCTGCCGGGCTACACCAGCATGGTGCGTCGTGATCCGATTGGCGTGGTCGCCTCGATTGCGCCGTGGAACTACCCGATCATGATGGCCGCGTGGAAAATCGCCCCGGCCCTGGCCGCTGGCAATACGCTGGTGTTCAAGCCTTCCGAACACACACCGCTGTCGATCCTGGCTCTCGCTCCCGTGCTGGCGCAAATCCTGCCGCGCGGGGTGATCAACATTGTCTGCGGCGGCGGCGAAGGCGTCGGCAGTCATTTGGTCAGCCATCCCAAAATCCGCATGGTGTCGCTGACCGGCGATATCGTCACCGGGCAGAAAATCCTCCAGGCCGCCGCCAAAACCCTCAAGCGCACCCACCTCGAACTGGGCGGCAAAGCCCCGGTGATCGTCTGTAACGATGCGGACATCCAAGCGGTGGTCGAAGGCGTGCGCACCTACGGTTATTACAACGCTGGCCAGGATTGCACGGCCGCGTGCCGGGTTTATGCGCAGGCCGGGATTCACGACCGTTTAGTGAGCGAACTCGGAGCGGCCGTCAGCAGCCTGCGTTTCGCCGGTAAACGCGATGCCGACAACGAGATCGGCCCGCTGATCAGCACCCGCCAGCGCGACCGCGTGGCCAGCTTCGTCGAACGCGCCCTGGGCCAGCCGCACATCGAACGGGTGACCGGCGCAGCGGTGCATTCCGGCGCCGGTTTTTTCTACCAGCCCACCCTGCTGGCCGGCTGCAAACAGAGCGATGAAATCGTCCAGCGCGAGGTGTTCGGGCCGGTGGTGACCGTGACTCGCTTCGATGAACTGGAACAAGCGGTGGACTGGGCCAATGACTCGGAATATGGACTGGCTTCCTCGGTCTGGACCCAGAACCTCGACAAGGCGATGCAGGTCGCTGCCCGGTTGCAGTACGGCTGCACCTGGATCAACAGCCATTTCATGCTGGTCAGCGAAATGCCCCACGGCGGCCTGAAGCGTTCGGGCTACGGCAAAGACCTGTCCAGCGATTCACTGCAGGACTACAGCGTGGTGCGGCACATCATGGCGCGTCACGGACAACATTTATAAAAGAGCACTACGCTAACAATTAGCCGTAAAGGCATTGATGTAGAAGCGTCAAAACACCGCGCACCTTGTGGGAGCTGGCTTGCCAGCGAAGGCGTCAGTCAAGGCATCACAAGGCTTGAAGGCCTCATCGCCAGCAAGCCGGCTCCTACAGGACCGTGTTTACAACGTTCAAACCACGTTCAAAAACTGCCCCGACCATAATTTGAAGAAGAGGGAAATTCCATGTTCGTGTACAAGACCGCACTGTTGAGTGCAATCACCACCGCGCTGCTGGCCAGTGCCAGTGTCCAGGCCGCCGAGCCGCTCAAAGCTGTCGGCGCTGGCGAAGGTCAGCTGGATATCGTGGCGTGGCCCGGCTACATCGAACGTGGCGAAAGCGACAAGGCCTACGACTGGGTGACCGGTTTCGAGAAGGAAACCGGCTGCAAGGTCAATGTGAAAACCGCCGCGACCTCCGATGAGATGGTCAGCCTGATGGCCAAGGGTGGCTATGACCTGGTGACAGCGTCCGGCGATGCCTCCCTGCGCCTGATCGTCGGCAAGCGTGTGCAGCCGATCAACACCGCACTGATCCCGAACTGGAAAAACCTCGACCCGCGCCTCAAGGATGGCCCTTGGTACGTGGTGAACAAGCAGACCTACGGCACCCCGTATCAGTGGGGCCCGAACGTGCTGATGTACAACACCAATGTGTTCAAGACTGCGCCAGACAGCTGGGGCGTGTTGTTCAATGCCGAAAACTTGCCGGACGGCAAGCCGAACAAGGGCCGCGTCCAGGCCTATGACGGCCCGATCTACATCGCTGACGCCGCGCTTTACCTGAAGTCCGCCAAGCCGGAATTGGGTATCCAGAACCCCTACGAACTGACCGAAGCCCAGTACAAGGCTGTGCTTGATCTGCTGCGCGCCCAACAGCCGTTGATCCACCGCTACTGGCACGACACCACCGTGCAAATGAGCGACTTCAAGAACGAGGGCGTGGTCGCGTCCGGCGCCTGGCCGTATCAGGTCAACGGTCTGATGAACGAGAAACAGCCGATCGCCTCGACCATTCCCAAAGAAGGCGCCACCGGTTGGGCCGACACCACCATGCTGCACACCGATGCCAAGCATCCGAACTGCGCCTACAAGTGGATGGACTGGTCGCTGCAACCGAAAGTCCAGGGTGACGTAGCGGCTTGGTTTGGCTCTCTGCCAGCGGTACCGGCGGCGTGCAAGGAGAGCGAACTGCTCGGCGCCGAGGGCTGCAAAACCAACGGTTTCGACCAGTTCGACAAGATCGCCTTCTGGAAAACCCCGCAGGCTGAAGGCGGCAAATTCGTGCCGTACAGCCGCTGGACCCAGGACTACATCGCGATCATGGGCGGCAGGTAATACAGCCACCGATCGTTCCCACGCTCTGCGTGGGAACGCATCCAGGGACGCTCCGCGTCCCTTCGTGCAGAGGTGACGCAGAGCGTCACGGGCTGCATTCCCACGCGGAGCGTGGGAACGATCATCAACGAAGATTCAGAAGTCCAGGCAGGGCCGCTGCGACGGCTTTCGCCTTTTTGGAGCACCGCACCATGACGCTTGCAGTCCAGTTCACCAACGTTTCCCGTCAGTTCGGCGAAGTGAAAGCCGTTGACCGGGTTTCCATCGACATCCAGGACGGCGAGTTTTTCTCCATGCTGGGCCCTTCGGGTTCAGGCAAAACCACCTGTCTGCGCCTGATCGCCGGTTTCGAACAACCGAGCGCAGGCTCCATCCGCATTCATGGCGAAGAGGCCGTCGGCCTGCCGCCCTATCAGCGTGACGTGAACACTGTGTTCCAGGATTACGCACTGTTCCCGCACATGAACGTTCGCGACAACGTCGCCTACGGTTTGAAAGTCAAAGGCGTCGCCAAGGGCGAACGCATCAAACGCGCCGAAGAAGCTCTCGACATGGTGGCCCTGGGCGGCTATGGCGAACGCAAACCGGTGCAACTCTCCGGCGGCCAGCGCCAGCGAGTGGCCCTGGCCCGCGCCCTGGTCAATCGTCCGCGCGTGCTGCTGCTGGACGAACCTCTGGGCGCGCTGGACCTGAAACTGCGCGAACAGATGCAAGGGGAGTTGAAGAAGCTACAGCGCCAGCTCGGCATTACCTTCATTTTCGTCACCCACGACCAGACCGAAGCGCTGTCGATGTCCGACCGCGTGGCCGTGTTCAACAAGGGCCGCATCGAACAGGTCGACTCGCCGCGCAACCTGTACATGAAACCGGCGACCACCTTCGTGGCGGAATTCGTCGGCACCTCCAACGTAATTCGTGGCGATCTGGCGAAGCAGTTGAGCGGCAATCCGCAGCCATTTTCGATTCGCCCGGAACATGTGCGATTCGCCAATGGCCCGCTGGCCAGCCACGAGATCGAAGTCACGGGTCTGCTGCACGACATCCAGTACCAGGGCAGTGCTACCCGCTTTGAGCTGAAGCTGGAAAACGGCCAGACCCTGAACATCAGCCAGGCCAACAATCAGTGGCTCGACACCAGCGCCCAGCACCAGACCGGGCAACGTATAACCGCGCGCTGGGCGCGAGAAGCGATGGTCCAGTTGCACGACACCCTGGCGAGCGGGGTGTGAGATGAACACCATGGCGCTCTCACAAAAGGCGACTGGCGGCTCGCCGTTACGCAGGTTTTCCAACCTGCTGTATCGCCGGCCGAACCTGTATCTATCGATGCTGCTGGTGCCGCCACTGTTGTGGTTCGGCGCGATTTACCTGGGCTCGTTGCTGACGTTGTTGTGGCAAGGTTTTTACACCTTCGACGACTTCACCATGGCGGTCACCCCCGACCTGACCCTGGCGAACTTCGCCGCGCTGTTCCAGCCCTCGAACTTCGACATCATCCTGCGCACCCTGAGCATGGCCATCGTCGTGTCGATCGCCAGCGCCGTCGTCGCGTTCCCGATTGCCTACTACATGGCGCGCTACACCACCGGCAAGACCAAGGCATTTTTCTACATTGCGGTGATGATGCCGATGTGGGCCAGCTACATCGTCAAGGCCTATGCCTGGACGCTGCTGTTGGCCAAGGGCGGAGTGGCGCAATGGTTCGTTCAACACCTGGGTCTGGAACCGCTCCTGCAATTCGTGCTGGGCATTCCCGGCGTCGGCGGCAGCACCTTGTCGACCTCGCACCTGGGTCGTTTCATGGTGTTCGTCTACATCTGGCTGCCGTTCATGATTCTGCCGATCCAGGCCTCGCTGGAACGCCTGCCACCGTCGCTGCTGCAAGCTTCTGCCGACCTTGGCGCCAAGCCGCGCCAGACCTTCATGCAAGTCATTCTGCCGTTGTCGATTCCGGGCATTGCCGCCGGTTCCATCTTCACCTTCTCGCTGACCCTGGGCGACTTCATCGTGCCGCAACTGGTAGGCCCGCCGGGCTACTTCGTCGGCAGCATGGTCTACGCGCAGCAAGGTGCGATTGGCAACATGCCGATGGCTGCGGCCTTCACGCTGGTACCGATTGTGCTGATCGCTGTTTACCTGTCCATCGTCAAACGACTGGGGGCCTTCGATGCGCTCTAATTCAGAAAAGCACGGGGATAAACCCTCTCTCGGTCTGCGCATAGCCGCCTGGGGCGGGTTGGTGTTCCTGCACTTCCCGATCCTGATCATCTTCCTGTACGCCTTCAACACCGAAGACGCGGCCTTCAGCTTCCCGCCCAAGGGTTTCACCCTGAAGTGGTTCAGCGTGGCGTTCTCGCGGCCGGACGTGCTGGAAGCTATCAAGCTGTCGCTGCAGATCGCCTCGATTGCCACGCTGATCGCCATGGTCCTCGGCACACTTGCCTCGGCGGCCTTGTACCGTCGGGACTTCTTCGGCAAGCAAGGCATCTCGCTGATGCTGATCCTGCCGATCGCCCTACCGGGGATCATCACCGGGATCGCGCTGTTGGCGACCTTCAAATCACTGGGCATAGAACCCGGGATGTTCACCATCATCGTCGGCCACGCGACCTTTTGCGTGGTGATCGTCTACAACAACGTCATCGCCCGCCTGCGCCGCACCTCGCACAGCTTGATCGAGGCGTCGATGGATCTGGGCGCCGACGGCTGGCAGACCTTCCGCTACATCATCCTGCCGAATCTTGGCTCGGCATTACTGGCCGGCGGCATGCTCGCGTTTGCGTTGTCGTTCGACGAAATCATCGTCACCACCTTCACCGCCGGCCATGAACGCACCTTGCCGCTGTGGCTGCTCAACCAGCTCAGCCGTCCTCGGGACGTACCGGTGACCAACGTCGTGGCGATGCTGGTGATGATGGTGACCATGCTGCCGATCCTCGGCGCCTATTACCTGACCCGTGGCGGCGAAAGCGTGGCGGGCAGTGGCGGGAAATGAATCCATAACACACCACTATCCCTGTGGGAGCGGGCTTGCCCGCGATAGCGGTGGGTCAGTCACCATCCATGTTGGATGTGATGGCCTAATCGCTGGCAAGCCAGCTCCCACAGGGGCCGGTTTCTACAGAACAATAAAAGCGTTAATGAGGACCAATCCATGCAAACCCAACTCCTGATCAACGGCCAACTGCTCGACGGCGAAGGCCCTGCCCAACCGGTGTTCAACCCGGCGCTGGGCCGCGTGCTGGTGGAAATCAACGAAGCCAGCGAAGACCAGGTTGATGCTGCCGTGCGCGCTGCCGATGCCGCGTTCGACAGCTGGTCGCAGACCCCGCCCAAAGAGCGTTCACTGCTGCTGCTCAAACTCGCCGACGCCATCGAAGCCCACGGCGAAGAGCTGGCCAAGCTGGAGTCGGACAACTGCGGCAAGCCCTACAGCGCCGCGCTGAACGACGAGATCCCGGCGATTGCCGACGTGTTCCGTTTCTTCGCCGGTGCCAGCCGTTGCATGAGCGGCTCGGCCGGTGGCGAGTACCTGCCCGGCCACACCTCGATGATTCGCCGTGATCCGGTGGGCGTGATCGCTTCCATCGCGCCGTGGAACTACCCGCTGATGATGGTCGCCTGGAAAATCGCCCCGGCCCTCGCCGCCGGTAATACCGTGGTACTCAAGCCATCGGAGCAAACCCCGCTGACGGCACTTCGCCTGGCACAACTGGCGTCGGAAATCTTCCCGGCTGGTGTGCTCAATCTGGTATTCGGCCGTGGGCCTACGGTCGGCAGCCCATTGGTCACGCACCCGAAAGTACGCATGGTCTCGCTGACAGGTTCTATCGCGACCGGTTCGAACATCATTTCCAGCACCGCCGACACCGTTAAACGGATGCACATGGAGCTGGGTGGCAAGGCGCCGGTGATCATCTTCGATGACGCCGACATCGATGCCGCCGTCGAAGGCATTCGCACCTTCGGTTTCTACAACGCTGGCCAGGATTGCACCGCCGCCTGCCGCATCTATGCGCAGGAAGGTATCTACGAAAAGTTCGTCGAGAAACTCGGCGCCGCCGTCAGCAGCATCAAATACGGCGTGCAGGATGATCCGTCCACCGAACTCGGCCCGCTGATCACCGCACAACACCGTGACCGTGTGGCCGGGTTTGTCGAACGCGCCGTGGCCCAGCCGCACATCCGCCTGATCACGGGTGGCAAGGCTGTGGACGGTAACGGTTTCTTCTTCGAACCCACGGTGTTGGCTGACGCGCAGCAGGACGACGAGATCGTGCGCCGCGAAGTGTTTGGGCCGGTGGTGTCGGTGACCAAATTCAGCGATGAAGGGCAGGTGCTGGGCTGGGCCAACGACTCGGACTACGGCCTGGCGTCGTCTGTATGGACTGCCGATGTCGGCCGCGCCCATCGCATGTCGGCCCGTTTGCAGTACGGCTGCACCTGGGTGAACACCCACTTCATGCTGGTCAGTGAAATGCCCCATGGCGGTCAGAAACTGTCCGGGTACGGGAAGGACATGTCGATGTATGGGTTGGAGGATTACACCGTTGTGCGGCATGTGATGTTCAAGCACTAAAAGCATCGCTGGCAAGCCAGCTCCCACAGGGATCACACCGAACCTGTGGGAGCTGGCTTGCCAGCGATGGCGTCACCACGGTTTCAAGGCCGAAACCGGCAGCAAGCACCACCAGGTTTCAAAACCAACAAAAACAATAACCACCGTTCCTGGCGGCGCCCTCAAAGCCCCGCCACGGCTTCGGACATCCGAAATCTGCCGATTTTCCGGAGAAACACACATGAGTGCATCACCCGATCTCTCTGCAGCCATTGCCGACAGCGATGCCGAGCAGCTGCGTCAACTGGGTTACACCTCCAACTTCAATCGCAGCATGAGCCTGTGGGAAAACTTCGCCCTGGGCTTCACGTATCTGTCGCCAGTCGTAGGGGTTTATACCCTCTTCGGCCTGTGTCTCGCCGCCGGTGGGCCGCCGATGTTCTGGGCCTATTTGCTGGTCGGTTGCGGTCAGTTGCTGGTGTGCCTGATCTTCGGTGAAGTGGTTTCGCAATTCCCGATCTCCGGCGGCGTGTACCCGTGGGCTCGCCGCTTGGTGGGCAAACGCTGGGCGTGGATGGTCGGCTGGATCTACTCCATCGCCCTGTGCGTCACCATCGCCGCCGTTGCGGTCGGTGCCGGTCCTTACCTTGCAGCGATGATGGGTTTTGAACCCAGTAACAACACCAACATCATCATCGCCCTGGTGCTGACGCTGTTCGCCACCCTGGTCAACCTCAGCGGCACCAAGGTGCTGGCGCGCATCGCCATGTTTGGTTTTCTCTGCGAACTGATCGGCGCGGTGATCGTCGGCGTTTACCTGCTGGTCTTCGAGCGCCATCAGTCGATCAGCGTGTTGTTCAACACCTTCGACATCAGCGTCGATGGCTCGTACCTGCCGGCCTTCCTGACGGCCTCGTTGGCCGGGATGTTCCTGTACTACGGCTTCGAGGCCTGCGGCGACGTGGCCGAAGAAACCCCGAACCCGAGCAAGAAGATCCCTGTGGCCATGCGCATGACCATCTACATCGGTGGCATCGCGGCGATGTTCGCGTGCCTGGCCTTGATCCTCGCCGTGCCGGACATGCAAGCGGTCATCAACGGCACCGACAAGGACCCGGTCGGCACCATCCTCAACAACGCCTTCGGCCCGGTGGGCTCGAAAATGGTGATGGGCGTAGTGATGATCTCCTTCATCTCCTGCGTCATCAGCCTGCAAGCAGCGGCAAGTCGTCTGCTGTATTCCTACGCTCGGGACGAAATGGTCATCGGCAGCCGACTGCTGAAAAAGATCTCTCCTACAACCCAGGTACCGGTTGCCGCGCTGTTCGTCTCCGGTGTCCTGCCAGCCTTGATCATCATCCTCGGCTTCTTCCTGCAGGATGCCGTGGCCACCATCGTCAGCTTCGCCGCGATCGGCATCTACCTGGCCTTCCAGATGATCGTCCTGGGCGCTCTCTACGCGCGCATGAAAGGCTGGAAACCCAGCGGCAAATTCACCCTCGGCGCCTGGGGCTGGCTGGTCAACATCGGCGCCCTGGCCTACGGCATCAGCGCCATCATCAACATGGCCTGGCCCCGTACTCCGGATGCGGCGTGGTACATCAACTACGCCATGGTCCTGAGCACCGCCATCGTGATTGGTTTGGGGCTGCTCTACATGTGGATCGCCAAGCCGTATGACCACGGCAAGGCGCCTGCGGGGGATGCTTGGAAGGTTAGTCGGTAACGATACCGAACACGCTGCCCGCAGCGATGCGGGCAGCGTGTTATGACGTTAGTTGGGCTGTGGCTTGGAGAGAGCTTCGAATTCATCAATCAGCAAATGGATTTCGGTGCTGGGGTTGGGTTCGCCGCTGATGGCAACGTCTTCAAGGATTTTGGGGGCCAGGGATCTTGCTGATTGAAAAGGTGCTCCCAGGAGTTGGGCAAAATAGCTGATGCCGCTGCCCTTCTCGTACTGTTCCATGTTGGGCTTTTCTCGCAAACTTTTACTCACCAGATCGCCCGGCGAATGCTTTCCGACAGCTCGGAATGGTTTTCGGTTAAAGCCGAAGTGCAGCAGAAGCCAAAACTCAAAGCAGGGGTACGAGGCAATGACTTTGATCTTTGAATGGGGTTGCGCAACATTCAGTGCGCGCTGAAAGCAAAGATGTGTATCGCGATCCAGAACACAAAACACTTTGTCGTAGCGTTTCTGCCGAATGATTGCTCGCTCAACAATGCCAATAGGGTGTGTGACGCCACAGTGAACAATTTCGACCTGAGCCTTGGCCCGAAAATGAAACGCAGCATCCTCCAGATATCGCTTCCCGGATTTGCTGTCTTCGCAAAGCACCAGCACTCTGGGTTGGGGCTTGAACCGCGAAGCCTTGCGATCAAATGACTTTCTCGGGTGCGCCATACTCATCCCTGCCTTATCAGCGGTAATCCGCGATATCGGCCTTCAAAGTAGCGTTTCTCGACCTCCTCGCTCTCGCGTCCCTCAAAATCATGAACAGAAAACAGGCAAGTTGCACAGTTGACGTCACGTTCAGTAATCCAGAACTGATCCCTTCGCAGAATTTTCTCGCTCATCAGGTGAGTGTCGTGAGTTGTGAAAATCAGCTGGGTGTCGAGGCCACTGTCCAGATGCTTGCTGATCAAGTCAGCGACGATGTCTGGATGAAGACTGCTGTCGAGTTCATCGACACAGAGCACTCCGCTACCCCCGGATTGATTCATCATGAACCAGGGCAGCCAAAAGCCGATCAGGTTCTTTGTGCCGCTCGACTCTTCTGAAAGATCGAATTGCGCTTCGCCCAGATGGCTGGAATGCGTCAGGGTCACTTTGTTCTTTTGAGCTGCTGCAAAGAGATCCTTGAGGGTGGTTTTCTATTGTTCGATTCTGAATCGAGATCGTCTGAATTGAGCTCAATGGCAGAGACGGGAATGTCCAATGCCTGCAGAAAATCGCGAAGGTTGTTCGTATGACTCGATACCATCTGGAGAAACCGGATCGAGGCCGCCGACAGCTCCACCATGCTGTTTTGTTCGACCATGAGTAGACCGGTTTGGAACCAGCTGTACGGCACCCGCAACTGAGTCAGCTCTTCACTGCTGTTTGTCACGGCTTGCGAGAGAAAGAGCATTTTCGGACTCGTCAAACGCCGCCACGCGCTATGCACGTCCTTACCACCCTCAAGGGTTTTGCCAAAAATATAGCGCTCACCATCGGCATCGAATTGCCGGTCATACAGAAGGGTTTCCCGCCCTCTGGGATATGAGGTCAGCTGTTCCTTGACGATTCGCTGGCCAGTCAAAGCAAGCACAAACCGATAGCGCAGCCCTCCTTGAATAAAGTTGTATTCAAAAAAGCTGGGAGCATCTTTTAATTGGTGATCAAAGCGGAAAGGCGAAACCGATAGCAGCTCATCACTCGGGTTGGATGACGTCAGAAGCAAACGTCCGACGATACCCATCGCCCGGACCAACGAAGATTTTCCGGATGCGTTTGGCCCGTAAATGGCGGCGACCTTCAGCAGGTCAGGGAGTTTTTCCGAGCAGGAGGGTTTGAACGTGTTACGCCCTTTGCTCAGGCGAGGCGTTGCCGCCATGGACAAGGTTTGCCTGCCCCGGAAGGAGCGGTAATTAGAAACGGAGAATTCGATCAACATGGAGAAAACCTGCAGTTCGTTCACTGAGGTCGAATAAATAACGGAAAAAATACGCCTCAGGCGCAGTTCCTCTGCGAGCAATGCAAAAACAGTAATTTCCTACAGACATGCCCTTCCTGAAAAACACCCGGTTCCTACATCACGCGTCCAAAGAGTAGACTTGGCGCCGCGAGCGCCTGACCGATAGGCTTTGCCCCGTCGCTACCCAATTAGCGATCCGGTGTCGAAGTCGGAAAATATCAACATGGCGCAGCCGCGCCCCCATACGAACTGGGGCATTTTTTTGCCTTCCAGTTTCACGTTATGGCGGGCCGTGTGGCGCGGGCCTCTCGGCTTCCATGTTGATCGAGAATGTTCCGACTTCGAACGCCACACGGTTCGCCACCCCAATTTGTCGAAGGATTCGTGGCGACTCTCTTTTCAACATGGAGTCGGAAAATGCATAAGCGCACGTCAGATCCACAAGAAGGCCATTCCTCTTTTACCCCTACCGTTTTTACCCGCCACAACCGCTTCCTCCACACCTTCATGCAAGACCATCAAGCCTGGTTCTGCGTTCAGGATCTGGGTCGTTTGATGGGCAAATCACTCAACGAACGCCTTGTACAAAAACTTGATTCTGACCAGCGTCGCAGCGTCTGTTTGCTCAAGGACGGCAAAATCCAGGAATCATTGATGGTCAGCGAATCAGGGATGTATGCCTTGCTGGTTCATCACTTCATCCCTGAGAACCGCAACCTGCGGCAATGGCTGAGCCATGAGGTTGTTCCGATGCTGCGCAATATGCAGACAACGACACCGGGAAGCCTGCCGAGCCTTAGCGCGTTGCATTGGGCCGGAGTATCTGTGCCTTTGCTGCATTACCAGCATCACGCGTGGATCAAATGGCGAGACATGCCCGAGTTGATGCAAACACAACATCCGCTCCCCATCAGTGGCACGTGTCGTTAAGAAAAATTTTCTGAAGTAAAAGGGCGGACTGCGAAGCCCGCCCTTTCAGTTTGAGTGCTCCCTTTTTACCTCCTTCCGAACGATTATTTCCCAACCATGAACAATCACAGCTCAAGCAACCTCATCGTCATGGAAACGATCCCAAGTAACTGCGCCTATGCAGAAAACCACCTCCAACAAACCCTTGAGCAACTGGCCTACCTATCCGCAATCAACGCCGGCATTGTCGACGCCGATGCAGGCAAGTTGACCTGCCTGGAAACCGTGAAAGCCAAATGGCTCTCACGGTAATCAGGTCGACTCAAAACCGCGAAACACTCCTCATCGCATCCACCAGATACCGCATGGCAATCCGGTCGCTTTCCGACAACTCCCGATAGCGCTCCACCAGCTTCAATTCCTCGCTGTTCAGCCGGCGCCTTCGCCGTCCGAGGCCCAGGCACGGAAAGATTCCCAACATTTCGGTGATGCCTTGTACTTTCGACATGGACGATGTCCTTCTCTACGTCAAAGAAAACTTCAGAAACCGCATCGCCCTAAACCTTTTCAGCAGTGCTTTGTGCCAGCTGAACCGCACCGGCCCGAAGGGCATTAACCGGTCATGGGCACAGAATAGAAATATTCTCGGCGCTGAAAAGTGGTTTTTAGAGTAATTAGTCGAAAAAAGCAGAAATGCCCTATAAATCAGAAAAGGCTGTCGGAAATATTTCCGCGACACGTCTTGTTTCATTCCCGCACTAGCGCCGTGCCATCAACCAATTTTGCTCTGCAATCGAACGGTTTAAGCTATTTGGCATCTGCTTAAAGTCCATGGCGTTTGGCCGAAGGCTCGTCCGAACCGATTTTTCTGATCCAGCACGCGCCAGGAACGGCGCGGGATTGTTCAAGACAGGTTGTTCTTATGCACCGCAGGAATTTGCTCAAAGCCTCCATGGCCATCGCTGCCTACACCGGTTTGTCCGCCACCGGCCTGCTCGCCTCCCGCGCTTGGGCAGCCACTGGGACCGCTGATGGCGAGGCCAAGGCCTTCGATTTCGATGCCCTGAGAATTCAGGCCAAGCAGCTCGCCAGCAACCGTTATCAGGACACCAAGCAAGTGTTGCCGCCGACGCTTGCGACCATGACTCCGCAGAATTTCAATGCGATCCGCTACGACGCCGACCATTCGCTGTGGAAAGACAACAAGGGCCAGCTGGACGTGCAATTCTTCCACGTCGGCATGGGGTTCAAGCAGCCGGTACGCATGTACAGCGTCGATCCCAAGACCCGCATGGCCCGCGAAGTGCACTTCCATCCGGAACTGTTCAACTACGAAAAAACCACGGTCGAGACCAAGCAGCTGACCGGCGACCTGGGGTTTTCCGGCTTCAAGCTGTTCAAGGCGCCGGAGCTGGATAAGCACGACGTGGTGTCGTTCCTCGGCGCCAGCTACTTCCGCGCGGTGGATGCCACTGGCCAATATGGCCTGTCGGCGCGCGGCCTGGCCATCGACACATACGCCAAGAAACGCGAAGAATTCCCCGACTTCACCAAGTTCTGGTTCGAAACCCCGGACAAGGACAGCACCCGCTTCGTGGTCTACGCCCTGCTCGATTCACCGAGCGCGACTGGTGCGTATCGTTTCGACATCGATTGCCAGGCCGAACGCGTGGTGATGGAAGTCGACGCCCACGTCAACGCCCGTACTGCCATCGATCAACTGGGCATCGCGCCGATGACCAGCATGTTCAGCTGCGGCACCCACGAACGCCGGATGTGCGACACCATTCACCCGCAGATCCACGACTCCGATCGTCTGGCGATGTGGCGCGGCAACGGCGAATGGATCTGCCGCCCACTGAACAATCCAGCGACCCTGCAATTCAACGCCTTCGCCGACACCGACCCGAAAGGGTTTGGTCTTGTGCAGACCGATCACGAGTTCACCAGCTATCAGGACACCGTCGACTGGTACAGCCGACGCCCAAGCCTGTGGGTTGAACCAACGACTGCCTGGGGCGAAGGCTCGGTGGACCTGCTGGAAATCCCGACCACCGGCGAGACCATGGACAACATCGTCGCCTTCTGGACGCCGAAGAAACCCGTGGCTGCCGGCGACTCGCTGAACTACGGCTACAAACTCTACTGGAGCGCATTGCCGCCGGTCGGTACGCCGCTGGCGCGAGTCCATGCGACCCGTTCGGGGATGGGCGGCTTCACCGAAGGTTGGGCGCCCGGCGAGCATTACCCGCCAGTCTGGGCCCGCCGTTTTGCCGTGGACTTCACCGGCGGCGGCCTGGACCGCTTGCCCGCAGGCGCCGGCATCGAGCCCGTGGTCACCTGCTCGAATGGCGAGGTCAAGGATTTCAGCGTGCTGGTGCTCGATGACATCAAGGGCTTTCGCATCCTGTTCGACTGGTACCCGACCAATGACAGCGTCGACCCGGTCGAACTGCGCCTGTTCATCCGCACCAACGACCGCACACTGAGTGAAACCTGGTTGTACCAGTATTTCCCGCCAGCGCCGGACAAGCGCAAATACACCTGATAATCGGTAGCACCCCGCCACCATTCGGTTTTCCGAACGCGACCTGTCGGTCGGTTCGGATAACCGGACTCCCCAGCGCTTAAAAAGTCGCCATAAATATTTAATCCCCTTATAAATCAACCAGTTGACCAGTCGCGACTGGTCTGGCACGAGTCATGCTCTACACTTCTTCGACGAATGCCTGTTGCGCCAACACTTCAGGAGCCGTCAGGCATTCAGTGCTCAAAAGGGCCGGTGAACTGGCTCCATAAAAAAAACAATGTCGAGGAAAATTTGATGCGCATCGTTCCCCATATCCTGGGCGCAGCCATTGCTGCCGCTCTGATCAGCACTCCAGTTTTCGCCGCCGAACTCACCGGCACCCTGAAGAAGATCAAAGAGTCCGGCACTATCACCCTCGGACATCGCGACGCTTCCATTCCTTTCTCCTATATCGTGGACGCGTCCGGCAAACCGGTCGGCTACTCCCACGACCTTCAGATGAAAGTCGTCGACGCCCTGAAAAAAGAACTGGATCTGCCGAATCTGCAGGTCAAGTACAACCTGGTGACCTCGCAAACTCGTATCCCGCTGGTGCAGAACGGTACCGTCGACCTTGAGTGCGGATCCACCACCAACAACGTCGAGCGTCAGCAACAAGTTGACTTCTCCGTTGGCATCTTCGAAGTCGGCACCCGCTTGCTGGCCAAGAAAGACTCGGCGTACAAGGATTTCGACGATCTGAAAGGCAAGAACGTCGTGACCACCGCCGGCACCACGTCCGAGCGCATCCTCAAGGCGATGAACGCCGACAAGCAGATGGGCATGAACGTCATCTCCGCCAAAGACCACGGCGAATCCTTCCAGATGCTGGAAAGCGGCCGCGCCGTGGCATTCATGATGGACGACGTACTGCTGGCTGGCGAAATGGCCAAGGCCAAGAAGCCGGCTGACTGGGCTGTAACCGGCACTCCACAGTCGTACGAAATCTACGGCTGCATGGTGCGCAAAGGCGACGAGCCGTTCAAAAAGGTCGTGGATGATGCCATCAAGGCCACCTACGCATCGGGCGAGATCAACAAGATCTACGACAAGTGGTTCCAGCAGCCTGTACCGCCTAAAGGCGTGAACCTGGAATTCCCGATGAGCAACGAGCTCAAGGCCCTGATCGCCACGCCGACCGATAAAGCGGCTGACGACAAGAAATCCTGATTTCTGACTAACCTTATCTCCTGAAGGGGCCGTTGCCCTTTCAGGAGGTTGTCACTCCCTGCTGGCATTTTTGGAAACACTCGAACCGGTGGCTGTCGAGCCGTTAGCGTGTGCCTGATCGTCAAGATCGGGCGGGAACGGAGCTTCCCCCAAGCGGGTACTTGTACATCGATCGATCTGAGGGGAGACCCTAATGAATTACAACTGGGACTGGGGTGTGTTCTTCAAGTCCACCGGCGTGGGCAGCGAGACGTATATCGACTGGTTCATTTCCGGTCTGGGCTGGACCATTGGCATCGCCATCGTGGCCTGGATCATCGCCCTGACACTGGGCTCGGTCCTGGGCGTCATGCGTACCGTGCCGAACCGCATCGTATCGGGCATCGCCACCTGCTACGTCGAACTCTTCCGTAACGTGCCGCTGCTGGTTCAGCTGTTCATCTGGTACTTCCTGGTACCTGACCTGCTGCCGCCCGACCTGCAGGAGTGGTACAAGCAGGACCTGAACCCGACCACCTCGGCCTTCCTCAGCGTCGTCGTGTGCCTGGGCCTGTTCACCGCCGCCCGTGTTTGCGAACAAGTGCGTACCGGCATCCAGGCGCTGCCCAAAGGCCAGGAATCCGCGGCTCGCGCCATGGGTTTCAACCTGCCGCAGATCTACTGGAACGTGCTGCTGCCCCAGGCCTACCGGATCATCATTCCGCCGCTCACCTCCGAATTCTTGAACGTCTTCAAGAACACTTCGGTGGCCTCGCTGATCGGCTTGATGGAATTGCTCGCGCAGACCAAACAGACCGCCGAGTTCTCCGCCAACCTGTTCGAAGCCTTCACCCTGGCCACGCTGATCTACTTCACACTGAACATGAGCCTGATGTTGCTGATGCGTCTGGTCGAGAAGAAAGTTGCCGTACCGGGCCTGATCTCCGTTGGGGGTAAATGATGGAATTCGATTTCTCGGGCATCGTCCCGGCCATTCCCGGCCTGTGGAACGGCATGATCATGACCCTCAAGCTGATGGCCATGGGCGTGATCGGCGGCATCATCCTCGGCACCATCCTGGCGCTGTGCCGTCTGTCGCACAACAAACTGCTGTCGAATCTGGCCGGCGCCTACGTTAACTATTTCCGTTCGATCCCGTTGCTGCTGGTGATCACATGGTTCTACCTGGCGGTGCCGTTCGTGCTGCGCTGGATCACCGGCGAAGACACCCCGATCGGCGCGTTCACCTCGTGCATCGTGGCCTTCATGATGTTCGAAGCGGCGTACTTCTGCGAAATCGTCCGCGCCGGTGTGCAGTCGATTCCCAAGGGCCAGATGGGTGCAGCGCAAGCGCTGGGCATGAGCTACGGCCAGATGATGCGCCTGATCATCCTGCCGCAAGCGTTCCGCAAGATGACACCACTGTTGCTGCAACAGAGCATCATCCTGTTCCAGGACACCTCGCTGGTGTACGCCGTCGGCCTGGTGGACTTCCTCAATGCTTCGCGTGCCAGCGGCGACATCATTGGTCGCTCCAATGAGTTCCTGATCTTTGCAGGGCTCGTGTACTTCATCATCAGCTTTGCCGCCTCGCAGCTGGTCAAGCGTCTGCAAAAAAGGTTCGCCGTATGATCTCTATCAAAAGCATCAACAAGTGGTATGGGGACTTCCAGGTACTGACTGATTGCAGCACCGAGGTCAAAAAAGGCGAAGTGATCGTGGTATGCGGGCCGTCCGGTTCCGGCAAGTCGACCCTGATCAAATGCGTCAACGCGCTGGAGCCGTTCCAGAAAGGTGACATCGTGGTCGACGGCACTTCCATCGCCGACCCGAAAACCAATCTGCCGAAACTGCGCTCCCGCGTGGGTATGGTGTTCCAGCATTTCGAACTGTTCCCGCACCTGACCATCACCGAAAACCTGACCATTGCGCAGATCAAGGTGCTGGGCCGCAGCAAGGAAGAGGCCACCAAAAAAGGCCTGCAACTGCTGGAGCGCGTTGGCCTGTCGGCTCACGCCCACAAGCATCCGGGCCAACTGTCCGGTGGTCAGCAGCAGCGTGTGGCGATTGCCCGTGCGCTGGCGATGGACCCGATCGTCATGCTGTTCGACGAACCGACCTCGGCGCTGGACCCGGAAATGGTCAACGAAGTGCTGGACGTGATGGTGCAACTGGCCCACGAAGGCATGACCATGATGTGCGTGACCCACGAAATGGGCTTCGCCCGTAAGGTGGCGGACCGGGTGATCTTCATGGACAAGGGCATGATCATCGAAGACTGCAAGAAAGAAGAGTTCTTCGGCGACATCAGCCACCGTGCCGAGCGTACGCAGCACTTCCTCAACAAGATTTTGCAGCACTAACAGCGCCCGCCCTCCCTTGTAGGAGCGAGCTTGCTCGCGAAGAACTCAAGGACACCGCGTACATTCAGGATGAACGCGTTATCGTTGACGACCTTCGCGAGCAGGCTCGCTCCTACAGGGAGCGGGCGAGTGCTGGTTGACCCAAGGCATCTGTGATGAAATGCGACCCCACTCTCGATCGCGCTCTAGAACCATCACTCGCCGTGAAACCCCGTCTGATTCGCCATCTGTTCCTGCCGCCGCTGATCATCGCCCTGATGATCGGACTGGGTTACATCGGCTTCTGGGTCAGTGAACACTACGGCATCCGCAACCTGGGCGAGAACGGCCAGCGTCAGCTGGAACTGCACGCCCGTGCGGTTGAAAGCGAAATCAGCAAGTACACCTACCTGCCCAGCCTGCTGGAACTGGAAACCAGCGTTTCGCAGTTGCTGGCCGACCCGACCCCGGAACACCGACAAACGGTCAACGAATATCTTGAGGGCCTGAACCGGCGCAGCCGCAGTCGGGCTATCTATGTGATGGACACCACCGGTCGCGTCATGGCCACCAGTAACTGGCGCGATGTCGACAGTTACCTGGGTGAAGACCTGTCCTTCCGCGCTTATTTCCAAAACGCCGTGCGCGGCCAGCCAGGAAGGTTCTACGGCATCGGCAGCACCAACGGCGAACCGGGTTACTACCTGGCCCACGGCCTGGAAGAACACGGCAAGATCATTGGCGTCGCGGTGGTCAAGGTTCGTCTCGAAGCCATGGAGGAACGCTGGCAACGGGCGCGACTGGAAGCTTTCGTCAGTGACGAAAACGGCATCATCATTCTTTCCAGCGATCCTTCGCGGCGCCTGAAGTCCGTGGTGCCTCTGAGCGAAGAAACCAAGGAAAAACTCGCCCGCAGCCTTCAGTACTACTGGTTCCCGCTCAACGAACTGCAACCACTGGCCCGGGAAACCCTGTCCGAAGGCGTGGAGAAACTCACCTTTCCCGCCAACAGCGAAGTGGTGTCCGACGATGAAAACATCAGTTATCTGTCGCAAACCCGCCAGTTGAACGATACCCCGTGGAATTTCACCCTGCTGACGCCGCTCCAGGATCTGCGCCGCGAATCGATCAATCAGGGGATTCTGGTGGCGGTGGTTTTTGGCCTCGTGGCCTTCCTGCTGATTGCCTGGAACGAGCGGCGTAAAGTGATCGCCACCCGCCTCGCCGCCCGGGAAGCCTTGCAGGAAGCCAACAACCAGCTGGAGCGTCGGATTACCGAACGCACCACCGACCTGCGCGCCAGCAACGAACGGCTCAAGGGTCAGATCCGCGAACGGCGCCACGCCGAAGAGACTTTGCGCCGCGCCCAGGACGAACTGGTACAGGCCGGCAAACTCGCGGCCATCGGCCAGATGTCCACCAGCATCGCCCACGAACTGAACCAGCCGTTGGCGGCGCTGCGCACCTTGTCCGGTAATACCGTGCGCTTCCTCGAACGCGGACAACTGGACGTAGCCAGCACCAACCTCAAGACCATCAATGAATTGATCGACCGCATGGGCCGCATCACCGCCAGCCTGCGTTCCTTTGCCCGACGCGGTGACGACAAGGGCCAGGCTTGCCTCGGCAAAGGTGTGGACGCAGCACTGCAGCTGCTCGGTGGTCGTGTGGAAAACACTAACCTGCAACTGCACCGCCACTTCGACGATGTGCAGGTGCAGATTGACCAGACCCGTCTGGAACAGATACTGGTCAACCTGATCGGCAATGCGTTGGACGCCATGCAGGCGCAACCGCAGCCGGAACTGTGGCTTGAAGGCGAAGCATTCGACGGCAAGTACCGCCTGCGGGTGCGCGATAACGGTCATGGCATTGATGCCGAGGCGCGCAAGCATTTGTTCGAACCCTTCTTTACTACCAAACCCGGCGAACAGGGCCTGGGCCTTGGCCTGACCCTTTCCGCGAGCCTGGCTGCCGCCACCGGCGGGCACTTGGGTGTCGAGCACCCGGCCAGTGGTGGAACCACCTTCGTCCTCAGTTTACCGTTGGTAAGCCCCCTTCCCGCCGAGCCAATATGAACAACGACCTTAGTGTATTGATCGTCGAAGACGACCCCCATGTGCTGCTCGGCTGCCAGCAGGCACTGGCCCTGGAAGACATTCCCTGCATTGGCGTGGGCAGTGCCGAAGAAGCCCTGGAGCGAGTCGGCGACAACTTTGCCGGCATCGTCATCAGCGACATCCGCCTGCCGGGCATCGACGGGCTGGAGTTGCTGGGGCGCCTCAAGGAACGTGATCGCAGCTTGCCGGTGGTGCTGATTACCGGCCACGGCGACATTTCCATGGCCGTCGGCGCCATGCAAAAAGGCGCCTACGACTTCATGGAGAAACCCTTCTCCCCCGAGCGCCTGGTGGACGTGGCCCGACGTGCGCTGGAACAACGCAGCCTGGCGCGGGAGGTCTCTTCGCTGCGCCGGCAATTGGCTGAGCGTGACTCCCTAGAAGGGCGGATCATCGGCCGGTCGCCAGCCATGCAGAACCTGCGCGAGTTGATCGCCAACGTCGCCGACACCTCGGCCAATGTGTTGATCGAAGGTGAAACCGGCACCGGCAAGGAACTGGTCGCCCGTTGCCTGCATGATTTCAGCCGTCGCCATACCAAACAGTTCGTGGCGCTGAACTGCGGCGGCTTGCCGGAAAACCTCTTCGAAAGCGAAATTTTCGGCCACGAGGCCAATGCCTTCACCGGCGCGGGAAAACGACGGATCGGCAAAATCGAACACGCCGACGGCGGCACGCTGTTCCTCGACGAAGTGGAAAGCATGCCTCTGCCCTTGCAGATCAAACTGCTGCGGGTATTACAGGAGCGCACCCTCGAACGCCTCGGTTCGAACCAGAGCGTGGCGGTGGATTGTCGTGTGATTGCGGCCACCAAATCCGACCTCGACCAATCGAGCAAGGCCGGCGAATTCCGCAGCGACCTGTATTACCGGCTCAACGTGGTGACCCTGGAACTGCCGCCGTTGCGCGAGCGCCGCGAAGATATCCTGCAACTGTTCGAACACTTCCTGCAGCAGTCATCCCTGCGTTTCGACCGTGCCGCGCCGGAACTGGACAACCAGACCCTGTCGAACCTGATGAGCCACGATTGGCCGGGCAACGTGCGCGAATTGCGCAACGTCGCCGAGCGCTTCGCCCTGGGCCTGCCGGCCTTCAAAAAATCGGGCACCAATGGTGGCGCTCAGGGCCTGGCGTTTGCCGAGGCCGTGGAAGCCTTCGAACGCAATCTGTTGAGCGATGCCTTGCAACGCAGCGGTGGCAACCTGACCCAGGCCAGCCAGGAACTGGGCATGGCCAAGACCACCTTGTTCGATAAGGTGAAGAAGTATGGACTGAGTCACTGACCCGCTGTAGGAGCTGCCGAAGGCTGCGATCTCTTGATCTTGCTTTTAAAAAATCAAAAGATCGCAGCCTCGTTTCACTCGACAGCTCCTACACAGCTCCTACAGAGGGATACGATTACAGGAGATTGCGATCGACCACCGGCTCGATCTGTGCCCAGTGCGAAGTGTCTTCGCGGTGCTCTCGCAAATAGGGCAACACTGCCGCCAGCAACGGCGCCTTGAATGCCTCCTGGAATCGATGGGCCAACCCCGGAATCAACTTCAACTGACTGCCGCGCAAATGCGCCGCCAGATGCACGCCATGCATCACCGGCAACAGCGGATCGGCCGTGCCATGCACCACCAGCGCCGGCACACGCAGCTGATTGAGCAGCGCCACACGACTTGGCTCTGCCAGGATCGCCATGATCTGACGCTTCACGCCCTCGGGATTGAACGCCCGGTCATAAGACTGCGCCGCTTGCTGCAACAGCGCCTGTCGATCATCAATGACCATCGGACTGCCCAACGCCGCCAGCAAGTCGGCCTGTTGCTCCAGAGCCACTTCACGATTGGGCGCACCACGACGCGAGAGCAATTGCACCAGCGCCGCACTCGGTGCAGGCAAGCCTTCAGCGCCAGAAGTGGTCATGATCAAGGTCAGGCTTTCAACCCGCTGCGGCGCCATGGCCGCCATATGCTGGGCAATCATCCCGCCCATGCTCGCGCCCAGCACGTGAAATTGCTCGATGTGCAACGCATCCATCAAGCCCAGGCCATCGCTCGCCATATCCGTCAGCGAGTACGGTGCCGAAACGGGTAGGCCGAGTTTGTAGCGCAGCACCTCGAACGTCAGGTTGGCCTCGACCGGTGCCTGGCGCCACGTCGACAGGCCGACATCCCGATTGTCATAGCGAATCACCCGAAAACCCTGCTGACACAGCGCGACCACCACCTCGTCGGGCCAGTGAATCAACTGCCCGCCCAGGCCCATCACCAGCAACAACGCCGGATCAGACGCGCGACCAATGCTCTGGTACGCCAGGCTCACCTGATCCAGATCGACCCGTTCGGTCGGCACATTGACGTCACACCGAGACGCCGCAAAAGTCGGAAGGTTGAACAACAGCGCGCCCAGAAAAGCCGCTGCCGATAAAAATCTTGCGCACATGAAAAACACCGAAACGCAGAACCCCAGTAGAGCGCGAGTCTGATGAAGTTTGTTCAAGCGCGCTGCCACACTTCCATGACAGTTTGATGAAGGGTGCCGAGCGGTCATCCGGGCTCACGCGGCAGCGTGCGATAACTATGTACCACCACCCCCCTCTTCGACCGACCTCTAATGGCCCTGACCCAGTCACCCATTGGAGCCCATCTTCATGCTCGACGAATCACTCGCAACACCGACCGCAATACCCACCGACTTCGGCCTCGTCCATCCATTGCCCGCAAACACGAACGACAGCCTGTACCTGAGCGCTTCGGCGCGCTGCAACGATTGCCGTGATCAGTGGCTTGCGCTCATGGCGCAGCACCCGCAAACGCCGTTGAACACCGACTGGTGGCAGGCCCGTGCGCGGGGCACGGATGTGTCACGCAAAGCACAGGCTATTAGCTTGTATTGCCAGCATTTCGAGGCGTCCTGCCACCTGGCATTCGCCGAAGGTACATTGAATGCCGAACAGATCAAAGTCCTGCTGGACCTGGTCAATCCACCAGCGCAAGCAACAACAAGCGATGTGCTGTTTTACGTCGAAACGCTCTCGTTCGAGGGCGCCAGCGGTCAGTCCGCCCAATTGCCGGGCGCATTGGTCATCACCCGCAATACCGACCAACCGGTTACGCAGATGCTGTATCTGCCGTCTCGACAAGTGCCCTGGATGACATTTGAAGGTCGCAACAGCATGGAGGACTGGTTGATCCAGCAGCCGCAACTGCTTGAGCAACTTGCTCCGCAAGCCAGCAGCGTCAGGGTCAATTACACCGCGCTCGACAAACCTGAGCTGACGAAAAGCGCCGAATCCCTGTTGGCGCGTTTAGCCACGCCTGCCGCCGACCGGCAACGCTTTCAAACGGTTTTTGCCTCAACTGCTGACCTTCCAATGCCGGAGGCAAACGATGACATTGCCCTGTTTGGCCAACTGAGCCCCGACATTCCATTCGGCCTGCGGCACAGCGCGGTGCGGCAGCAGCAAGCGGCGCTGCAGAGCCTGCCGGGGCTGGACTCTCAAGGTGCCCCCGACGGTCCAGCCCTGCAACGGCTGCAAGAGCGATTCGACGCACTGCGAGCTGCAGAGCAGGCCAGCACCGACGCAGCCAGCGCGCTGCTGAACACAGACAATGCACAGCAGTTACTGGAACTGCGTCACAAGAAAGGGCCGCATTACGCCGCACTTCATCAGGCGCGCCTGAGCGGCCTGCGTGCCGAAGCCGACCTCCAGTTGACTCTGAATCAGATCAGCAGCGATGAACAACGGTTGATCACCACGGTGCTCGATGCTCCCGATCAAGCTCGACCGGCCGATGTGGTGGTCGCGCGACTGGAACTGTCATCGACTGACAGCGAAGGTGACACCACGACTACCCAGACCCAGGAGCTGGATGGCGTATTGGTTTTTGCCCGTCCATCAGCGTTGCTGCCATCGGCCACCGACAGTCTGTTGCTCTACTGGCCAGGACGTTTCGGTGGCCTGCAACGGTTCGCTTCACGCCAGGCGCTGGAGCAGAAGTTGTTCAGGTTGTCGGCCTATGACAATGCGCGAACGCTGCAGCTCTTGCCGCTGGCTGGCAACCCGTTCGAGTACGCCTTGCAAATTCAGCTTCACAGTTGTGTGCAGCAAGTTGTGCACATCATTACCACCAAGCCACTTTCCTCCCATGCCGTCCAACGGGCGGTGGAACTGGATAATCTGCGCGAACAGACCCTCGCCCGCCTGACCGTCCCGAACCCAGCCGCGCGGGAGCTGGCCTTCGCACAAATCCTCGAGCAAGTCCGCAGCGCCAAGCTGGCAACAGGATTGCCCTCGTCGCTAAACGCACTGTCCACTGCTCAACGCGACCGACTCAAAGCACTGTTCACCTCCTACATCGCGGCGATGAAGCGCTCCCAGCAATTGCTTGAACGGGATCTGCCGCTGCGTGAGTCCTTCAGCAAAAAGGCGATCGACACCCGTCTGCGTAAAGACTTCGCGCTCACGCAAAACGTTGAGGTGCTGCTGGACATCCCCGACACCACCAGCTGGCGAAAAGAAGTAATTGCGGGTGCGGCACCCGGTACGCCGCAAAAAAATGTACTGGTACCCAGCCAGCAACGCAGCAAGTTGACCCTCGCCGAACTGGCGCAAAGCAATATCGATCAAGACATGTGGAATCGCCTGTCGTTGATGCAGGTCGAAGTCAGCGGCGCTGATGCGGGGCAGCGGCTGAAGGTGAAAACCGGTATCACCCTGGATTACTTGCGCAAACTGGTCACCGAGCTGGATCTGGCCGGGAAATATGAAACGCTGATCCGCGAGACCTTCCTTGGCACCCAGGCAGCTTCGGTGTTCAGCAAGGAATATCGACAGGAATGCCTGAGCGAGCCATGGCGCTTGATGCTGGAGTTGCAAGGCGAATTCGCCGTGCTGGCCAAACACATCGATGACGCCGGCTGGCAGGTGCTGCAGATCGCAAGCAATGCCAGCAGCCGTGAAGCCTATACCGCCAACGGCAAGCGCATCGCCTTGTTGCCGGCACACCTGTCGGCGGGGGGAAAAGACACGCCGGGTGAAGGGCCGAGTACGTTGTCCGGCGTTACCTTTATCGTCGAGCAAATCAGCGGCCTGACTCTGCTTTATATGCCCGACAGCCCGGACGGAATCTTTGTGCGGCAGTTCAAAAGCCTGGAACAGGCCAGGATGAGCCTGTTCAACCAAAGCCTGCACAGCACGATGGTCGACTACCTGGCCGGTCGCGCCTTGACGGGGGAATTTGCCCACCATGTCAGCCGGATCAACCAGGCCCGGCTGAAAAAGTTCGATGCGCTGATCGGCGTCGGCGCAGCCTGGCCGGCCACCACGT
The DNA here is from genome assembly GCF_050739655.1 of Pseudomonas sp. Lineage (GTDB taxonomy): Bacteria > Pseudomonadota > Gammaproteobacteria > Pseudomonadales > Pseudomonadaceae > Aquipseudomonas. The sequence goes on along the minus strand of NZ_JBOIBY010000035.1, from coordinate 14,826 downwards.
CCTTGGCCGCACACCTGCTCAACGTTCACATGGGCCGCCTGCTGGAAGCGCATCGCACGACATCGCGCTCCAACGATGCCTTGTATCTGGAGCACGTCGCACTGCGCTCCGGCGCCATGTTCAACTATCTGAAAATGGCGCTGGGCGTAGTGCCCTTCGTCGGTACCGTCATTGCCCTGTACGACGCCTGGAACAGCGCCAACCTGGCGGTCGCGGCCTTCCTGCGTGGTGATGTCGGTCATGGCCTGGCCGAAGTGGAAGCCGTGCTGCTGTCTTTGATCGACGCCGCCATGGACGTTCTTCCCAGCGTCGGCGTAGCTACCGGCGCAGCTCAAGCCGCCACTCGCGGCCGCCAATTGCGCACGATGACAAAAATGCCAGGGGCCTTTCAGGTATCGACGCCACAACAGGCCAGACATGCCCTCGAGCGCTTCAGGGGCTATGAATTCGAGCGCGACATTTCCCTCACCGACCTGCAACCTGGCCGCGAAGGTATTTATCGCAACGTTTATCGTCACGCCGACGGCGATTTCATGATCAGCAACGGGCGCGTCTACCAAATAGAACTGAGGACCAATCCCCATCAGTGGCGCTTGAGCGGTACTTCGACGCGCCTCTACAAACAACCCATCGCGATGGATGAAACCGGCAACTGGAACACTCACTACGCGGTGTACGGCACCGTGACAGCGGACGGTGGAGCCGGTGGCGGCGCAGTACTGGGGCACATGGCCGATGGCCTGGACCCGCTCTGGCCCGCCGCCATTCGGCGTTGGCTGCCGCGCTGGTGGACGGATCGTGCCTTGCGTCGCCAGTTGACACTGACCAATACGGCCGAAGCCTATAGTCGAAGGCTCGACACCCAAACCCACAACGGCAACAGCACCCTGGAACACTATTTCGGGCAACCGCGAAATCAGCGTCAGCCCCTGCGGGCCGGTGCCGAGACCGTCTGCGCGAATGACATCGAGCTTGCCCAGACCCTTTACCTGAATCTGGAAGAGCTGATGTCATTCAGTCATGGTCGCAAGCGCGCGCAGATCGAAGACATTCAAAGTCGTTGCGCCTGGATCATCGTCGACCGCTCGTTACGAAAAACCAGCCTGACTCAAGACCGCATGCTGGAATACCTGGACCGTATCGATCAGCTGATTGCCCGCTCGGATACCACACCGGTCAACGATATCGCTCCCCACCTGCAACTGATGGCGCAACGCAAGGAGGTACGCAACGCCTTCCTCACGGATCTGGATCAGCTTCGCGCCATTTCCGAAGACGCGAACCGATGGAACCGGAGGATCACCAACCGCACACAAAAATCGAAAATGGCGCTGGATATGGCGACCTTGAACGAAAAGGTCAACGACGCCAATCACCATTACCTCAAGACTGCGCATACGCTGGAGGTCATTAGCCGCTATGAGGCAGTGGACGATCTGTCCTGGGCTTACTTTCACGTGCAGTTGAAAATGGCACGGACCAAGCTCGGCCGCGCCCTGCTGACTCAATATCAACTGCCACAAGTGCGTGCAAGCTTCACCCAGCGCAACAAAGTGCTCGAAGACTGCCTCGCGGTTTACGCCGAGTTTCGCCGTAACCTCAATGCCTGGTCACTAGGTTATCCACAACATCTGGACCTGGAGCAGGTTGGCACTTTTCTCGACAGCCTGGAACAGATGGAAGAGCTCGCCCGTAAGGGCATCAAGAACCGGACAACCGTCGCGCCAAACGAGGGACGCTCAGCAAAACAATTGTTCGAGACCGAAGACAACCTGCTGCTGATCGGCGAAGCCAGTACCGATACCGTGACCAAACAACAGCGTTTCACGCTTGAAGGTGTCGATGGCCGCACAGAAACCTGGCTGCCCCGCTCCAGCGGTAAATACCACCTCAGCGAACCTGCAATTACGACGCAACCGGAGCTACCCGGCGATGTCAGGCCCATGCTGGCGGAAGCACGCAAACGCCTTGGCGAAGTCGATACCTACCAAAGCAAAGTCGAAGGCCACGCACGCCGAGATATGTTGCCCAGCGACCTTGAGCACATGATGAGCAGCGAAGCCACAGAACTGACCACCCGCGCCCAAAACATCGAACGGTTGTCGCCCGAGGAACCGATCGTTATGCAATTGCGCACTCGCGCGGCTGAATTGACGCGCGCCGGACGCACACTGCGAATCGAGCAGACCCTGAACAGCAGAACGCCGACTGAGGGGTATCTGGACTACCTTCTGGAGCAAAAGAGGGTGGACATTCGCAAGGAGGGTGGCTTGCGGGACTTGGGCAAACGCCCGGATGGACGCAGGGATTTTCTACAGGAGTATGAAGTGCGCGATCTGAGCCGAAAGCCTGCGCAAACCCTTTGGTACGCGCACTTTCACTACACCTCGGCCAAGCCCGCATTCAACGACTTCGTCAAAGGTCATCTGAAATTGCCGGAGCAACGCAACCTCGGTTTGAAATGGCAGCAGGCTGAGGCCAACAGCGGGGCAGCATTCGTGCCGATCTGGCGCGGCGATATTGGCAAGCCGTTTGGGGTCAAACACTTCTCCGGACTCTGAAAACACAAAACCCTGTAGGAGCGAGCTCGCTCGCGAAAAATCAGAGAGCGCCGCGTGGTGTCTGGATGCCAGCGTTATCGTTGACGTCCTTCGCGAGCAAGCTCGCTCCTACAGGGGAAGTGTTCAGGCCAATTGACTGCGTAGCTGTCTGGCTGCCGCCACCATATTGACCAGCGCCGCTTCGGTCTCAGGCCAGGCGCGGGTTTTCAGGCCGCAATCGGGGTTGACCCACAAGCGCTCGGCCGGAATGCGCTGAACGGCTTTGCTCATCAGCCTGACCATCTCGGTGGTGTCCGGCACCCGTGGCGAGTGGATGTCATAGACGCCCGGGCCAATGTCGTTCGGGTAGTCGAACGCTTTGAAAGCCTCCAGCAACTCCATGTCCGAACGCGAGGTTTCAATGGTGATCACGTCGGCATCCATGGCGGCGATGGCCTCGATCACGTCGTTGAATTCGCTGTAGCACATGTGGGTATGGATCTGGGTTTCGTCACGTACGCCACTGGCGCTTAAGCGGAACGCTTGCACCGCCCAATCCAGGTACTCCTGCCATTGCGCACGACGCAACGGCAAGCCTTCGCGGAACGCTGCTTCGTCGATCTGTACGATCTTGATACCGGCGGCTTCCAGGTCCACCACTTCGTCACGCAAGGCCAGCGCCAGCTGCTGCGCCTGGACTTTGCGCGACACATCTTCACGCGGGAACGACCACATCAACATCGTCACGGGCCCGGTGAGCATGCCCTTCATGACCTTGTCGGTCTGGCTTTGCGCATAGGTGATCCAGTCGACCGTCATGGCTTTCGGACGGCTCAGGTCGCCGTAGATGACTGCCGGTTTTACACAACGCGAACCATAGCTCTGCACCCAGCCAAAGCGGGTGAACAGATAGCCGTCCAGTTGCTCGGCGAAGTACTCGACCATGTCGTTGCGTTCGGCTTCACCGTGTACCAGCACGTCCAGACCCAGGCACTCCTGAGTCTGCACCGCATGGCGGATTTCGTGACGCATGGCGTCGTTGTAATCATTGGCCGACAACTTGCCTTGCTTGAAGGACTGCCGAGCCAGACGGATCGAAGCGGTCTGGGGGAACGAGCCGATGGTGGTGGTCGGGAACACCGGCAGTTTCAAGCGCGCGTGCTGTTGCTCGATGCGTTGGGAAAACGGCGACTGGCGCTGGCTGCCCTTGGCATCGATAGCGTTGATACGCGCCTGCACATCGGCTTTATGAATACGTGAGGACTGTGCGCGGCCGGCGGCAATGGCGCGGCTCTCAGTGAGTGCTGCTTGTACTGCGGGTGCCTGCGGATCGTTCAGGGCATCGCGCAGTACAGCGATTTCGCCACACTTTTGCACGGCGAATGCCAGCCAGCTTTTCAGTTCCGGATCGAGTTTGTCTTCGCGCTCCACATCCACCGGGCTGTGCAACAGCGAGCAGGAACTGCTGACCCACAAGTTGTCGCCAAAACGCTCCTGGGCAAATTGCAGTTGTGCCAGAACAGGCTCCAGCTCGCAGCGCCACACGTTGCGACCATTGACCAGGCCCACCGAGAGAATCTTGTAGGTCGGCAGGCGATCGAGCACATGCAGCAGTTGGTCAGGCGCACGCACCGCGTCGATGTGCAGACCTTGCACCGGCAGGCCCACCGCCAGGCCCAGATTGTCTTGCAGGCCGCTGAAGTAAGTCGCCAGCAGTTTTTTCAGCGGCGAATACTGGAGGATGTGGTAGGCGCGTTCGAAGGCGTTTTTCCATTCCTGCGGCAGGTCGAGGGTCAGGATCGGTTCGTCGATCTGCACCCACTCCACGCCTTGGGCAGCGAGGCGGCCGAGGATTTCGTTGTACACCGGCAGCAAGCGTTCCAGCAGGTCGAGCTTGTCGAAGTCATTGCCTTTGACCTTGCCCAGCCACAGGTAAGTCAGTGGGCCGATGATCACCGGCTTGACGTCATGACCGAGCGCACGGGCTTCTTCGACTTCGTCGAACAGTTGTTCCCAGCTCAACTTGAACTGTTGGTCCGCACTGAATTCCGGGACCAGGTAGTGATAGTTGGTGTCAAACCACTTGGTCAGCTCCTGGGCGTATTGCACTTTGTCGTGTGAACCGCCGCAGCAGCTCGCGGTGGCGCCACGGGCCATGGCGAACAGCGTGTCGAGGGTCGGCAGGCCACGCTCGTCCCGGGTGCTGTCGAAGCGCTCGGGGATCACGCCGAAGGTCAGGGAGTGAGTCAGCACCTGGTCGTACCAGGCGAAGTCGCCGACCGGCAGCAAATCGATGCCAGCGTCTTTCTGCAACTGCCAGTGGGTGGCGCGCAATTGACGGCCCACGTTGTTCAGCGCGCTCTGGTCGATGTCGCCCTTCCAGTAGGACTCGAGGGCTTTTTTCAGTTCGCGGTCGGCGCCGATGCGTGGGAAGCCGAGAGTGTGGGCCAGTGCCATGGTGAAGTTTCTCCATAAAAGATGGCGCTATTGTCGACAGTCAACCCAACATGAGACAAACTCAACCTTTTCGTGTTGATCACAAGTTTTCCTCATGGAGCCCCTTCGGTGCTTGAAATCCGTCACCTCAAGACCCTGCACGCCTTGCGCGAAGCCGATAGCCTGGTGGACGCGGCCGACCGCCTGCATCTGACCCAATCGGCGCTGTCCCACCAGTTCAAGGAACTGGAGGAGCGCATGGGCATGCCGCTGTTCGTGCGCAAGACCAAACCGGTGCGCTTCACCAGCGCCGGTTTGCGCCTGCTGCAACTGGCCGACGCCACCCTGCCGTTGCTGCGCGCCGCCGAACGTGACATCGCTCGCCTGGCCGGTGGCACCGCCGGGCGCTTGCACATGGCCATCGAATGCCACAGTTGCTTCCAGTGGCTGATGCCAACCATCGACCAGTTCCGCGACGCCTGGCCGGAAGTCGAGCTGGACCTGGCTTCTGGCTTCTCCTTCGCCCCACTGCCGGCCTTGGCCCGCGGTGACCTGGATCTTGTGGTGACTTCCGACCCTGTGGATCTGGTCGGGATCACTTACGTGCCGTTGTTCACCTACGAGGCGATGCTTGCAGTGGCCAACCAGCACCGCTTGGCGAGCAAGCCCTACATCGTCCCGGAAGATCTGCTCACCGAAACCTTGATCACCTACCCGGTAGAACGCGACCGGCTGGACATCTTCACCCGCTTTCTGGAACCGGCCGATATCGAACCGGCGCAAGTTCGCACTTCGGAACTCTCGGTGATGATGATGCAACTGGTGGCCAGCGGTCGTGGCGTGTGCGGCATGCCCCATTGGGCACTGCATGAATACAGTTCACGGGGTTACGTGAAGGCCAAGCGACTGGGCGAGAAAGGTTTGTTCGCGACGCTGTACGCGGCCATTCGGGCGGACATGCTGGATGCGCCGTACATGCGCGACTTTCTGCTGACGGCGAAGGACACATCGTTTTCGACGCTGGATGGGGTTAGCGCGGTTCGCTGAAAACCTGTGCCTACAGGGGATTGTCAGATCGTTCCCACGCTCTGCGTGGGAATGCCTCAACGGACGCTCCGCGTTCGGCTTTTGATTGGGACGCAGAGCGTCCCGGGCTGCGTTCCCACGCAGAGCGTGGGAACGATCAACTGTTGTCCCTTAGATCTCGCGCCACATGTGAACTTTGTCGAAGTATTCCTCACCCACCCGCACCGCCATCGGCTCCAGGCCAAACTGGATGAAACCGCAGCGTTGATACAGGTTCAGCGCGGCATCGTTGCCGGCGGTGACGGTCAGTTTGATCAGGCGCAACCCCTGATGATTCCGAGCCTCGGCCAACGCCGCCTGGACCAGTTGATAACCCACCCCACGCTCACGGACTGTCGGCGAAACGTACATGCCGAACAGCGTCGTCTTGTGCCTGGCCTTTTCCCGAGGTTCGAACGCCAGCCCGACAATACCCGCCAACTGGCCCGCTTCGAACGCGCCGAGTACCACATCTAGCTTGTCGGTCAGGCGCGACTCCCACCAGCTCAGCGGCATCGCTGCGCGTTCGCGCACGCTCGAGGTGAAGGCCTGCGGGTGCAGGTCGTAGGCTTCGAGCATCAACGCCCGATACGCCAGGGCATGGTTGGCATCCAACCGCTCGATCCACATGCTCAGGCCATCCGTTTCTGCTCAAGCATCAACCGCAGCGCCAGCGCCGACAGCACGAAGCCCATGAAATAGCGCTGCAAGGCCAGCCAGGTCGGGTTGTTGACGAACCACGAGGCGATGCCTGCGGCAAATATCGCGATCAGCAGGTTGACGCTGAAACTGACGCTGATCTGGGTCAGGCCCAGCACAATGCTTTGGGTGAACACCGAACCGTGTTCGGGCGTGATGAACTGCGGAAACACCGACAGGTAGAACACCGCGATTTTCGGGTTCAGGGCGCTGGTCAGAAAACCCATGGTAATCAGCTTGCGCGACGAGTCCGGCGGCAGTTGCTGAGCTTCGAAGGGCGAGCGCGCACCAGGTTTGACCGCTTGCCAGGCCAGCCACAACAAGTACAGCGCGCCAGCCCACTTCAACACTTCATAAACCATCGGCACCGCCAAAAATACCGCGGTCAAACCCGCTGCAGCGGCGAACAGATGAACGAAAAACCCGCCGACCACGCCCAGCAAAGAGGTCACTCCCGCCTTGCGCCCCTGGCAGATCGAACGGGAGATCAGGTAAATCATGTTCGGCCCCGGCGTGAGCACCATCAGCAATGCGGCGGCGGCGAAAATCAGCAGGTCCTGAAGCGGGATCATGGCGAAGTCCTTTGCGTGAATGATCAAGCGGTCGCGGTCAGCGAAGCTCGATAAAACGGCAGGATCAGGTCCCGTGTCAATGGCGCCAAATGGACGTTGCCGTCAGTCGCCGGATCGATCCACAGCACTTCTTCGATCTCGGCGGCCGGGGTGACCTCGGCATCGATGCTCAGCAGAAAGATTTCGGCCTTGACGACATACCCGGGTTCGTTGGCTGCTGGGGCAGAAAATTGCCCGAGGAAGGCAGCCTGGCGCGTATCGATGACCAGCCCCAATTCTTCTTCCAGCTCACGGGCCAGCGCGTGGACGGGCAACTCATGGGCTTCGATCTTCCCGCCGGGCTGCATGAACGCCGTGGTGCCGCGTTTGCGCACCAGCAGGGTTCGGCCGTCAGGACCGATCAACAGGGCGGCGGCGATGTGGATAAGTGCAGGGTTGGACGTGGACATGAACCGGGCCTTCGACTCAAAAGCGGCAAGGATCACACGCCTGCCGCGTCCGATCAAAGACCACGCCAGGATGTGTGTCGTTCACAACCTTTGCATCCTCAGGAAATCCCTGTGGGAGCTAGCCTGCTAGCAATAGGGGCTTCACATTCAAAGAAAATGTCGAATATGCCGCCGTCATCGCTAGCAGGCTAGCTCCCACACTGTTTTTCGGTTGATTGCAGATTCTGTGACCGACCCATGACCACTGTGGGAGCCTGCAATACCTTCGTGTAAATGTCGTGGCCGACGAAATACGTTTTAATGGCCAGCTCGAAAGCGATCGCACACTGTCCTGTTGCGCCAGCGTCTACCCTGTGAGATTCAGCGACTGCTCCAGCAAGGATCCAGTCAGAACTGCTTTGATTTTTCTGCAGGCACAAAATGCCTGACCGAATCCGAACCCAAGGAAACCGTATGAGCCTGTCACTCCTGAGCCGCTACGCCTTCTTTGCCGCCTGTGTGATCTTTACCCTCGCCAGCCTGCCTTTCCTCGAACATGACTGGCTCTGGCCAATCACCGCCGTCACCGGCGTGCTGAGCCTGATCGGCGTGTTCGATCTGCTGCAAAGCCCCCACGCGGTACGCCGCAACTACCCGATCCTGGGCAACATTCGCTATCTGGTCGAAGGCATTCGCCCGGAGATCCGCCAGTACCTGCTCGAATCCGACAGCGATGCCCTGCCCTTCTCCCGCGCCCAGCGTTCGCTGGTGTATTCCCGGGCCAAGAACGAAAGCGCCGACAAGCCCTTCGGCACGCTGATCGACGTGTATCAGTCGGGCTTCGAATTCATCGGCCACTCCATGCGCCCGGCGCCCTTGAGCGACCCGAACAGTTTCCGTGTGACCGTCGGCGGGCCACAGTGCACACAACCGTACAGCGCGTCTGTGTTCAACATCTCGGCCATGAGTTTCGGCTCGCTCAGCGCCAACGCCATTCGTGCATTGAACCAGGGCGCCAAACTCGGCAACTTCGCCCATGACACCGGCGAAGGCAGCATCAGCCCTTATCACCGCGAACACGGCGGTGACCTGACCTGGGAGCTCGGCAGTGGCTACTTCGGTTGCCGCACCGCCGACGGCCGCTTCGATCCCGAACGCTTTGCCGCACAAGCGCAGACGCCGCAAGTGCGGATGATCGAAATCAAGATGAGCCAGGGTGCAAAACCCGGTCACGGCGGGATCCTGCCCAAGCACAAAGTCACCCGCGAAATCGCTGAAACCCGCGGCATTCTGATGGGCGAAGACTGTGTTTCACCTTCACGCCACACGGCGTTCTCCACACCGATCGAAATGATGCACTTCATCCAGCAATTGCGTGAGCTGTCCGGTGGCAAACCGGTGGGGTTCAAATTCTGTCTGGGTCACCCGTGGGAATTCATGGGCATTGCCAAGGCCATGCTGGAAACCGGAATCCTGCCGGACTTCATCGTTATCGATGGCAAGGAAGGCGGCACCGGCGCCGCGCCCGTGGAGTTCACCGACCACATCGGCGTACCGATGCGCGAGGGCCTGTTGTTCGTGCACAACACCCTGGTCGGCCTGAACCTGCGGGACAAGATCAAGCTGGGCGCCAGCGGCAAGATTGTCAGCGCCTTCGACATCGCCAGCGTCCTGGCCATCGGTGCCGACTGGGCCAACGCGGCGCGTGGCTTCATGTTCGCCATCGGCTGCATCCAGTCGCAAAGCTGCCACACCAACAAATGCCCGACCGGTGTCGCCACCCAGGACACCTTGCGCCAGCGCGCGCTGGTGGTCCCGGACAAGGCCCAGCGCGTCTACAACTTCCACCGCAACACCCTCAAGGGCCTGGCGGAAATGCTCGCTGCAGCGGGTCTTGAACATCCATCGCAGCTATCGGCCAAGCATCTGGTACGGCGCATGTCGGCGACCGAGATCAAGCTGTTTTCGCAGCTGCATGTGTTTTTGAAACCGGGGGAATTGCTGACCGGTGAAGTCAATGGCGAGTTCTACTCGCGGATGTGGCAGATGGCGCGGGCGGACAGCTTTGAGCCCAACGAAGAGGTTGCTGCCTGACCCTGACGGCCCCGACAGGGCGCTTCACCAACGAAGCGACTTGATCGGGGCCGGCTCCTTGAAGACGATAAAACCGTAATCGCCTATCAGGTAGATCCGGTAGTACTGACTGTCCACCAGCGGTGAATATCCCTGGTATCCAACCCGCGTGGCATTGCGCCGCTCCCTTTCCGCCACCACGTTGGTGATGCCGACTTTCGGCAGATTCTCGGCCAGCATGTAAAAGTCGACATTGAGCAGATAGTGCAACACCGGCATGCGCTTGAAGGTACCCGCCGCCCCTGCCAGCCAATGATCGGAATAGGTCACGGACATGTAAATGCGCTTGGCGTCGCGCAGCGGCTGCTGGCTGGCGATGTCGTGTCCCAGGCTGAACAATGCGCTGGTGGCGAAGGTTTTCTGCACCGTCAGCACTCGCCCATACGCGAACGAAATCGACAGTATGGCCAACAGCGGCACCATCAATAACAGCGGCAATCGCTCATGCACGGACGCCAGCGCCAGATGGCTCAAATAGAACAGCAGCACCAGCAACACCGCAAACCCCATCAAGGTTCGGGCGCCTTCGTTGAAATCGCGAAACAACAGGGCAATGCCGGACACCAATACCACCACGGCCGGCACCGTCAGCAAACACAGAAGGCCGATCAGGCATTTCCTCGCCCCACTGTCTTCACGCTCCACCACATTGATGCCAAGGCCCACAGCACCGGCAATGGCGCACAACAACAGCCCGGCGAACACCCAGACAAAACCGCCGTGGAATAGCAGCACGACTTTTTCCAGTACACGGTCGATGTTGGTATGGATTTGCAACCAGGGCTGCGCCGCCAGGTTCAACATCGAGGCGCGGCCCCGGCCCATGAATGGCAGGGCGCTGACACAGTAGATCAACCCACCCAAAACGATCTGGGCAAACTTCCAGCCAATCAAACCGCGCCACTCGGGCCAGGCCAATTTGTCATGGACGGCCCTCAGCACTTCCAGGCAACACAGGCCCAGAAAGACATTGAGGCTCACCTGATACAACCCCAGCGCCAGCGCAAGGAGGAAGGACGGCACCAGCCATTGAACACTGCGCCGTGGGTGGCGAAAGGTGATCGCATAAATCACCGCGACAACGCTCAACGCCATGGGCGCGCCGTCATATTGATAAGACAGATTTTGCAGGAAGAACGGGTTGTACCAGAGCGGCAGCAGGACCATGCAGCACGCGAGGGTCGGCTGACGGAAGTAATGAAAGGTCAGGCTGGTCAGCGCAAAGGCCATGGCCAGCGTGGCGATCAACAATGGCAATGGAAAGATGTTCGGCGCTGCATCAGTGAAGGTCAGCGCGTTGAAGAACAGTTGTGCGAACAACCGGCCCTGTTCGGCCCAGGCCATGCCGGCCGACAGCGAGCGCCAGTTGTCGTCGATGTAGGGATAGTCGGCCAGGATCAGGGGCAAGACGTACAGAAGCGTCGCCAGCAGGAAAAACAGCCAGACCTGCCGTCGCCCCAATTCCTTGATAAAGAAATCGCTGAAGCGGCTCATGTCAGCGCTCGTGCCGGTCTTTGCCGCCAACGATGTCTTTGACTACATAACGCGGGCGATGCTTGGCCTCGATGTAAATCCGGCCGACGTACTCACCGAGGATGCCGATGCCGATCAGTTGCACGCCGCCAAGAAACAGAATGGCGGTCATCAGCGACGGGTAACCCGGCACGCTGTTACCGAAGAAAATCTTGTCCAGCACCATGTACACCGCGTACAGCACGGCAAAGATCGACACAGCGCCTCCCACGTAAGTCCATAACCGCAACGGCACGGTGCTGAACGAGGTCACGCCTTCCAGCGCCAGGTTCCACAATTTCCAGCCGTTGAACTTGCTGTTGCCCGCGACGCGTCCGGGGCGTTCGTACTCCACCACCACCGTGTTGAATCCAGCCCACGACAGCACGCCTTTCATAAACAACTGGTGTTCGGGCAGCGAACGGATCACATCGACCACCTTGCGGTCCATGAGCCGGAAATCGCCGACGTTTTCTTCGATTCGGGTATACGAGATACGGTTGAGCACATGGTAGAAAATCGATGCGCTGTGGCGCCTGAGGTAACTGTCGGCGGATCGACTTCGACGCTTGGCAAGCACCACATCGGCGCCTTTTTGCCATTGTTCGATCAACTGCGGGATGACGCTGATCGGGTCTTGCAGGTCGACGTCCATCGGGATCACCGCGTCGCCCGTGGCATATTCCAGGCCGGCGAACAGTGCCGGCTCCTTGCCGAAGTTGCGCGAGAAATTGATCAGCATGACTTGATCGTCCGCTTGCGCCAGGGCCGCGGCCTGCTCAGCCGTGCGGTCGGAACTGCCATCGTTGATGAACACGATCTCGACCTCGGCGTCGCCCAGTTTCAACTCACGCCGCACCGCTTGATAAAACAGGTTGATCGCCTGTTCTTCATTAAATACCGGGACGATGAGCGAAACCTTCATACGCCACGCTCGCGAAACACCACGTACTTGGAAAACAGGAAGCCGAGCACCAGGCTCAGCGCTGAAAACAGCACGACGGTCAGCAGACCATGCAACCGCCAAAAATCACCGGCATAGCCGACGCCATAGCTCAACGCGCCCATCGCCGCCATGAACAACAGGTAGCCACCCACCGACGCCTTGCTGTCGAAGGTGTAGAGCGCGTTCATGTAGAAGGAAAAAGAGGCGGCAACACAAAATGCCGACAGATTGCTGACAGCCTGACTGAAGCCGCCTGCCACGCTGAGCAGGAAAAAGATCTGCCAGTGAATAAGGGTGTTGGCGACCCCGATCACCGTATAGCTGGACAGCCCCCGCCATAAATGTCTCATGCTGACGATCCTTTACTGGAACGTTGCGACTTCCTAAGTATTTGAGCTTGTCTACTGTCAGAAATCGCAGGCTCGCGTGCCTTTCGGACCAGCGGTAATCGCCCTGGAGCCATGCCAGGAGACATTCCGAAATACCCAGGTTTTGCAATTGAGGACGAATCAGTCCACCCTGCGCGCCGCCGATGAGCGGCGTGTAACCTATGGCCCCTTCGACCACTCCTTTGTTCAATACCGTTTACGAGCCTGCCGTCATGACGTTAGCGCGCGATCACCGGATCGACTTTTTTCGCGGTCTGGCACTGATCTTCATTTTCTGGGATCACGTGCCCCACAACCCTTTGGGTTTAATCACCTTGCGTAACTTCGGCTTCAGCGACGCGGCCGAGGTTTTCGTGTTCCTGGCCGGTTACGCCGCCGTCCTCGCCTACGGCAAAGTCCTGGCGCGAGAAGGCTTTCTGATCACCTGCGTAAAAATCCTGCGCCGGGCCTGGGTCCTGTATGTGGTGCACATCTTCTTGCTGGCCATGCTGATGGGCATCGTGTTCTTCGCCAACAGCCATGTGGAAACCCGTGATCTGGTGGAAGAAATGGGCATGCACCACTTCATCAGCGACCCGCAACAGGCCTTGATCGATGAACTGCTGTTGCGCTTCAAACCAAACCTGATGGACCCGCTGCCGCTGTACATCGTGTTGCTGGCGGGCCTGCCGCTGGTGTTGCCCTTGCTGGTGCGCAAAGCCTGGGTGGTGGTGGCGATGTCTTTGGCGTTGTACCTGATGGTGCCGTTGGCCGGCTGGAACCTGGCCGCGATCAAGGACGGCGTGTGGTACTTCAATCCCGTCGCCTGGCAGCTGCTGTTTATCCTCGGCGGCGCAGCGGCGATTCACTCACAGCGCCCACGCGTGCCCGAGATCCGGCCATTGATGCGTCAGCCGCTGTTCGTCACGGCGGCGATCTACGTTGTGCTCGCCGGGGTACTGGCTGTCTTGTGGCGTTGGCCGCAGATTCATGACGCGCTGATACCGTCGGGCTTGCGCGATCTGATCTATCCGATCAGCAAGACCAACCTGTCGCCCGTTCGTCTGCTGCACTTTCTGGCGCTGGCCTACGTCACCGCAAAACTGCTTCCCGATACGGGCTGGACGCAAAACTGGCTGGCGCAGCAAAGTTGTCGAATGGGGCGGTTTTCGCTGGAAATTTTCTGCTTGGGCGTGCTGCTCGCGCCGTTGGCGGACATGGTCAATGCCATGACCGACGATGCTTTCGCCATGCAGATCTTCACCGCGCTGGTGGGCGCCGGGTTGATGGCTTTGCTGGGGGCGTGGCTGGAGTTCAACAAGCGTTTGAATCGGCCGAGGCAGGTGGTGTCGGCCTGAAATCGGGGAGTCCCCCGAAACCCTTGTGGGAGCGAGCCTGCTCGCGATGGTTTTTGTCAGGCGACTGGTTTTTTGGATTTGGGTACATATCCGTTTCTGCGGTAACGGCCGCTTATGGTTTCGCTCTTACAGCGACTCACTTTTCCAAACGCCGAAAAGTAAGCAAAAGGCTTTTCCCCTTTCGTACGGCACCTCGCCTAGGCTCGGTGTTCCCTCGCTACGGTGCCCATCCGGGGGCATCGCCTCCGGTTTGCTGCGCTGCACCTCCTCTCGATGTGTGCGGCTTCGCCACACGGCGCTACGCGCCTAACCCCCGGATGAACACCTACGCTCGGCCTGCCGAGGGGGCAAAAGATCAAAAGCAAGATCAAAAGCCAGAGCCAGAGCACGCTTTTCCTGTAGGAGCGGAGCTTGCCCGCGAAAAACATCCAGACACCGCGTTTATTCAGGCAGCCAGCGTCATCGTTAACGTCCATCGCTGCGATGCGGCGGCCCGACAAGCCTGGTCCTACAGGGTTTGCGTGTGCATTTAGATCGTAGGTACAACCCAAATCCGTAAGAGCCGGCTTGCTGGCGATAGCTTTTGGTCAGGCGACGGTTTTTTTGGATTTGGGTACATATCCATTGCTGCGGTAACGGCCGCTGGCGGTTTCGCTCTTACAGCGACTCACTTTTCCAAACGCCGAAAAGTAAGCAAAAGGCTTTTCCCCTTTCGTACGGCACCTCGCCTAGGCTCGGTGTTCCCTCGCTACGGTGCCCATCCGGGGGC
>NZ_JBOIBY010000034.1:0-17829 GCF_050739655.1 Pseudomonas sp. | reverse complement strand
CGATCCGACTTGCCCGCGATGGCGATCTATCGGACGCAGTCAATCGTCATTTTCTAACCCGGCTTTTAAACCTTTTGCCTTTTATGTGTTCTAGTTATCACTCGGCGGTTTGCGAAGTGGGCAATGCGCCACTAGACTGCCATCACTGATACCGAGCATGCACATATGCGTATAGACGGCATTTCCTCTCAGTCCTACCCCATCAAACGCAAACCTCGCAAAGGTCATGTGGTAGAGGACGAGTCCGTCGATATCGAAGGCGAGCTGGAATTTCCGTCTGAAGAGCAACTCGCCGCCCGTGCTGCCAAAGCCTCTGCGCAACGCCTGAGCAATCTTCCCGCCCGCCAACAGGACATGCTTTATCACCGCGCAATGAGCAAAAGTGTAGCGATGGCCCTGGCCAGCTACCTGAGCACCGCCGGCTTTGTCGATCTGGATACGCAAGTGCTGGGTCTCGACCTGTACATCTGATGTTGCTGCCTTACTATCTCGGCTGCCCGTCCTGGAGTGAAAACGCCTGGCGCGATTATCTGTATCCGCCAGATGCCAAGACCGCCGATTTTCTTGATCTCTATTGCCAGGTTTTCAACGCCGTGGAAGGCAATACGACCTTCTACGCAAGTCCGGCAGCCAGCACCGTGCAGCGCTGGGCCGACACCATGCCCGCACACTTTCGCTTCACCGCCAAGTTCCCCGGCGACATCAGCCACGGCGGTGACCTGCGCGAGCAACTGACTGCCGCCGAAACCTTCACCCAATTGCTCGGCCCCTTGGGTGAGCGGGTGTCACCGCTGTGGTTGCAGCTGTCGAAAAGCTTTACCCCGCAACGCTTGCCCGAACTGGCCGGATTTATCGATGCACTGGAGCGACCACTGGCGGTTGAAGTAAGGCATGACGATTTCTTTGCCAGGGGCGATAGCGAGAAGATGCTCAATCGCTTGTTGCTTGATCGCGGCGTAGAACGTATTTGCCTTGATCCGCGAGCGCTGTTCAGCTGCACGTCCACTGATCCTTCGGTACTCCACGCTCAATCAAAGAAACCACGGGTTCCGCCACGTCCAGCAGCCTTCACTCAGTTTCCGCAGGTGAGGTTCATTGGCCATCCTCAGCTTGAAGCCAACGATTCGTTTCTACTGCCGTGGGTGGAGAAGATCGCCCTGTGGATCGAAGAGGGCCGCACGCCATATATATTCCTGCACACCGCCGACAATCTGCTGGCGGCGAAGCTGGCGCAACGTTTTCACAGTCGCCTGATGCTGCGTTTGCCTGGCTTGCCGGCGCTGCCTGAGCTATACAGAAAGCTCGCTGCCGAGCAACTTGGCCTGCTCTGAAAGCGGATTCGTTCGCCTTTTCAGGAGCCTGCCAATGGATGCCCAAACCCTTCGAGCCCAAGCGTTCAAAGCCTTGCACGAACGTGACGGGATTTTTGTGATGCCCAACCCCTGGGATGCGGGTTCGGCAAAAATGCTGGCGGGTCACGGTTTCGAGGCTCTGGCGACCACCAGCGCCGGTTTCGCTTTTTCCCAGGCACGTCCCGATGGCGGCCTGACCCTCGATGACACCCTGGCCAACGTCCGGGCGATCGTCGGCGCAACCAACCTGCCAGTGTCGGTCGATCTGGAAAACGGTTTTGCCGATGACCCTGCCGAATGCGCACAAAGCATCGTGCAGGCTGCGGGTGCAGGCGCCGTCGGTGGTTCGATCGAAGACGCCACCGGCCGCCCGGACACGCCGATCTATTGCTTCGACCATGCAGTGGCCCGGGTAAAGGCCGCCGTCGCTGCTGCGCACAGCTTGCCATTCCCGTTCACCCTGACAGCCCGGGCCGAAAACTATCTGCATGGCAACCCGGATCTGGACGACACGATTCGCCGCCTGCAAGCGTTCGCCGAAGCGGGCGCCGACGTCCTGTATGCGCCGGGGCTGCGTAATGCCGAAGAGGTCCTGGCGGTGGTCCGTGCCGTGGCACCGAAACCGGTCAACGTGTTGATGTCTGGCGGTTTGAAGTTGACCGTCGAGCAACTCGGCGAAATGGGCGTCAAGCGTGTCAGTGTCGGCTCGGCGTTAGCACTGGCTGCACTGGGCGAGTTCTACCGCGCGGCGCAAGAGATCAAAACGTCGGGGACCTTCAGCTTCACCTCGCGCTCAATGCCCTACGGTCAAGCCAATCAGTTTTTCAAAGGCTGACGATGGGGTTTCGATAGTGGCTGTGCGCAGGTCAGGCAGCGAGGCGCAGGTTCTGCAGGACGATAGGGCGTGCCCAGCCGCTATCGAAATCGAGCGCTTTCTGTTGCTCCACCAATTCCTCTGGCGAGAACGGCGGGAACGGTTTGTCCAGCAGGTCAAGTTCGAACTCGGCGATTGGCAGGCGCAGTGGGCGTGGTTGCGGCGCTGGGCCGGCTTCTGGCAATGGCTGACCGGCAGTCAGCACGATAGGGCGTACCCAGCCGCTTTCGAAGTTTTGTTGTTGCTGCTGGGCGACGATCTCATCGTCCGGGAACGGCGGGAATGGCTTGTCGGCCAAATCCATTTCGAACTCGGCAATCGGCAGGAACAGCGGCTCGGGCGGGCGAATCTCGTTGTCTTGAACGTCGCATTCGCGCTGGGAAACGATGTGCGCCAGCAGGTCGCTGCCGACGGTGGGTTCAACCGGGCTTTCGATATCCACCGCAGGGAAGTTCAGCGATTCAGGCAGCACTTCATCACCCGACTGCTCGGCCAGCGCTCGGGCAAAGAAATCCTGCCAGATGTGGCTGACGCCGCTCAGTGTCTGGGTGTTTCGCAGGTTGTAGTCGCCGTAGGGCGAGATAAAACCTGTGATAGTGGGTTGAATGTCTGACATTTCTCTCGGTCGACGCTCAGCTCTGGCAAAATGCTCGATAGTTTTGTTATCGGCCGATTTTGCCGATCATTAATTTTTTGAGCGTGTTTTCCGATGATTGATCAACCCGCGGTGTGCCGCATCCATGTCGAGGCGCTGGACGCCGCTTTCGAGCCACAAGCCGCGCAATGGGCCGAACGCCTGGGCTTGCCGATGCAGGTGGCTGACGGCGAGTTCGCGTTGCAGGTGGGCGACCAAGGGTTGCAGCTGCAACAGTTGGGGCCTGACGCACCTGGCCCCGTACGTGTGGATTTCGTCGAGGGCGGCGCGGCCCATCGCCGATTGTATGGCGGCGGCAGCGGGCAAATGATTGCCAAGGCTGTCGGCATCGCCCAAGGCGTGCGCCCGCGGGTGCTGGACGCCACGGCGGGGTTGGGCAAGGATGCGTTCGTGCTGGCCAGCCTCGGTTGCGACATGAGCCTGATCGAGCGTCAGCCATTGATCGGCGCTTTGTTGGAGGACGGTCTGGCACGTGGAGCGGAAGATTTCGATGTGGCGCCGATCGTGGCGCGGATGCGCTTGCTCAAGGGCAACTCGATCGAGGTCATGCGCAACTGGGAAGGTGAGCCGCCGCAGGTGATCTACCTCGATCCGATGTTCCCGCACCGGGAGAAAACCGCGTTGGTGAAGAAGGAAATGCGCTTGTTCCGTCCGCTGGTGGGCGATGACCCGGATGCCCCGGCACTGCTCGAAGCCGCGCTGGCCCTGGCGACTCACCGGGTGGTGGTGAAGCGTCCGCGCAAGGCGCCTTGCATTGAAGGGCCGAAGCCGAGTCATGCGCTGGATGGCAAATCCAGCCGGTATGACATTTATCCTAAAAAAGCGCTGAAGCCTTAAGACCGAGTTGGCTTCATCGCGGGCAAGCCCGCTCCCACAGGTTCTGCGTCGAATACAACAATTGCGAACGACTCAGAACCTGTGGGAGCGAGCTTGCTCGCGATAGCGTCAGTGCCGTCACCAGGAATCTATCAGGCCGACTCAGGTCGAAAGGCCCGCATAAACAACCCCACCACTTCCTGCACATGGCTCTCAGCCTCGTCCCCCACCGGCGGCTCGCCACAGCCGTACAGCAAACGAAAATTCCCCGCGCCCTTGAGCAGGCAGAAGAAGTGCTCAGCCGCATTGTGCGGTTTGTCGATGCGCAATACGCCGCTTTCATCGATCTTGCTCAACAGGCGCTCCATGCCGTGCAGCATGCGCTGCGGCCCGGCCTCGAAGAAAATTTGCGCGAGCTTGGGGTCCTGGTTGCCCAGGGTCATCATCAAGCGGTGCAGGTTCACCGATTCGTCACTGTTGATCAGATGATGAAAACCGCGCGCGATGTTCAGCAGCACAGCCTCCACTTCGACGCCTTCCGGCAGTTCGAAAAACAGAGGCGGTAATTGCTCCTCGCACTTGGCCATCACGGCGGCGGAGAACAGCGTCTCCTTATCGTTGAAATGGCTGTAGACCGTGAGTTTCGATACCTCGGCCTGCGCAGCGACAGCGTCCATGCTGGTGTTGGCGTATCCCTTGGTTAGAAACAGCGTTTTCGCTGCATCGAGGATCGCCTGGCGCTTGGCCAAATCCTTGGGGCGGCCCGGGCCATTGGGTGCTGAAAGATTGTTCGGCATATGCGCTTTTATTACTGGACTGGTGAGTTTGCTATTAATAACATACTGGCCAGTATAATTATTCCAAGCACCATTAGCGAAAGGTCCTTCACCATGTTCCGCTATGCCTTGCCCCTCGCGTTGCCAGTTGCCCTGGCGTTTTTGTTGACGGCGTGTGGTCACGAGGAGGCGCCCGTAGTCAGCGTGCGCCCGGCCATGGTGGTCCAGCCAGAGCCTTCGACCCAGGCGATGGAAAGCTATCCCGGTGAAGTCCGTGCCCGCTATGAACCGGATCTGGCATTCCGCATTGGCGGTAAAGTCAGCCGACGACTGGTCGATGAAGGGCAGCGGGTCAAAGCCGACCAACCTTTGGCGGAGCTCGATCCCCAGGACGTGCGCCTGCAACTGGAAGCCACCCGCGCCCAGGTGGCCGCCGCCGAAGCCAACCTGAACATGGTGCGTGCCGAGCGTGATCGCTATAAAACGCTGATGGAGCGTCAATTGGTCAGCCGGTCTCAGTACGACAACCAGGAAAATCTTTACCGTTCCGGTGAAGCGCGCCTCAAACAAATCAAAGCCGAATTCAACGTATCGACCAACCAGGCCAGCTACGCGGTGCTGCGTGCGCCCCAGGATGGCGTGGTGGCCAAGCGTGCGGTGGAAGTCGGGCAAGTCGTGGCGGCGGGGCAAACGGTGTTTACCCTGGCCACCGATGGTGAGCGAGAAGTGTTGATCAGCCTGCCGGAGCAAAGCTTCGGCCGCTTCAAGGTGGGTCAGCCGGTCTCGGTCGAGTTGTGGACGCAACCAGATCAGCGTTTCGCCGGGCACATCCGCGAACTGTCGCCAGCCGCCGATCCGAAGTCCCGCACCTTCGCCGCGCGCATCGCGTTCAACACCGGCAAGGTGCCGGTCGAACTGGGCCAGAGCGCCCGTGTATTCGTGCAGACCGCCGAATCCGTTGCGTTGTCGGTGCCCCTGTCTGCGCTGACGGCAGAAAACGGTGTGACCTACGTCTGGGTCGTCAACGCCAACAACACCTTGAAGAAAACCCCGGTGCGCGTCGGTGCCTTCGGCGAGAAAACCGTACCGGTACTCGAAGGTCTCAACGCCAGCGACTGGGTCGTGGCCGCCGGCGTCCATGTGCTTCTCGACGGGCAGCAGGTACGCCCCGTGGATCGCTCCAACCGTGTGGTCAATCTGGCGGGCAAGGAGTAATCCCCGATGGGTTTCAATCTTTCCGCCTGGGCACTGCGCAATCGCCAGATCGTACTGTTCCTGATGCTTTTGCTGGCCATCGTCGGCGCACTGTCCTACACCAAACTCGGCCAAAGCGAAGACCCGCCGTTCACCTTCAAGGCCATGGTCATCCGCACCAACTGGCCGGGTGCCACGGCACAGGAAGTCTCGCGTCAGGTCACTGAGCGTATTGAAAAGAAACTGATGGAAACCGGCGAGTACGAGCGCATCGTCTCGTTTTCCCGACCGGGAGAATCCCAGGTGACCTTCATTGCCCGTGATTCCATGCACTCGGTGGATATCCCGCAGCTCTGGTATCAGGTGCGCAAGAAGGTCAGCGACATTCGCCATACCCTGCCGCCAGGGATTCAAGGCCCGTTCTTCAACGATGAGTTCGGCACCACCTTCGGCAACATCTACGCATTGACCGGTGACGGGTTTGACTACGCCGTGCTCAAGGACTACGCCGACCGTGTTCAGATTCAGCTGCAACGGGTGAAGGACGTGGGCAAGGTTGATTTGCTCGGTTTGCAGGACGAGAAAATCTGGATCGAACTTTCCAACGTCAAACTCGCCACCCTCGGTTTGCCCTTGGCGGCGGTGCAGCAGGCACTTGAGGAACAGAATGCGGTGTCCACCGCCGGTTTTTTCGAAACCAGCAGCGAGCGATTGCAGCTACGGGTTTCGGGGAATTTTCAGACAGTCGATGAGATAAAAAACTTTCCGATACGGGTTGGGGATCGCACCTTCCGCATCTCCGATGTGGCGGATGTGCGCCGTGGGTTTAACGATCCACCGGCACCGCGTATGCGCTTCATGGGTGAGAACGCTATTGGTCTTGCGGTAGCGATGAAGGACGGTGGCGACATTCTGGTGCTGGGCAAGGCACTGGAAGTCGAGTTCGCCCGCATCCAGAGAAACCTCCCGGCTGGTATGCAACTGCGCAAGGTTTCCGACCAACCCGCAGCGGTGAAAACCGGTGTCGGCGAGTTCGTTCAGGTGTTGGTGGAAGCTCTGGCAATCGTGTTGCTGGTGAGCTTTTTCTCACTTGGCGTTCGCACCGGCATGGTGGTCGCGCTGGCGATTCCGCTGGTGTTGGCGATGACCTTCGCCACCATGTATTACCTGGGCATAGGCCTGCACAAAATTTCCCTGGGGGCGCTGGTTCTGGCCCTGGGCTTGTTGGTGGACGACGCGATCATTGCCGTTGAAATGATGGCGATCAAAATGGAGCAGGGCTTCGACCGGATCAAGGCGGCGAGCTATGCGTGGACCAGCACCGCGTTCCCAATGCTCACCGGTACATTGATCACGGCTGCCGGCTTCCTGCCGATTGCTACCGCGCAATCGGGCACCGGCGAGTACACCCGTTCGATCTTTGAGGTGGTGACCATCGCGTTGCTGGCCTCGTGGGTGGCTGCGGTGTTGTTCGTGCCTTACCTGGGGGAAAAACTCCTGCCGGATCTGGCGAAAATTCATGCGGCCAAACACGGTACCGGCCAACCCGATCCTTATGGCACGCCGTTTTATCAGCGCGTGCGACGTCTGGTGGAATGGTGTGTGCGTTGGCGCAAAACCGTGATCGCGGCGACCGTACTGTTGTTCATTGCCTCTATCGTGCTCTTCCGCTTCGTGCCGCAGCAGTTCTTCCCTGCATCGGGCCGCCTGGAACTGATGGTCGACCTGAAACTGGCCGAAGGCGCGTCCCTGAGTAACACCGCCGATGAGGTCAAGCGCCTCGAAGCACTGCTCAAGGACAAGGCCGGAATCGACAACTACGTGGCCTACGTTGGCACAGGTTCGCCGCGTTTTTACCTGCCGCTGGACCAACAACTGCCCGCCGCGAGTTTTGCCCAGTTCGTGGTCCTGGCGAAATCCATCGAGGAGCGCGAAACCCTGCGCACCTGGCTGATCACAACGCTTAACGAGCAATTCCCGGCCCTGCGCTCGCGGGTGACACGACTGGAAAATGGCCCGCCGGTTGGTTATCCGGTGCAGTTCCGGGTGACGGGTGAGCACATTGAGGAAGTCCGCGCGCTGGCCCGCAAAGTCGCGGCCAAGGTGCGTGAAAACCCCCATGTGGCCAACGTCCATCTGGACTGGGAAGAGCCGAGCAAGGTCGTCTACCTGAACATCGATCAGGACCGGGCGCGGGCACTGGGCGTGAGCACGGCGAACCTGTCGAAATTCTTGCAAAGCTCGCTGACCGGCTCGAGCGTGAGTCAGTTCCGCGAAGACAACGAGTTGATCGAGATCCTGCTGCGCGGCACCGTGCATGAGCGCACCGAGTTGTCGTTGCTGCCCAGCCTGGCGGTGCCGACCGACAACGGTCGCAGCGTCGCCCTGTCGCAGATCGCCACCCTGGAATACGGCTTTGAAGAAGGCGTGATCTGGCACCGAAACCGCCTGCCCAACGTGACGGTTCGCGCCGACATCTATGGCAAGGAACAACCGGCGACCCTTGTGAAACAGATCATGCCGACCCTCGACCCGATCCGCGCCGAACTGCCTGACGGTTATTTGCTGGACGTCGGCGGCACCGTGGAAGACTCCGAGCGCGGACAGAAATCGGTCAACGCCGGTGTTCCGATGTTCATCGTCGTGGTGTTGACCTTGCTGATGCTGCAACTGCGCAGTTTCTCACGCACGGCGATGGTGTTTCTGACAGCGCCTTTGGGCCTGATCGGCGTGACACTGTTTTTGCTGGTGTTCCGTCAGCCATTCGGTTTTGTCGCGATGCTCGGCACTATCGCCTTGTCGGGGATGATCATGCGTAACTCGGTGATCCTGGTGGATCAGATCGAGCAAGACATTACTGCCGGACTGAAGCCATGGCAGGCGATTATCGAGGCGACGGTGCGCAGGTTCCGGCCGATCGTCCTGACCGCGCTGGCCGCCGTACTGGCGATGATCCCGCTGTCGCGCAGCGTGTTCTTCGGGCCAATGGCGGTGGCAATCATGGGTGGGCTGATTGTGGCTACGGCATTGACGCTGCTGTTTTTGCCGGCGTTGTACGCGGCCTGGTTCCGCATTCGCAAGGACACGGTTTGAGGTGTTCTCGTTGACACCCTCGTCCCCCGTGTAATGATCGTTCCCACGCGGAGCGTGGGAACGCTCAAGATCGCAGCCTGCGGCAGCTCCTACATCAATCTCGGAAACGTCCGATATTGAGGCAGGGTGATCGGGGTGCTGTACTCGACCCTCGCTTTTGAGGACACCCGAGGCAGCACCAATGAAAAAACCACCCCGGTTACAAGGCCGGCTCGACCCGGTCTTCGATCGGCTGGGTCAATCCCCTCACAAAGAACGCCTCGCTGATTACCTCGCGCTGCTCAAGCCGCTGGACGATCAAGGGCGCTATCGACCTTTCCATGAATTGCACTACCGCTGGCCGTCGGGGCTGGATTCGAATCTGTGCTGGGCACTGGTGAAAAAGGCACGGACGGCGCAGTACTCAAGTCTCTTGCCTCTGGGCGAACCTCTTCAGTGGGGCAACTTCGTGCTCACTCCGCAGGCGCAGAAGGCAATTTCGACCGTCGACCGGCAAGCGACCACGGCGGCACTGGAGTTCATGACCAGTCAGATCGGCGAGCACGCTCACTTCAGTTATCTGCTCAACGACCTGATCGAGGATGAAGCCATCAGTAGCAGCCAACTCGAAGGCGCGGCGACCACCACGCGGGTGGCCAAGGACATGCTCAGGCGCAAACGCCTGCCGCGCACGCCAGACGAGCGGATGGTAATCGGCAATTACAGAATGATGAATTTTGCTTGGGAGCAGCGTCATGAGCCCATGAGCGTCGGACTGATCCTGGCCATGCACCAGGTGGGCGTCGAGGGTATTGATGATGCGCGATACTCACCGGGACTGTTCAGAAACAACGATGATGTGGTGGTGCAGGATGGCGCGGGGCAGACCGTATACACGCCGCCTGCTGCGAAGGGCCTGACGGGCCGGTTGCAGACGTTGTCGAAGTGGATCAACCAGTCCCACAACAACCTTGAGCAAAAGGATTACCTCCATCCATTGATCAAAGGCATCGCCCTGCATTTTGCACTGGGCTACGAGCATCCCTTCCGCGACGGCAACGGCCGTGTCGCAAGGGCGCTGTTCTACTGGTTCATGTTCAAAAATGATTTCTCGGCGTTTCGTTATATTGCTATCAGTGTGTTGTTACGAAGCGCGCCAGTGAAATACGGGCGTTCGTACCTGAACACCGAGTCGGATGACCTGGACCTTACCTACTTCATCGATTACCAGTGTTCAGTGGTGATGCGTGCTGTCAGTGGTTTTGCCGCAGCGTATCGGAAAAGTCTGGCGAACGCCGACCAGTTCGATCGCTGGTTAATAACTTCCGGCTTTTTTCACCGGTTAACCGAGAAGCAGCGAGCTGTATTTCAGGTGGCCAAGAGCGGGATGGCCAAGGAATTCACGGCGGGCAATGTGAAGGAACACCTGGTGTGCTCATACAACACCGCCTCGTCGACCTTGAATGGGCTAGTCGAGTTGAATGTGTTTGAGAAGAGGAAGATGGGGCGCGAGTGGGTTTTCTTCTTGCGTGCTGCGGTGTGACCCTCCGCTCCTACAGAATTTTTTGTCGCTCGCAAGATTTGCAGCAACCCTGAACCCTGTGGGAGCGGGCTTGCCCGCGAAGAGGCCGGCACATTCAACATCAGTGTCGACTGACCTGACGCCTTCGCGGGCAAGCCTCGCTCCCACAGGATTTTTGTCGGCCGAACGATCTGCAGCAACGCTGAGCACTGTGGCAGCGGGCAAGTCGAATCGTCGCACCGCCGCTCCCACAGGTTTTTGTGGTGAAGGTTAAAGCGTTCCAAACACCTTCTTCGCCAAACTGGTCGCAGCCGCCGCCGGGTTCTGGCGGATGGTTTCTTCCTGTTTGCCGATCATCTCGAACAAGCCGTTCAATGCCTGCTCGGTGACGTAGTTTTCGACGTTGGCGTTTTTCGCATCCACTACGCCCATGGTCGCTGCTTGCCCTGCGAACGAGTTGTACTGTTGGGCCAGGCCAACCTTGTCGGTGGCTTGCTTGACGATCGGCAGGAATTTGGCGCGGATCTGTTCGCGGCTGGTCTTGTTCAGGTATTGGGTGGCCGAGTCGTTGCCGCCGCTAAGGATCCCCTTGGCGTCCTCCACGGTCATTTTCTTCACCGCATCCACGAGGATCGGCTGAGCCTGGACCACGGCGGTTTCCGCCGCCTTGTTCATGCTCGCTTCCAGTTGATCGACTTGATCACCCATGCCGAACTGTTTCATTTTGCTGGCAACTTTGGCGAGTTTGCCCGGCAGTTCGATTTTGACGTCAGGGTTGTTGCTGAAACCGCCCGGCGTGCCGAGTTGTTTCACTGCCAGTTGCGCGCCTTGGGTCAAAGCGTCCTTGAGTCCGCCAGTGGCGTCTTTCTGCGACAGGTCGGTGAGGGACAGCGCCATGGCACTGGCGCAGATCATCAAGCCTGCGCACAGGCCGGCAAAACGTAGGGTAGGGCGGAGCATGGCAACTTCCTTTCTTGAAAAAGACACTTAGCGGGCCGGGTCGACACGGACCTTTACTGGGTGGGGATCGGAGCCGTCCAGTCGTACGGCGTGATTCTCGGTGGTGATGAACAGTAACTTACCGTCGACTTCGATGCGCGCATTTACCGAATAACGGTGGTTGGGCTCGATCTTGAGCGGGTCATAGCTGAGGTGGAAAACCAGGGGAACCTGACCTTTGACCGGGCCTCGCTGTTCGTCGATAACTTTCGCCGGGGCATCGGCTAGCGAGATGTCCTGCAGGCTGACGCTGAGGATCGCCGTCGGAGGCAGTGCGATGCGCTGCAGATAAAAGACTTCGCCATCGAGGCTGGCTTTAGGGGCAGGTTGCATGGATTGGCAGGCGCCGAGTAACGCGGTGAGCGCGAGGAGAGATAGTTTTTTCATTTGGCGAATCCTTGTCATTGGCGCTCATAGAGGGCAAGCGCCAACAACAATTTAGCCGATTTTGCCGGTAATATCGCCCATCATTTTTGTGCGATATGAACTAAGTGTATTGCCGATATGAAATTCGTAGCTTCGATCAAACAATGAATACAGGCTTGAGGTAAATATCCTCGTAATGACGAGTCCCGTAATCAAAATCGACCGATAGCAGCTCATCGGCTTCGGCAAGAAGTGTTCCGTCGGGGAAAAATACTTCAGCGATGATTCTGAATGTGTTTATCGAAACATCATTTGGGTCGCGTTCAACACTAAACTCGAATTCCCACCATTTATGTTCGAGCGAGTTTCCGATGTGTGTATTGATGAGTGTTGACTCATCATCGCTAAGTTGTTTGTAGAGACTGGTTTTAGTGGTGTAGTCCGTTTGAATGCCGTATGGGGTTTTGCTGAAAAGAACTTTCCCGGAAATGTATTTGCTCATATAAGTATCCTTTGGGCTATGCCTGAATTAGGCAGAAAGGATGCTAGCGGAACATTGATATATGTTTGTCGCAGAAATACATCCTTTTATTTCTGCGTGGAAAGTTACGGTTCTTTATGTGCCCAGCGAAGTTGTTTCCGCCGCACTTTCATCACCATGCAAAGCCACCTGGCGAATAGACAAACGAATCTCCGCCGGCAACACCCGTTTGGCCGCGCCCTCGGCCAGTTCGCCCAGCAGTTGGTGATAACCCAGCTTGCCGGCCTCGTCGCGCTTGAGCACTTCGAGATCAAGCAGGGTCTGGATGAAGTGGCGGAACAGGCTCTTGTCGAAAAATTCCGGGGCGTTCAGGCCATGGAGGATCGACAGGCGCTGGGCCATGACGGTGCACAGGTCTTCCAGTTCTTCGGCGCTGATGCTGTTCTGGCCGCTGTTGAGCAATAAGGACACAGTCATATAGAAGCGCTGCAGGGTCTGGGCGATGCTCTTGGACAGCAGCGTCAACAGCACGAAATGCCGTGAACTTGGGGCCGGGCGCAGGTACACGTCATTCTCGAAGCGCAGCAGGCCTTGCTCGACGAATGCGTCCAGCCACTGATCGATCACCCCGTCCAGTTCGTCCAGCGACCAACGGATGAACAGCTCCGCTTGCAGGTACGGATACAGCGCGCGGGTGTAGCGCAGGATCTGTTCGCGGCTCATGCGCGAAGCACTCTGGAAGAAACTCGCCAGCAGCGCCGGCAACGCGAAGATGTGCAGCACGTTGTTGCGGTAGTAGGTCATCAGGACCGCGTTTTGCTCGTCCAGATAGAGAATCTTGCCCAGTGCGTCGCTCTGCTCGGACAGCAGATCCATGTCTTTCACATGCTCGATCAGCACCCGGCCATCACCTTCCGGCAGGGTGGTGTGCGGCGAGTAGGGCACCTTACGCAACAGCGCCAGATACAGATCGAGTACCCGTGCCATCGCACGATCATCGAGCGCCAGGCGGCTGGTGGACAGCAATGCCAGTGCCACGAGGTTGACCGGATTGATCGCCGCCGCTTCATTGAGATGCTGCGCGACTTTTTCGCCCAGGCGGTTGGTGGTTTCGTTGAGCCAGGCTGGTTTGAACTGCGGACCGAGTTCCTGCTGGCGCCAGTCCGGTTGTTCGCTGTCGAGGAACTGCGCCAGCTTGATCGGCTCACCGAAGTTCACGGCGACTTGGCCGAAACGCTGCTTGAGCGCGCCAATCACTTTGAAGATATCGAAGATCGATTCTTTCTTCTTGGTCGCGCCACGCAACTCACCCAGGTAGGTACGGCCTTCCAGCACACGTTCGTAGCCGATGTACACCGGTACAAACACGATCGGCATCCGCGAGGAACGCAGGAAGCTGCGCAGGGTAATCGCCAGCATCCCGGTTTTCGGTTGCAGCATGCGCCCGGTGCGCGAGCGGCCGCCCTCGACGAAATACTCCACCGGGAAGCCCTTGGTGAATAGGGTGTGCAGGTATTCGTTGAACACCGAGGTGTACAGCGGGTTGCCCTTGAACGTGCGGCGCATGAAGAACGCGCCGCCGCGCCGCAGCAGACCGCCGATCACCGGCATGTTCAGGTTGATCCCGGCGGCAATGTGCGGCGGGGTCAGGCCGTTTCGAAACAGCAGATAGGACAACAGCAGGTAGTCGATGTGGCTGCGATGGCACGGCACGTAGATCACTTCGTGCCCTGGTGCGACGTGCTGGACGCCTTCGATGTTGTTGACCTTGATGCCGTCGTAGATCTTGTTCCAGAACCAGCTCAGCACCACTTCCAGAAAGCGGATCGCGGTATAGGTGTAGTCGGACGCGATCTCGTTGCCGTAGCGCAGGGCCTGGGCCTTGGCTTTTTCCGGGGAGATGTTTTCGCGCTCGGCTTCATCGAGGATGGCTTGCTTGACCATTGGCTGGTTGATCAGGCCTTTGACCAGATTGCGTCGGTGGGAAATATCCGGGCCGATCACCGCGGTTTTCAGGTTGCGAAAGTGCACGCGCAAGATGCGTTGAGCCATGCGCACGGTGCGCTCGTGGCCTTTGTTGTGATCGACCAACTCACGCAGGTGGATCGGCGCGGAAAACTGCACGCGCGTCTTGCGTCCCAGCACGATGATGCTGAGCAAGCGACGCAAGCGCCCGGTGACGGCCCAGCTGTCGGCGAACAGCAGTTTCCATGGGCTCGATTCACTGTCTGGCGACTGACCCCAGAACACACTGACCGGAATGATCTGCGCATCTTCGACGGCGTTCTGGCTCAGGGCGCTGACCAGGCGGGTCAGGGTTGGCGGTGCGCCGCGCTTGTCCTGGCGGCCGAGCCAGTCTGGGTCCGGGGTCAGATAAAAGAAGGCTGCTGGCTCCAGCAGATTGCCCACTGAGACCGGCAGCACCGGGCGTGGCAGGCCGGCCTTGCTGCATTCGGTGTCGACCACCGCGAGGTCGGTCAGCGAAGGGTTTTGCAGGACGTAGAACACCGGACGACTGCGGTCGAGGTTGAGGGTGAACGACGACTGGTTGATCGTCTCCGAGCGAACCCAGAGGTAGAGCAGTCGGCGCAGGGTACCAAACACAAGACGGCGGAACGGGGAACGGGTCATACGGCATCTGCATGAGTGAATAAAACCGAGCGTTTGCTCGGGAGGGCGATAGTGTGCCGTATTCGCTGAATATCGGCAAAAAAGCGGCGAAGTAAACTCCTGTTGAGAGTTTTGGTGCGTGTCATATACTCGGCGCTCCGCCGCCTGCCTGCATTGGGCCAGCATGTGCGGCTGATGTTCCCGAGGCTTTCCTGCGAAAAGCCGATCAATAATAAAAAAGGAGTATGAACAGATGGCAACACGCGAAACCGGCAACGTGAAGTGGTTCAACGACGCCAAGGGCTACGGCTTCATTCAGCGTCAGGATGGGGTGGACGTGTTCGTGCACTACCGCGCGATCCGCGGCGAAGGCCACCGTTCGCTGACCGAGGGTCAGCAGGTTGAATACGCGGTGGTGGAAGGGCAGAAGGGGTTGCAGGCTGAGGATGTTGTAGGTCTGTAAATCAGCTCTTCAGGTCACACAAAACCATTGTGGGAGCGAGCAAGCCCGCTCCCACATTTGTTCGGTGTCGCTCGTTTTTACGCGGTTTTCCAGGTGATTTCTTCCTCACCATCGGCACTGATACGAATCCAGCGATCCGCAGACTCCTCACCTTCTTCCTCGACCCAGCTACCAGGCGCGCAACGCACTTCGACGTTCAGCGCGGCAAAGGCGGCGCGGGCGCAGGCGATGTCGTCTTCCCACGGGGTCTCGTCGCTTTCCAGGTACAGGCTGTTCCATTTTCCTACGGCCTTGGGCAACCAGGTCACCGGTACATTGCCGGCCTTACATTTGTAAGTCTGACCCTTCTGAACCCAGTCAGAGCACGGGCCGAGCGCGGCGCCGAGCCAGGCGGCGATGGCTTTGTGATCGACGTCGGCGTCTTTCAGGTAAATCTCGATATCGGGCTGGCGCATGGATGTCCTCACTGCGTGTCTGAAAAATCCATTCGCGGATTTAGCCGGCCTTGAACCGTCGCCCAAGGCCAAATTGGTGGGTTATTGAAGAATGAAATAATCGTAGCGCATCGAGACGGTGACCTCGAACGGCTCCGCCTGCTCGATGACCGCCGCCCGGCGCTCGGCACTGGCGCGCCAGCCGTGGGGCGTCATGGCCAGCAAGTTTGCCCGGTCCTGGCCGCTCGCAAGCGTCAGCTTGAACTCCAGGGTTTCGCTATGGGCCAGCGCCATGCCTTCCGGCACCAGGGCCAGATGCTTGTCGTCGGTGTATTCGCGTACTTCGTCGTACAGGCGCTCACGCAATTCCATCAGGTGGCCGCTGGTCGGTCCGACTTTCATCAGGCCGCCGCCGGGGCTGAGCAGGCGTTTGGCTTCTTCCCAGTCCAACGGGCTGAAGACGCTGGCCAGAAACTGGCAGCTGCCGGAAGCCAACGGTACGCGGGCCATGCTGGCGATCAACCAGGTCAGCGCCGGATTGCGTTTGCAGGCGCGTTTGACGGCTTCCCTGGAGATGTCCAGCGCATAACCGTCGGCGTCCGGCAGGGCCTCGGCGATTTGTGCGGTGTAGTAACCCTCGCCACAACCAATGTCGACCCAGCGTGCCGGCGCATAACCGGCCGCCAGCTGCGCCAGGCGCTTGGCCACCGGCGCGTAGTGCCCGGCATTGAGAAAATCACGACGCGCCTCGACCATCGCCTGGTTATCCCCAGGGTCGCGGCTGTTCTTGTGCTGCACCGGCAACAGGTTCAGGTAACCCTGGCGCGCACGGTCGAACCGATGCCCGGCGGGGCAGACCACGCCGTTGTCCACCGCACTGAGCGGTTCGCTGCAGATCGGACAAGCCAGCATCAGGCGAGCAACTTGACGAGTGTCTGGTAGTAGATCTCGGTCAGCACATCGAGGTCGGCCGCCAATACGCGCTCGTTGACCTGGTGAATGGTGGCGTTGACCGGGCCCAGCTCGACCACTTGGGTGCCCATGGTCGCGATGAAGCGTCCATCGGAGGTGCCACCGCTGGTGGATGCCTTGGTTTCGCGACCGGTGATGTCCTTGATGCTGGACGAGACCGCGTCGAGCAGTGCGCCCGGTTCGGTGAGGAACGGCAGGCCGGACAATGCCCAGTCGATGTGCCAGTCCAGGTCATGCTTGTCGAGGATGTCGGCCACGCGCTTCTGCAGGCCTTCGACGGTGGACTCGGTGGAGAAGCGGAAGTTGAACACCGCCACCAGGTCACCGGGGATGACGTTGGTCGCGCCGGTACCAGAGTTGACGTTGGAGATCTGGAAGCTGGTCGGCGGGAAGAAATCGTTGCCGTGGTCCCAATGCTCGGCGGCAAGTTCCGCCAGGGCCGGGGCAGCGAGGTGGATCGGGTTCTTGGCCAGGTGCGGGTAGGCCACGTGACCTTGTACACCGCGTACGGTCAGCTTGGCGCCGAGGGAGCCGCGACGGCCGTTCTTGACCACGTCACCGACCAGAGAAGTGCTCGACGGCTCGCCGACAATGCACCAGTCCAGACGCTCCTTGCGCGCCACCAGGCGCTCAATCACAGCCTTGGTGCCGTGGTGCGCCGGGCCTTCTTCGTCGCTGGTGATCAGGAACGCAACCTTGCCCTTGTGATCCGGGTAGTCGGCGACGAAACGCTCGGCGGCCACGGTCATGGATGCCAGACTGCCTTTCATGTCCGCCGCGCCACGGCCGCAGAGCATGCCGTGTTCATCGATCACGGCGTTGAACGGGTCGATCTGCCAGGCGGTCACCGGGCCGGTTGGCACCACGTCGGTGTGGCCGGCGAAGCACAGCACCGGGCCGTCGTGTTTGCCGTGGGTCGCCCAGAAGTTATCCACATCTTCGATGCGCATCGGTTCCAGCGCAAAACCGGCATCGCCCAGGCGCTGCATCATCTGCTTCTGGCAATCGGCGTCGACCGGGGTGACGGACGGACGGCGGATCAGGTCGATGGCGAGTTGAAGGGTCGGCGAAAGGTCGGCGTGGGCCGTCATGGGAACCTCCGGAAATCATGAATGTGGGCGCGGCCCCACTGTGGGAGCGAGCCGCCAAAAAAAAGGGTATGTAAAAAAAAAGAATTATAAAAACGAAAAAAAACCCAACCGAACAAAACCCAACCCAAAAAAAGAGAAACCGCAAAAAAAAA
>NZ_JBOIBY010000033.1:0-1775 GCF_050739655.1 Pseudomonas sp. | reverse complement strand
CTCCAGCGAAGGTTACAAGCCGAGGGGGTTAGCTATCAGCGTTTGAAAGACAATCTGCGACGTGACATGGCAATCAATCTGCTGTGCCAACCGAACATGACAGTAACCGAAGTGGCTGCACTCACTGGCTTCCAGGAAAGCAGTGCATTTCATCGTGCCTTCAAGAAGTGGACGGGAGTGAGCCCTGGCGCTTATCGCCGCTCCAATGCTGACGAGCCAGGCGAAATATAAAAGCCTATTTTCCGTAACAAGAGAACTATTTGCCCGCCACATTACGACTGAAATCTGCAACGCGTTTCACGCGCTAAATGCCGACAGGCATCTCCTCCCCAAAGTCATCCTGGTCGTTTCTGGCCAACTATGGGTGTCCAAAACGGTCAAGCAGAACGATGCCGCCGGGCATAGGCCGCAGCAAAGGCAACTCCTACGATGCTACGCAGGTCACCCTAGCGTTGCATATCAAGTAAACCACCGAGCCTCCAACCGGTGCGTCCTCAATTTCGATATGACGTCAAAGACGCGGTGCCTGACGACGCAGATACAAGTGCACTTCACAAAAAAAACAAGATCGAAGGAGACGCGATATGCAGCCGGTAAACGTTTATACACTCGCGGTTGAGTCGAAGTTCAACCGCTTCCATGGACTCATTCTATTTTGGTGTGTCCTCATTCTGATCATCGATGGTTATGACCTTGCCGTAGTCGGTGCCGCCCTTCCCGCGATCATGAAGGACATGAACATTGATCCAACCAGCGCCGGCATCATGGCTGGGTCTGCACTGTTCGGAACGATGCTGGGAGCGATTTTTCTTGGCACGCTAGCCGATCGTATTGGGCGTCCCAAGATGATCGCAATCTGCGTGGCCTTGTTCAGTACTTTCACTGCTGCGGCTGGCCTCACCAGCGACCCGATCACCTTTAGCATTTCTCGCTTCATCGCCGGCCTTGGCATTGGCGGCGTACTTCCAATTTGCACCGCTCAGATGGGTGAATTTTCTCCACTCAAACTCCGTACTCGACTGGTAACCCTCGTTTTCGCAGGGTACTCCGTGGGCGGTATTTTGGTTGCACTGACTGGCAAGCAGCTGATTGAGAGTCACGGATGGCAGTGGGTGTTTTATGTGGCGCTGCTGCCAGTGCTGCTCATTCCCATGATTCTGAAAACTATGCCCGAGTCTATAGCCTACCTGCTCAAAACCGGACGTCAGGACGAGCTGCGAGCAATTGCTCGAAAGCTAGACCCTACTCTCATCATCGACGAAAACACTGTGATGACCGGGAGTGCCAAAGTATTGGATAAACAGGACGCGCCAGTTCGTAATTTGTTCAAGGAGGGTCGAGGCTTTAGCACCATCATGATTTGGTCTGCGTTCATGACGGGGCTCTTCATGGTCTACGCCCTTAACTCTTGGCTAACCAAGCTTATGGCGATGGCGGGGTTCAGTCTTGGCTCGGCGTTGAACTTTGTGATTGTTTTCAATGTGGGGGCCATCGCCGGTGCAATTGGCGGTGGATGGTTGAGTGACAAGCTAAACATCAAGCACGTACTGGTCTGCTTCTACATCGTTGGAGCAATTGCTTTAACCATCCTGGGTTATACGCGCTCAACGACTTTGCTTTTCCCAGTGGTGTTCATTGTCGGTGCATCGACCCTCGGTACCCAGTTGTTGGCATATGCGTACGCAGGGGATTTCTACCCGTCATCGATTCGTTCAACCGGCGTGGGTTTTGCGTCTGGAGTGGGAAGGATAGGCGCTATCGTCGCACCTGTTCTC
>NZ_JBOIBY010000032.1:0-3417 GCF_050739655.1 Pseudomonas sp. | reverse complement strand
AATCCCGCTCTGCCCGTGACATGCGCCGTTCGCACGACGCTCTCGAGGCTAGCACCCTGTCTGTAGAAAAAACCACCGGTGAAGTTCACCTGCGTCACCACGTATCGCCAGAAGGCGTATACCGTGGTCGTAAAGTGATCGACAAGGGCGCTGACGAGTAATCACTTGTCTGCTCAAGTCATCGCGATTGACGCAATGGGCGGGGACTTCGGTCCCCGCAGCATTGTTCAGGCCAGCATCGCTTGCCTGTCTGCTACCCCCTCGCTGCACCTGACCCTCGTCGGTCAACCCTCCCTCCTTGAAGAATTGATCGCTGGCCATTCGGCTGTGGATCGCGCGCGCCTGTCGATCACTGCGGCGTCAGAAGTGATCACCATGGACGAAAAACCCGCCCAAGCTCTTCGTGGCAAGCCCGATTCATCGATGCGCGTTGCGCTTGAGCTGTTGCGTGACGGCAAGGTTCAGGCCTTTGTCAGTGCCGGCAACACTGGCGCATTAATGGCGTTGTCGCGATTCGTACTCAAGACGTTGCCGGGCATCGACCGGCCGGCCATGGTGGCGGCAATCCCGACGCAGAAAGGCTATTGCCAGTTGCTCGATCTGGGCGCCAACGTCGATTGCAGCGCTGAGCAATTGCTGCAATTTGCAGTGATGGGCTCGGTCGCCGCCGAGACGCTGGGTGTTGTTCGCCCGCGGGTGGCATTGCTGAATATCGGAATCGAAGACATCAAGGGCAATCAGCAAGTCAAGCTGGCTGCAACTTTGTTGCAAAGTGCCCGTGGTATCAATTACATCGGTTTCGTCGAGGGTGACGGTTTGTATCGCGGCGAAGCGGATGTAGTGGTGTGTGACGGTTTTGTCGGCAATATCCTGCTCAAATCCAGCGAAGGTCTGGCGACCATGATTGCCGGGCGTATCGAGGAGCTGTTCAAGAGAAGCCTGCCATCACGCGTGGTGGGTGCGTTGGCGCTGCCGCTGATGAAGCGCCTGCAAGCCGATCTGGCTCCGGCGCGTCATAACGGTGCAAGTTTTCTCGGTTTGCAGGGGATTGTCGTGAAAAGCCACGGTTCCGCTGGGGTACAGGGATTTCAGAGTGCGATTTCCCGTGCCCTGATCGAGATTCAGGAAAACCTGCCGGAGCGACTTCACGGTCGTCTGGAGGATTTGTTGCTTTAGGTGTTTTCGTCGGACAATGCTTAAATGTGACCGCTCAATTCAATTGGCCATCCAACTGTCAGTTTCTTGCGTCCGCCAAGGCGGGACGTCAATTCTCCGACGACAAGATCATTAGGGGCTTGTTACATGTCTGCTTCCCTCGCATTCGTCTTTCCAGGACAGGGTTCGCAGTCCCTCGGCATGCTGGCCGAGTTGGGCGCACAACATCCAGTTGTCCTTGAAACCTTCAAAGAAGCTTCCGCTGCTCTGGGTTACGACCTGTGGGCACTGACCCAGCAAGGGCCGGAAGAGCAGCTCAATCAAACCGATAAAACCCAGCCAGCCATTCTGACCGCTTCGATCGCCCTGTGGCGCTTGTGGCTGGCTGAAGGTGGCGCGCGCCCGGCTTACGTCGCCGGTCACAGCCTGGGTGAATACAGTGCACTGGTCGCGGCAGGCAGCCTGAGCCTCGCTGACGCGGTGAAGCTCGTCGAAACCCGTGGCAAGTTGATGCAGGAAGCCGTTCCGGCCGGGCAGGGCGGCATGGCCGCTATCCTCGGTCTGGAAGACGCCGACGTACTGGCAGCGTGCGCCGAAGCCGCGCAGGGCGAAGTGGTCAGCGCGGTCAATTTCAACTCCCCAGGTCAAGTAGTGATCGCCGGTGCCAAGGCTGCGGTCGAGCGCGCTATCGAAGGCTGCAAGGCTCGTGGTGCCAAGCGCGCCATGCCGCTGCCCGTCAGCGTGCCGTCCCACTGCGAACTGATGCGCCCGGCAGCCGAGCGTTTCGCCGACTCGATCGCAGCCATCGATTGGCAGGCGCCGCAGATCCCTGTGGTGCAGAACGTCAGCGCCGATGTGCCGACCGATCTGGAAACCCTCAAGCGTGATTTGCTTGAGCAGCTCTACAAGCCTGTGCGCTGGGTTGAATCGGTCCAGGCACTGGCAGCCAAGGGCGCGACCAATCTGGTCGAGTGCGGTCCGGGCAAAGTGCTGGCAGGTCTGAACAAACGTTGCGCCGACGGCGTATCCACTTCCAACCTCAATACCCCAGACGCTTTCGCTGCCGCTCGTGCAGCGTTGGCCTGAATCAGGAGAAGCTTGCATGAGTCTGCAAGGTAAAGTTGCACTGGTCACCGGTGCGAGCCGCGGCATTGGTCAGGCTATCGCCCTGGAACTGGGTCGTCAGGGTGCCATCGTGGTCGGCACCGCTACCTCCGCATCGGGTGCCGAGCGCATCGCTGCGACCCTGAAGGAAAACGGCATTCAGGGCACTGGCCTTGAGCTCAACGTCACCAGCGACGAGTCCGTTGCAGCGTTGCTGGCGAGCATCCAGGAGCAGTTCGGTGCGCCGGCGATTCTGGTCAATAACGCCGGTATCACCCGCGATAACCTGATGATGCGTATGAAAGACGACGAGTGGCATGACGTTGTCGATACCAACCTGAACAGTCTGTTCCGCCTGTCGAAGGGCGTTTTGCGCGGTATGACCAAGGCTCGTTGGGGTCGAATTATCAGTATTGGTTCGGTTGTGGGTGCCATGGGCAACGCAGGCCAAGTAAACTATGCCGCCGCCAAGGCCGGTCTGGAAGGTTTCAGCCGTGCGCTGGCGCGTGAAGTCGGTTCGCGTTCAATTACGGTAAACTCGGTGACCCCAGGGTTCATCGACACCGATATGACCCGTGAACTGCCTGAGGCACAGCGTGAAGCCTTGCAGACGCAGATTCCGCTGGGTCGTCTGGGGCAGGCTCAAGAGATCGCGTCCGTGGTCGCTTTTCTTGCGTCGGACGGTGCGGCTTACGTTACCGGAGCTACAATCCCGGTGAACGGCGGGATGTACATGTAATTCAAATGTGACGGATTGCTTCAAAAAAATGTCATACGAGCTGTCTAAAATCCGTTATAAAGCTGCAATCTATTTTATAGGCAAAGGGTCACCGGGTTTGAGGAGTGAAGCTTTCAGTTGAAAAGCTGAAAAGTCTTTCTATACACTTACCCACTGGCCAGCTGCCTGAATTTGTCAATTAGGAGTGAAAACAAGTTATGATCACCATCGAAGATCGCGTCAATAAAATCGTTGCCGAGCAACTGGGCGTTAAAGAAGAAGAAGTGGTCAACACTGCTTCCTTCGTAGAAGACCTGGGTGCCGACTCCCTTGACACCGTTGAGCTGGTGATGGCTCTGGAAGAGGAATTCGAGACCGAAATCCCTGACGAAGAAGCTGAAAAGATCACTACTGTACAAGCTGCTATCGATTACGTTACT
>NZ_JBOIBY010000031.1:0-1956 GCF_050739655.1 Pseudomonas sp. | reverse complement strand
AAGCCGGTGAAATTGTTGCCGGCGACCCGTCGAAGTACTTCATGCCGGCTCAGTTCGATAACCCGGCCAACCCGGCCATCCACGAAAAAACCACCGGCCCGGAAATCTGGAACGATACCGACGGCGCGGTCGACGTGCTGGTGGCAGGCGTCGGAACCGGTGGAACCATCACTGGAGTGTCACGGTATATCAAGAATACCCAGGGCAAGCCGATACTCTCGGTGGCGGTGGAGCCGGCGGTATCGCCGGTGATCACCCAGGCCCTGGCCGGTGAAGAAATCAAGCCGAGCCCGCACAAGATCCAGGGCATCGGTGCCGGTTTTGTGCCGAAGAACCTCGATTTGTCGATGGTCGATCGGGTGGAGCTGGTCAGCGACGAAGAGTCCAAGGCCATGGCCTTGCGCCTGATGCAGGAAGAAGGGATTTTGTCCGGGATTTCCTGCGGCGCCGCCATGGCAGTGGCCGTAAGATTGGCGGAGACCCCGGAAATGCAGGGCAAGACCATCGTCGTGATCCTGCCGGATTCCGGTGAGCGTTACCTGTCGAGCATGCTGTTCAGTGATCTGTTTACCGAACAGGAGAATCAGCAGTAAGCGCTGAACATTGGTGGATCGTGGCTGGCGGCGATGGTTGAGGCGTTATCGCTGGTTGCGATCCATTGATCGGGTCCGGTTGATGATGGATCTGCATCAGCCCGCGTTCAGGCGTTTTATGTTAAGAAATGCTTTGTTGCACATTCATTAACATTGAATGTTGAAAAGTGCAGGTTTTTCATCGGGTCGGTAGTGTTTATCATGCCAGCAGCCATGTCGGGCAATGGACGTGGCGCACGTGTCGCTTATCTTCAAAGGAGTTGTTGATGACCTTATCGTTTGCCGCGAAGGCCTCGTTGTTGCTGCTGTTTCTCGGCAGCACCCTCTATGTGCATTTACGCGGCAAGGCGCGTCTGCCGGTTTTGCGCCAGTTCGTGAACCATTCGGCACTGTTTGCCCCCTATAACGCCTTGATGTACCTGTTTTCCGGTGTGCCTTCGAAACCGTATCTGGATCGCAGCAAGTTCCCGGAACTGGATGTGCTCAAGGACAACTGGGAGGTGATTCGCGACGAAGCGATGCATTTGTTCGACGAGGGGTATATCCGTGCGGCGGCAAAGAACAACGACGCCGGTTTCGGCTCGTTCTTCAAGAAGGGCTGGAAGCGTTTTTATCTCAAGTGGTACGACAAACCGCTGCCTTCCGCCGAAGCCTTGTGCCCGAGAACCGTTGAGTTGGTCAGCAGTATTCCCAACGTCAAAGGCGCGATGTTCGCGCTGTTGCCGGGCGGCAGTCATCTCAACCCGCATCGCGATCCGTTTGCCGGTTCCCTGCGTTATCACTTGGGCCTGTCCACCCCC
Source organism: Pseudomonas sp. (assembly GCF_050739655.1). Lineage (GTDB taxonomy): Bacteria > Pseudomonadota > Gammaproteobacteria > Pseudomonadales > Pseudomonadaceae > Aquipseudomonas. The sequence goes on along the minus strand of NZ_JBOIBY010000031.1, from coordinate 563 downwards.
AATTCCGATGAATGCCGCATCTTTGTCGACGGTCAGGTTTACGCCTGGCGCGATGGCGAGGACGTGATGTTCGACGAAACCTACGTGCACTGGGTCAAGAATGAAACGGAACAGACCCGGGTCATCCTGTTCTGCGATATCGAGCGTCCACTGAGCAATCGCCTCATGACCCGCATCAATCGCAGTATCAGCGCCTGGCTGGGTCGCGCCACCGCTCCTCAGAATCTGGATGACGAGCGTGTGGGCGGGATCAACCAGGCCTATGCCTGGAGCAAGAACTCCAGCGATAAATTCAGTGGAATGGTCAAGCAATGGAAGCGGCGCAATCCCAAGGCCTACCGTGTACTACGCCCGGTACTGGCGGTGGCGGTGCTGACGTTGTTGGGGTATTGGCTGTTTGGCTGACATGCGCTCTGGGAAACAAAAAAAACGCTCGTTGTGAGCGGTTTTTTTCATTTGGCCAGCGCGTGCTCGGCCCGCACCGAATTCATGAACGCCTGCACCCAGTGATTCAGCTTTGTAGTGTCTGAGCCGACGCCATCGCGAGCAAGCTCGCTCCCACA